>CAXBOY010000017.1:0-39513 GCA_963977405.1 uncultured Gammaproteobacteria bacterium
CGGTAGCTATGTTCGGACAGGATAACCGCTGAAAGCATCTAAGCGGGAAGCCCCCCTCAAGACGAGATCTCCCTGAGGACTTGATCCTCCTAAAGTGCCGTTCAAGACTAGGACGTTGATAGGCTGGGTGTGTAAGTGCAGTGATGCATTGAGCTAACCAGTACTAATTGCACGTGAGGCTTGACCATATAATCACAGGCTTTTGAAAAAGAGATGTGTTTTGCAACGATCTGATCGACAGACGCACTTGTATAAGCGAAAATGAGTTAACAAAGAAGTTCATTCACCCGATTGTCACGAACCAGTGCTCATGGCCCAAGGGGGCGGTGAGTGCGAAAAGAATTGCCTGACGACCATAGCGAGTGTGAACCACCTGATCCCATCTCGAACTCAGAAGTGAAAGTGCTCAGCGCCGATGGTAGTGTGGGGTCTCCCCATGTGAGAGTAGGACATTGTCAGGCTCTTAAACCAAAAACCCCCAAGCAGTAATCTGCTTGGGGGTTTTTTTATGTCTGGAATAAAGCCAGGCTAGAAGGCAGCGATGTCGACTAGTCTTATTGCGGCTTATTCGACAACTCGGTGCCGTTGATAGGAATCATCAAGTGGGCGCCAGGAGTGCCTGGGTTCATCATCCAGGGCGTGCCATGTCCTGCCAAAGAGTTGTCTCGTTGTGAGCCTGTAGGCATACCTAGTTGCTCTGGCGTGGCATTAGGTACTGAGATGATCCATAGCAATTGAATACGGTCGGGTTCGTCAAACAGTCGGTAACTCAAAGACCCAAAAATGCGGGGGTTCACGAGACCTCTGGCCTCTGCAGTTTCAAGAGTCGCGTTAACATCCTCATCTGACATACCTTGTGCTCGCAGCTTTGCGCTCATATCACTACGTGATGCATTTGCCGTAGGTGTACATCGAGTGAAGCCTTCCTCGTCTTTGGGTCGGCATTCGACATGATTACTACCCTGGCGAAGTACAACACGATCACCAGTTGTGGGATCGTATCGGTACACTGTGGCATTTGCGCGGAGATCTTCAGGCAGTGGCCTTACGGCCTCTGCGATAAGCTCTTGAGTAGACTGAGCCAACGATCCCGACGCGCAGGAGGCCAGAACGACGGCAGTCAGTAAAGTGGTAATGCGCATATTGTTATCCTCTATTATTTTTAGGTAGGTCAATTTTTACAGGAAAGTCATCGTATATCCTTGCGAATTGTCAATCTAGGTGGTTTGGGAATAGAGATCTATGTTTTTATAGCAGACTTGAAGGTCTGCTAGCTCAGTTTTCAATTTCAGCGAGATTTTGAACGATGCGCGAGGTACGACTTGCCTTGTATATGGGTACTACTTTACTACTTAACTTAGATATACTCCGCAGCAAGGTTTTTTAAGAAGTAGTTAGTAGATAGGTAATTCATGACTAAACGCATAAGCATCGGGCTAGTAGCGGTAGGGTTCGCCCTAGTGGTATTGATATGGCTATTTAGGGTCCCATCGGTTACTTCTAAACCTCTTGATACAAGCGAGGCAAGTGTTCAAAGGGGAGCCTATCTCATCAATGCCGGCGGTTGCATTAGTTGCCATGAGGGACAGGAAACACAGGGCTTAAGTGGCGGTATGGCGCTCGCTTCAGAGTTTGGGACTTTCTATGCTCCGAATATCACACCGGACAGCGATACAGGCATTGGTGGCTGGGAAGCTAAAGACTTCCTACTAGCGTTAAAGCACGGGCGAAGTCCTGAAGGACAGTTCTACTTCCCAGCTTTTCCTTATCGAGCATATGCAGGGATGACCGATCAGGATGTGCTCGACATAGGTGCCTATCTGCTTTCCTTAGAGCCAGTGGTCAATCGAGTGCCTTCTCATGAAACACCTGCATGGCTGCAACGTTGGATGCTTGCTGGTTGGAATGTCATGGCAGATTTAGCGGGAGACGCGCCCCCAGTGCTAAGTGACGATCCAGTCGTTCTGCGCGGGGCTTACCTGGCTCGTAATCTTGGTCATTGTGGTGAATGCCACACGCCACGTAATGGATTAGGCATTCCGATGCTCGATCAGGAGTTTGCGGGTGCGACACTGGGCGAGAGCCATGCCGATGCGATAGACGCTGAGGGATTACTGAATTGGAGCACAGACGATTTCGCCTTTTTCCTATTCCTAGGGATGAAGGCTGATGGCGAGTATATCGGCGGTGAAATGGAGTCCGTAATAGAACACAATACGGCAATGTTGACGGAAGAAGATCGCAATGCGTTAGCTGCCTTCTTCAAACACCCGCGCTAACATCGCCCTAAAAGCGATGCTGAGCGCCGGAGTTTAGATTCAGTCTACGCGGAAGGTTTCGTGGCAGCTGCCACAGTTGCCACCAAATGCGCGAATTCCG
Source organism: uncultured Gammaproteobacteria bacterium (assembly GCA_963977405.1). Classification (GTDB taxonomy): domain Bacteria; phylum Pseudomonadota; class Gammaproteobacteria; order Pseudomonadales; family Pseudohongiellaceae; genus UBA5078. The sequence goes on from CAXBOY010000017.1 coordinate 2,380, forward strand.
CCAATTATGGCGTTACGATCGCCAGTTTTCGCGATTGCAGCAAAAGTATTTGCCCCATTCACAAGGTTGTTTGCTTTTTCTTGAAACTCGTCCATACGGTCCCAGATAATCGGCAAGGCTTCTGTTTCAACATCAAATGCACGCGTATCGTGCGCAGCAAACATCTCAGGAATCATTGGAGCGAGTGCCGCGATACGGTTGGCGTTTCGCTCAGCAATTGCTGCATCAAACTCTACAGTGCCTCTTGCCATGCCGCTAATCGCGCCCAAATTGTAAGACAGCACCTTGAATAGGCCTTGTCGCGTTTCCGTAGCTTGAGCAGCGACTTGCTCTGGGGTAGGCTCACTCTGTTGTGCAGAGACTGTAACTAGCCCCGTTGTAACGGCCACTACTAAGCCGATTCCTAATATTCGCTTAACCATCGTTTTCACTCCGTGCTGATTTTTATGAGACAAAGCTTATGGCGCAGACTCTAGTATACTTTTAGTAGATTAGAGTAGGCGCAACTGTACAGACCGAGAAAGAGTGTAAACGCTTCGCTACCTCAATTGAAAGCGCTTTGGGCTGTGTACAGCGTACGAAGATTGATTCAAATTGTATTGGCTAGGGCGCTGGTTTATCATCTTTCGCATCTATTTTCCCAATGATAAGAAGAGTGTTCTTCATGCAGTCCGCTACCCACAAGAGTCGCCCTCAGGAAGGCAAAGGCGCTGTAAACAGAAATGAAGTAAATGACACTACGAGTGTCTTGCTCTCGCCTAAACAAATGTTGCTGATACCTGGCGTATTTATTTTAGCCTTGTTCCTTGTCTCACTCTTACCTCGTATTCAAAGCAACGACACTCTTAGCACCTCCTTTTGGGGTGCTTGTACAGTCTTGCTTTTGTGGTCTGTGTTCCTCTTTAGAAGAGTCGTAAGTGGCGGAAAACGTAAAGGTTTTGTTTTAACTAAACCCAAGCCACAGCACTATATCCAAGCTATGGTGCATATGTCGGTGTATATCTATTGGGGTTGGGCGTGGCCTCCTGTGCAGGAATACGCCTTGTTGCTTCTCGCTCAGCTGTTTTTTGCTTATGCCTTCGACATGATGTTGGCCTGGTCTAGGCGCGATACTTATTTGCTGGGGTTCGGGCCTTTTCCGATTATCTTTAGCACCAACTTATTTATGTGGTTTCGTGATGACTGGTTCTATCTTCAGTTCATCATGATTGCAGTTGGGTTCATGGGCAAAGAGTTCGTGCGTTGGAATCGAGATGGGCGCATGACCCACATTTTCAACCCATCGGCATTTACCCTCGGTTTGTTCTCTCTAGTTCTGATCATAACAGGAACTACTGATATTACCTGGGGCGCTCAGATCGCCTCTACGCTGAGTCTTGCGCCAGGTATTTATACCTATCTGTTCATTGGCGGCCTGGTCGTCATGTATTTTTTCTCGATTACACTCGTCGCTGCCTCTGCTGCAATAGTGTTGTTCGCCCTCAGTGGCCTCTATTTCTCGATTACCGGCGTTCCCTATTTCTTAGATTCGGAAATTCCAACGGCTGTATTTCTAGGTTTGCACTTGTTAGTGACAGACCCTTCGACCTCTCCGAGAACCCCAACTGGTAAACTATTTTTTGGTGTCCTATACGGCATTGGGGTGTTCATCCTCTATACCATTCTTGACATGTTCGGCACGCCCACGTTTTACGATAAATTACTTTGCGTGCCATTGTTGAATTTGAGCGTACAGTGGATCGATCGTATGGTTCTGCCATTGAGAAACAATAAAACCTTAGAGCGGTTAGGCCTAGGAGTTACGCCAAGCCGTCGTGCTAACCTCGGGCATATGGCGGTATGGATAGTGTTTTTTGCAAGTATGAGTTTATTGGGTAAAACCGACAGCCGTCATGTCGGCGATAGTTTGCCCTTCTGGGCACAAGCTTGCGAAGAGGGCCGTGTCCATGCCTGTGATCGCATGCTACTGTTGGAGTCGACATACTGTACCGATAATTCTGGTTGGGCATGCAATGAGATTGGCGCTCAATACTATTCTGGTAAGTATGTTGAGGCGGACCAAGAGCGCGCTCTAGGGTATTTCTCCCGTGCTTGTGAGCTACGTTTTCAAGCGGGTTGTTTGAATTTTCTCGACCCAAGTACAATCTCTGTTACAGAGCCGCGGGCTTTCGATTTACGACTCCTGCTACGGGAAGGCGGACAGAACCTAATGGAAATGTCTGAGCCAGAGTTGTATGCACGTGCCTGCGAACATGGCTGGGCGTATGCCTGCCCTAGTGTTGCAGTACTCTGATAGAACTGTGGTATTCCACCTCACGCAAAGAACGAAAAGGGTTTGATGGTCGTGAAAAAAAGAAATTCTATGCCAAGGAATTGGCGAGCGAGAGTCCGTGACTACTGTGCCGTGTTGGTAACGGCTATTTTGTGTATACAGTCTGTTTTTGCCCAGAGTATTTCTACGACGGCGGAGCTAGCAACACAGTTAGACGGCTTCAGGTCCGATGCTTGGTTTCTACCCGATGACGATATGCTAGGTTTTGTGCCTATACCTGAAGGTAGTTTCCCGATGGGCAGTAATCCACTCATTGATCCTATGGCTTTTGAGAATGAGCGTTGGTCTGAAACTCGTAGGCAGGGCATTGTAGAGTTACCTGATTATTATATTTCTCGATTTGAGGTTACCACTGCTCAATTTGCTGCTTTCGTGGAAGCGACAAATTATCGTGCTGACCCACAATCCCAAGAGCAGGCGCTAAATTACCCTGCCGCTTATGTCTCTTGGACCGATGCCGTAGCATATTCTCGTTGGCTAGATAGTGCGCTACGTGAGCTAGCATTCTTACCACCGCCACTTAGAGAGTTTCTGGACCAGGGAGCTCATGTAACTCTACCCAATGAGGCTGAATGGGAGAAGGCGGCAAAAGGCAGTGACGGTCGCATCTACCCTTGGGGCAATCAGATGCAGTCGCAACGCGCGAACATAGCGAGTGGAGGTACTTTACCTGTGGGAAGTTTTACTTGCCCCGAGTGTCTATTCGATCTCGCAGACATGAGCGGAAACGTTTGGGAGTGGACACGAAGTGCGTATCAGGAATATCCATTCGATTCGACGAACAACCGCGTTAATCTTTCCGAAGATGCCTTATGGGTTATACGAGGAGGCTCTTACAATGATGAAGGGAATAACGCCCGCGCCGCTGTTCGTGGAGCTGCAGACCCAGGGGCGCGCAGGCCATTTATAGGTTTTAGAGTGGTTATATCCAAGCAGTGAGCTAAAATAGAACCCTCGAAGGATCCACCAACATGTGACGGCTACTATCACGCTAAGCGCGCCTGCATTTTAAAAACTAAAAAAATTTTGAGTTACTGTATTGCTCAGTCGGTCGTTGTTTGTCACACTGATGCCATATAGACACGCTATTTTCAACTAGGTTTTCCAGCAACCGTAGTTCTAGAAAGGTGTATCCTTATGGCAGACGTTAAACTCGTGAGTAATTCGCAAGTTCAGCCAGAAAACGAAAGCCCCATCTTCTACATCCTCGACACAAATGTTTTAATCCACGACCCTACCGCGATAAAGAACTTCGACGAACACCACGTCATCATTCCAATCACAGTGCTCGAAGAACTCGACAAACTAAAGAGTGGTAAGATCGCTATAGCAGCGGATTGTCGACAAGCTATTCGCGAGATAGACGCGATTCTAGGGCGAGCGCCGCCGCAAGATGTAGAGGAAGGGGTGCCTATCCCAAGGGGTAAGAAAATAGGCTCCTGTGGAAGCCTGTCGGTACTGATGACCGAAACGCCAGAGAATGTTGTACTCCTACCTACCCACCTGAATGACAATAAAATCCTCAATGATGTCGCTTATCTCAAGCAACGTTTTCCTGGTAGGCGCACAGTGTTGGTTACTAAAGACATCAACATGCGCCTTAAAGCACGTGGTTGTGGTATCGAGTCGGAGGACTATCACAGCGATCAGCTATTGAGCGATATCACACAGTTAAACAAGGGCTATATCGAGTTTCAGCATAGCTTCTGGGACGAAGTCGAAAATGTGCAAACAGAGCATTGTCATGCCTTTACGCTCTACCATTTGCCTAGGAACGTGATACCTCAAGCGCTCTATCCAAACCAGTTTCTCTATGACAAGACCGGCTTTCTAGCTCGCGTGGTGAAAGTAGGCAAAGAACGAATAACTCTGCGGCATCTCGATCTTGAAGAATTGATGAGCAAGGAGACGTGGGGCTTGAGGCCGCGAGACGCCTATCAAGCAATGGCCTTGAATCTATTGTTGGACCCTGATGTGCATTTGGTCAATCTTACAGGCGCCGCGGGTTCAGGTAAGACAATTTTGGCGCTTGCCGCGGCAATAGAGATGACGGTTCCTAATAAAATCTACCGGCGAATTATCGCAACGCGCAGTACTCAAGGCTTAGATGAGGATATCGGCTTTCTACCAGGGACGGAAGAGGAGAAAATGGAGCCTTGGTTGGGCGCTATAACCGATAATTTGGAGGCATTGCACTGGGACGATGATAGTAGCTCTAGTAGTATCGAGTATGTTCTCGCGAAGGTGCCGCTTCTCTTTAAATCATTGAACTTTATACGCGGGCGCAGTTTTCAGCAAAGTCTGATACTGATAGATGAATCGCAGAATCTAACTCCTCATCAGATAAAAACCATCGTTACACGAGCGGGGACTGGATCGAAAGTAATTTGCTTGGGAAACCTTGCGCAGATCGACACACCCTATCTCAGCCCGACTAGCTCTGGACTTACGTATCTAACAGAACGCTTCAAAAACTTTGATCATGGTGGCAGTCTTCAATTGCAGGGTGTGCCGCGCTCTATACTTGCAGCTTATGCGGAGAAACACTTATAGAGAATTTTATCGAGCGAAGGATATCTAAAGTACCCTTCGCTCGATAAACAGGTTGTCGCCTTTGATTTGCTTCGCACTGTGCTTAGTATGGCCAGCCATAAGTGAGGCATTGTTTGTGCAGATTTTATGTTTTCACCATATCAAGTGTCATACACTGATTGATTCATGGTACGAGCAGGGTTGTCGGAACAGGGCTTGCCTACGCGGTGTGCAGGCACACCCACTACCGTGGTATGAGGCTCTACATCTTCTAAGACAACGCTTCCTGCGCCAACTTTTGCGCCAATACCTATTTCGATATTACCCAAGACCTTAGCTCCAGTGGATATCAAAACGCCGGAGCGTATCTTTGGATGTCGATCACCCGTCTCGTTACCTGTGCCGCCAAGTGTCACAGATTGCATGATTGAGACATCGTCCTCTATCACTGTAGTCTCGCCAATGACAATGCCGGTAGCATGATCGAACATAATTCCTTTGCCCATTATGCAAGCAGGATGGATATCGACGCCGAACACTTCCGAGTTACGGCTTTGCATGAAAAGCGCTAGGGTCTTTCTACCTTTGTTCCACAGGAAGTGAGCAAGCCGATGGACCTGTATTGACTGATAGCCTTTTAAAAACAAGAGTATAGGCAGATAGGAGTTTGTTGCCGCATCACGATCAAATACAGCCTGCATATCGGAGATCGCGTTATCGATCATCTCAGGTGATTCTTTGTAAGCTGCCTCAAAGAGTTCACGAACGGCGATCGCTGGCATCACCTCGTCAGAAAGTTTATTCGCTAAAATAAAGCTCAAAGCAGAGCCTAGACTGCCGTGATTCAGAATGCAGGCGTAAACATAACTCGCGAGGAGCGGTTCTGTTTGCACACTAAGGCGTGCCTCTTCGTCTAATTTAGTCCAGATAGGGTGTTGCATTATCATGTCCTGCGATGAGCACGGTAAGTGCCAGTATACGGGGTTGGTTTAGCGAGAGTGATTATAACGGAGCGATTGTTCGAAACAACTGGTGTGGGTGAAATTGAGGTTTACGCGCTCTTTTTGCGCAAGCGATTTAGCCAATTGGGTTTGTGTTCGTCTATGTCAGCGGCACTGAACTCGGTAGCGGCAATAGCTAGTCGAACTTGAAGGCCTTGAACTTGTTGAAGTTTTGCGTTGTAGGTATTCATTAAAGACTTATGCGCGAGTAGATTGATGAGTCTAGGTATGCCTTTGCTGCCCTTCGCAATTAAATCGATCGCTTCGTCCGAATAGAGCGCATGGCCCATTGCGCCCGCCTTATTCAGTCTGGTGTTTATATACCGGGTTACCCCCTCGCAGGCGAAAGGACGTAGTTCTCGCTCTAGGGTAATGCGGTCGCGCAGTAGTCTAAATGACGGTAAGTCTTCTTGAGATTTGTCCAAGGGCATAGAGAAAAGTGCTACTCGCAAGAGCTTACGACCCTCTACACAGTGGTCGAGCAGTTCCATGAGGGCCTCTAGCGTGTCATCTGGCATCGACTGTCCTTCATCGATAACAATGACAGTGTTGCGATGTTTCTTTGTCTGTTGCTTGCTCAGATTGGAGATGAGGCTCTTACGCAATTTGTTTCGCGTTGAGGAGGTCTTTATTTTAAGCTCTTGGGCGATTGCCAAGTAAAGGCCTTCTTCGCTAAGTCTCGGGTTTGGAATATGGATCACCTTGTATCGCGTCTTATGGCAACGCAAAGCGTTCAATAGCTTTCGGCAATGAATGGTCTTGCCAGCCCCGGCTTCACCGATGATGCGAACAAAGCCGTCGGCCTTGTTGATCTCGTTGATCATCAAGTTAAATAGAGATTCGTGCGGATTGTTTTCGACATAGAAGCGCGTTTCTGGAGTCGAAGAGAATGGGGCAGAGGAAAGATTAAAAGATTCCAAGTACACGGACATATAGGCTCAATTTCTCCGGACTGCGATATTCGTTTTCCGCCAAACTAAGGGCTGGTATTAGATTGTCAGTAACCCCAATACTACTTGTTTGTAGCGACTAAAGTCATCACGATGCGCGATGAAACGGAACACACGTACGATTTGGCGACTAGAATGTGACTTTCTGTGTCTTAAATTTCCCAAATCGTCTATACCTACTGAATAGATTGGTACATACTCCATGACGAGACCGGAACAATCCCAGAACTATAATCAAGTGGTGCGTCCATGAAGTCGTCAATTATTGCACTTCTGGCTTTCCTAACATTATCGAATTCACCCTCTCTTCTAGCGCAATCGAGTAATCGAACCAGTGTCTGGGAAAGCTTAAGGGTAACAGATACCGCGTTTGCGGAGCGCTCGAGAACCCTTGGAATGAACCAAGCCTTTCTCGACGTGTTCGGCGAGGGTGCGGTGCTGTTTCGCCGTGGCCCGGTGGATGCTCGCCTCCTCTATGAGCAAGTTAGTCCCAAAGATCGTCTCAACTCAACACTCGAATCAAAAGCCAATTATATCGATTTCTCTAGAGCAGGTGATCTAGGCCTTACTAGCGGTCCTTATCGATATTCGGCTGGGTCTGGTGAGGAGCTGCGCCGCTCTTATGGACACTTTGTCACTATTTGGCGCAAATTCGACGGCGAATGGCGCATGGTTGCTGACATGCTGGTAAGGGTACCCGGCGTGCTAAGTCTGGAAGTAGAACCCGATATTCACGAGACCGATCTGCTTTTAGCAGAGACTGCCCCAGCTAGTGAAACCATCGATAACACAGTGGAGTCACTCATCGAGGCTGATTCGCTCCTGATCGCCTCCATAAATTTTAGAGGAGGGCGCCGCGCCGCAACGCGCTTTGGCGTCGATCATCTAAGAATTTTCGTTCCAGGCATGGCGCCGGGGATTGGCAATGAATCTGCAAGTATTGTCTACGGTACGTATATGGACGAGCAGATGGAGCTTTCTCTATTAGACTCAGAGCCAGCTGGCGCGTTCCTAGCCGAGTCCGGCGAGTCGGGTTATACCTATGGCACTATGTCGGTCGAAGGTTCCGGATTCAATACGAATTATTTGCGCTATTGGCATTACACCACCGCTGGCGAGTGGAAAGTTGCTGTAGAGGTGCTTAGTCCCTTCTAATTTGGCGCTAGTCCAAGTCGATTGTCCGCACGCCGAATACCTGTACTTCTCCTGATAACCCTTCAGCCCTAAGGCTCAATATAGCGGGTCCTTTTGCGAGCTGACTAGTGGATATCGAAAAATCGAATCCGAGGTTAGGCGCGTTAGGGTCCGCTTGGACTTTCATCGCGGCCACTACATCTTCTCTGGCAAGGCCGTAGTTTGCCTCGCCTATGATTTCGCCATCCAAGAGCACAGTGATCGAGGCTAAGCCCTGGCCCTCATTAATTGCCCATCCGGAGACATTCAGTACAGAGTCTATGTGCGCATTGGCCGCTGGTTGATCAACCCACCCTAGCGTGGGCATCGGGCATACTTTGGAGCCTGTGCCTGACGGGTTGTGTCCATCGCCGCGATAGAAGCTAAATACTTTCTCCCCGTCGAATTGAGAAAATTGGCTAATAAACGTTAAACCGCCAAAATGACCGCAAGCGCGCTGCATGATAGCAATCTTATCGGGTACGGTGAGCGTACTGTCTTCGCTTATAAAGAGGCCAGCTACAGACTCTCGGGACTCTAGAGCTGCACCATTGAGTTGCCAGATCTGATACTGCACGGCACGGCCGTCGCGAATAGCTTTATCTTCGTCGATATTGAAGATTGGCAGAGAGTTCTGCATTCCGAGCGCCAATTGTGCGCCGGTATAATAATTATCCGTGGCTATAATTGCTTCCGGCCCAAAGTGTTCACTGCTGATTAAACTGTCGACATAGCGGTTGAGTGGCTTCCACCCCGCCATCTTATTAGAAAGTATGCCCTTGCCAAGCAGTGGGCTTAGTTGTGCGTGTAGGCTTTGTGAGCCAACTCCAAACAATGCGATCAGCGAACCGCTAAACCCTAAAACTACCGTTGCCACGATTACGCGCTTAGCGATCTTCTCGTTATAACGCCTAGCGATTTCATGAAAACAAACCCTTAAAGTTTCTGGCAAGAATACCAATAGAGGCAGGTAACCCGAGAGTGGCCAATGAATAGAGGTGCGTGTGCTGTCTGTCCACGGTGCTAGGACTAGGTATACACCAAGATTCGTCACGGCGAACAATCCGAATAATCCGCGCCCACGATCACCGCGCCGAGCAGCAAGCAACAGTCTGTATAGCGTTATAGCGAGGGTCAAATAAAGTAGGGGCGTTACAAGTACCGCTTGTTTGAATAGGTGTAGTAGCCCCTCTGCTTGAAACTCCCAAGGATGGCGTTCTAGCAAATGATAGTCGATGCCACTGAGCTGGTTGCCCAAGTTGAATGACAGCATCGGATAGAGACCTAGTGCGAGAATTACAGAGGCTATCCACAAACCTGGTGAAGCCCAGTAGCGGTGGTTTGCTGGAAAAGCACACAGATAGAAAAATGCTGCGAGTAAATACAGCGCAAATCGGTAATGGGTACTAACGCCGAGTGCGGCAGCAACTCCAGCAGCAATCCAAAATCGGATTTCATTTAGCCGAGTAGCGCGCTCAAGAGAACCGATGAAGAGTAAGCCGAAGAATAACAGCGGCACATCAGGAACAGCCAAGAGTCCGAGGAAAGCGCAAAGTGGCAAGCACAGACTTAAAGCTGCGGCCTCTAGGGCTTGACGGCGAGGCAATAAAGGCAGAGCGAGCCAGTAAACTAGAACCGGTATAGAGGTGCCCAGCACTAGGAACAGTGAGCGAACCGCAATTGCCGAATTGCCGAAGACAGCAGTGCCCAAGCCCGACAGTAGGGCTGCCATAAAAGGCAGATCGCTATAGGCAATGGCGGGGAATTGAGATGCCTGCCAATAAAATATCTCGTCGCTATATAAATCGAGGATGAAGGCGAAGAGCAGTTTGACTATAAGAATGCCCAACAGTCCAAGTAACAGGTAGGACTTAACGCGCTTAGCGTCTTGAGTGTTTGCGATCTCATTCACTACTTGGTATTCCTCTGTTTCCGCGACCGCGTTCAGCTTTATTAGGGATAGGTAGGGCGTTTCGGCGCCGGCTATCTTAGCATGAAGGCGAATTCGCGCTGGAGCGTAATTCTTGAATTTAAGCGAATACAGTTGACAATCATTCTCATTGCGATTTAAGATTCCATGCAACTGAGGTGAGTCCATGTACGTATGCATCTGTAGACAAATTACCGACACACAAATACGCGAAGTATGTAGCACCGGCACTAGCCGAATAGCGGACTTGCGCGATCAACTCGGCCTTGCTTCCGAGTGTGGAAAATGCGGTAAACTCGCGCTTAGTATTATTAGTGAGTTCAAGAACGCTGCTCCTTTCGTGAACGCAGCTCCTGCCTAAGTTCCCAATTTGCTCATTTTGGCAACGCAATGCGGAATGAGACTGTTTATCATTAATATCAAGGTGTTACGAATAATCTTGCGCTTGACATCATGCGCATGAAAGCACACCCTTAGGGCTTGATATTTTTGAAGGGACTGAATATGAAGGCCGATGCAACAGTAGTAAAACACCTAAATAAAGCGCTTGGGAATGAACTGATTGCGATTAATCAGTACTTCCTGCATTCGCGTATGTACAAAGATTGGGGTTTATCGAAACTCGCTAGCAAAGAGTACGAAGAGTCCATTGATGAGATGAAGCACGCAGACCTATTGGTCGAGCGAATTCTCTTCCTTGAGGGCCTGCCCAATATGCAGAACCTCGGAAAATTGCTAATCGGTGAGAATACCAAAGAAATGCTCGAGTGCGATCTACAACTCGAAATGATCGCGCTTCCTACGCTAAAAGAAGGCATTGCGCATGCAGAGTCCGTGCAGGACTATGTGAGCCGCGACCTCATGAGCGAGATCCTGCGTAGTGAAGAAGAACACGTGGACTGGCTCGAAACGCAGCTAGAATTGATCAAGAAAATCGGCATCGAGAACTATCAGCAGTCGATGGTCTAAATCGCTAGGGGTGGCTTAGAGGACTAGGCCGCCCCTACAAGTCCGCAAAGAATGACAATGCTTTCATGCCCTCTGCGCATAAACGCGTTAGAATTGCTCAGAACACGACCCGAATCTCCCTCCGAATAAAGCCAGCTTATGTATGCATGTATCGATTTAGGCTCCAATAGTTTCCACCTCCTAATTGCGCAGTGGCACAATGAAAAAAGCAAGATCGTTGAGCGTTTCAGTAATATCGTCCAGCTAGGCGAAGGCGTTGCCATCACCGGCGAGATCTCCCCTGCGGCATTTGAGCGTGGCGTAGTGTGCTTGCAAGAGTTCAAAGACGTAATGTCTAAGTATCCAATCGAGCAGTACTGGGCATTAGGGACAAATGCCTTGCGACTAGCGAACAATGCGGATGATTTCATTGCCGCAGCCCATGAAATCGGTTTGGATATTTCCGTAATCTCGGGCGTTCAAGAAGCAATTCTTGTGTATATGGGAGTCCTGAGCAATCTGCCCAAGCGCGATGACACTCGCCTAGTGGTCGACATAGGGGGAGGTAGTACGGAGATCATCATAGGTCAGTTAGAGAGGCGCTTCGTAACCAAGAGCCTCGCGATTGGCTGTGTTAGTTGGCGAGATCGATATTTTAAAGGTCTCGTTGATGCTACGCCCACGCAGCTCGAGCATTCCCTTGACGCGGCAACAGACGCCGCGAGTGAAGTATTCGCAACGGTGCAAGATAGCTTTCAAAAATACCCGTGGGTGGAAGCTTTCGCCTCATCGGGTACTGCGAAGATGCTCGCCATGGTGTGTCAGTATCGTGGGTATCGGGAGGGGAGTATCAGCCTGTTGGCACTAGAGGCGATGAAAGAGGATGTACTGCGCTGTGCAGCCGATCCAGAATTGTTGTTGCCTGGTTTGAAGGACCGGCGCAAAGACTTGCTGATGCCTGGATGGGCCGTGCTGGTGGGACTTATGCGGGCTTGTTCGCTGCAACATATTGCTTTTAGCCCCACGGCGCTGCGTGAAGGTATGTTGGACTTCATGATGCATAACGGCACAGATACTTCTATTCTCGGCAAAGATACCTTGCCAGAGGTCACTCAGACCGAACTGTAGCGTACCGTCGCAAGTTGGTTCAATAGACGAGTCTGTACTTGCTCTGTACCGTCGCCTTCGGGCAATACATTACGAATATAGCTTCCGTCTGACTGCAAGTCCCAGCTCTGACAATGGTCGTCCAGATACATCTGCAGTTCTTCTAAAATTCGATTCATCAGTTTCCTCTTCAATATTGGGAAGGCAACCTCTATGCGGTGCATAAGATTGCGCTCCATCCAATCCGCGCTAGCGCAATAAAGCTGCGGCGTATTGTTCTCGAAGTAGTAGACGCGAGAATGCTCGAGGAAGCGGCCAATGATCGACACTACTCGGATGTTCTCAGAAACTCCTGCAATGCCTGGCTTCAAGCAGCATATGCCGCGAATAATCAGGTCGATCTTGACACCGCTCTGCGCTGCCGAGTACAGCTCCTTAATGATGTCAGGGTCGGTCAGTGAGTTCATCTTCGCGAGGATGCGGGCGGGGCGCCCCTCTAGTGCCGCATTCTTCTCTTGTTGAATGAAGCGAATTAGCGATTTCTTTAAGCGGAAGGGTGCATGAATCATGACTTCCGGCACTATGCGCTTGCCCATGCCGGTGATCTGCTGAAATACTTTGTGCACGTCTGCACACATCACTTCATCGCAAGTTAAAAGCCCGTAGTCGGTATAAACCAGAGAGGTCTTGCGGTGATAATTGCCAGTACCTAGATGAGCATATCGTTTAAGCTTGCCACCCTCGCGCCGTACAATCAAAAGCATCTTTGCGTGAGTCTTGTAGCCCATAACACCGTATACCACTACAGCTCCGGCCTCTTGGAGCTTGCTAGCAAACTGGATATTTTCCTTTTCATCGAAGCGTGCCCGCAACTCGATCACCACGGTGACCTCTTTGCCATTGCGTGCTGCTTCGGAGAGAGCCTCCACTAGTTCCGAGGACTCATTGGTGCGATAGAGAGTTTGCTTTATCGATAACACGCCAGAGTCTTTAGCGGCTTGGCGAACCCAGTCGATGATTGGCATGAAGGACTGGAAAGGGTGCAGCAACAATTGGTCTTCTTTAGTAACCGCTGTAAAAATGCAGTTGCCTTCCTCGAGAGCGGCTGGTGTTCCCGGTGTAAAGGTCGGAAAACTCAAGTCTGGTCTATTCAGCATGCTGGTCAACGTCATGAGGCGCTGCAAGTTCACGGGGCCATCGAGCCGAAAGAGATCATCCTCGGTCAGGTTGAAACGCTGCAATAAGAAGTCCGTCAACTCACGAGGGCAGCCTGCGCCGACCTCCAACTTCGCTGCCGTTCCAAAGCGGCGCATATGCAGCTCGCCTTGGAGCGCGCTGGCTACATCTTGGACTTCGATATTGGACATCTCTAGGTCTGAGTTGCGTGTCACGCGGAATTGGTGACATTCCTTCACCCTCATGCCCGGGAAAAATTCTTCCACATGGGCGTGAATGATGGAGGACAGGAATATGAAGTTATCTCCATCTGGCATGATACTTGTGGGTACTTTAATTAGCCGCGGCAAAGAGCGAGGGGCAGGAACGATCGCAAGTCCACTGTCGCGCCCGAAGGCATCTTTGCCCTCTAGTGAGAGTATGAAGTTAAGGCTTTTATTAACTAGACGAGGGAACGGGTGCGCGGGATCGAGCCCAAGGGGGCTGATTACCGGAAGTACTTCATCTCGGAAATACTCACGCGCCCATACGGTGAGTTCCTTATTCCACTCATGGCGATAGAGGAAACGAATATTCTGTTCCGCAAGGGAGGGGAACAGCTCTTCGTTTAATATGCGGTATTGTTGCTGAACAGCAATACGCACCTGTTGGTTGATTTCCTTGAGTATCTCATCAGGGTATTTGCCATCTGCGCCAGGCCTCTGCCGGCCAAACTCCATCTGTTTTTTAAGACCTGAGACGCGAATCTCGTAGAACTCATCGAGATTAGAGCTGAAGATCAGCAAGAACATCAGGCGCTCCATCAGCGGATGGCGCGGGTTGCGGGCTTGCTCCAGGACTCTTAGATTGAACTGAAAATAGCTTAACTCCCTATTTAAGTACAGGTCGCTGCTGTTGAGGTCGATCGGCAGATTTGGTTCGCTAGCTTTGCTGCTGTCGTCATTTAAAGCGCTAGAATCGCCCGTAATTGGCGCAGCATCACCTTCGCTACCTAGATGGTTCGAAGGGATCTCTTGGGAATTATCTTCTTCAAGATCAAGGGCTTTGCTCACGGGTAGGATGCTCTCTGGCGATGGATGGAAATCCGGACAATTGGTATTGCATTCTACATGACACATAGCAGGAAGAAAGTGACAGATTGATGACTAAAGTGACAGATTGCGAGGACGTGCCTTGTTCAAAAGGGCTTGTCTAAGTTAGGTGTCCGCCCTTGTTAGTGTCATCAATCTGTCACAAAACAGTCTTATAGTACGCGTAGTTCTAAAGCGCACGCTAAACAGACAAAATATTGGAGATAAACATGACCCTTAAGTACGCAATTAGGCCAATCGCACTCGTCTTCGGCGCACTGTGCAGCAGCATGACACTCGCAGCTGGCGTGGAGGAAGGTCTGCCAGAATACACCCGTACGAGCGGAGTCTCGGGCAACTTCTCCAGCGTAGGTTCGGATACACTCGCAAACCTAATGACGCTATGGGCAGAAGAGTTTAAGCGCTTTTACCCTAATGTGAACATCCAAATTCAAGCGGCGGGCTCGTCTACTGCGCCACCCGCATTGACTGAAGGCACTGCGAACATGGGGCCTATGAGTCGTGAGATGAAGGACAATGAGATTGAAGCGTTCGAGAACAAGTTCGGCTACAAGCCAACGGCTATCCCAGTCGCAATCGATGCCTTGGCGGTTTTCGTGCACAAGGACAACCCATTGGCGGGTATGTCTTTGCCGCAGGTAGATGCCGTGTTCTCCTCGACCTTGAAGTGTGGACACAATGAAATAGTCAACAATTGGGGGCAGGTAGGTCTGACTGGTCCGTGGCAGCGTCGCGACGTGCAGATTTTCGGCAGAAACTCCGTATCGGGCACTTATGGCTACTTCAAAGAGACAGCGTTGTGCACAGGGGACTATAAGAACTCTGTAAATGAGCAACCTGGTTCCGCATCAGTAGTGCAGTCTGTCAGTACTTCTGTGAACGGCATCGGCTACTCAGGCTTGGGCTACACAACTTCGAGCGTTCGCGCACTGCCGTTGGCAAAAGAAGAGGGTGGCGAGTACTACGAAGCCACGGCAGAGAATGCCATCTCTGGTCATTATCCTCTAGCTCGTTTCCTACTCGTCTATGTTAACAAGGAGCCAAATAAGCCTCTAGCACCTCTTGAGCGCGAGTTTATCAAGCTCGTGCTTTCCAAAGCAGGGCAAGACGTTGTGTTGAAGGATGGGTATATTCCGCTACCCGCTCGAGTAGTTGAAGCTACGATGGACTCATTGGGGCTATAATCCAGAGTCTTTCTTGCCGCCCCTCAGGGGGCGGTTATAAGCATCGCTCGCCTACGGGCTGTCACGAAACTGTAATATTTGCGGACTAGACTTCATCGCCATGAATGAGCAGCCAAATCTTAGTAATACTCCTGTAGCAGATACTGCGGCAGGGGCGGCATTAGCCGCCTCTGCCGCAACGCTTTCTAGGCGAAAATTTCGTCATCTCAAAGATAAAGTAGCCGGTGTGAGCATCGCTATCGGTGGCCTAGGGGTCATCGCAGCGGTATTGCTCATATTTCTATATCTTGTATATGAGGTAATGCCGCTGTTTCGCAGTGCGCTTATCCAAGAAGTCAGCGAATTCCGCATCAATAGCCCCCACAGTGACGAGGTGCTACATCTCGCGCTAGAGGAACGCCTCGAGGTCGCCATGCGCCTAGGCGCCGATGGCGAAGCGATCTATTTCGACACGGCCAATGGCAATATCATCAGCCGAATCCCTCTGGCTATTCCACCTACTAGCAGCATCTCGAGTTTTGCCTTAGACACCGATATCAGTGGCATTTTCGCTGTTGGTCTCTCCGACGGTCATGTATTGATAGCACAGTACGATTACGACATTAGTTTCGGTGAGAATAACGCCCGGCAGGTTACACCTGTCATTCGTTATCCCTTTGGTGAAGACACTTTCGAACTGTATAGCAATGAGCCGGTCTCCAAGCTCAGTGTTCGTTCGAGCACGAGTGAATTGATGCTTGCGGGTACGAGCAGTTCGGGTGAGATCAGCCTGCTACGAGCACGACGCGAGACTAGCTTGTTGTCGGCATTCAATGCCCCGTCAGAGTCAGCTTGGGAAACTGAATTGACCACGTTGAACGGGGTTCTTCCACCAGTAGACCAGCTCTATCTCGACGTAGATCGGCGTTGGTTGTTCGCAATCGGCACCTCTGGTCGCCTGAGTATGGTTGATGTGCGCCCGGCCTTCTCCGGCGGCACCGTCGTCATCGAGAATGAAGTAGAGTTGGTCGAGGCTGGTCGTAGAATTACCGAAGTGAATTTCCTACTCGGTGGCATTTCGCTATTAGTAGGGGATTCCGCTGGTACTGTCGCGCAATGGTTCCTCGTGCGCCGCGATGGCGAATACGCTATTGAGAAAGTGCGTGAGTTTGATGCGGGTGGCAGCGTCGTGGCGATGAGTCCCGAGCAGCGCCGCAAGAATTTCATTACTGCAAATGATCAGGGCTATATAGGAATCTACAATACGACCGCTCATCGCGAAGTGGCCTATTCGAAATTGCTCGACGTGGCACCAAAGACCCTCGCAATGTCGGCTCGTGGAGACGGTGTTATTTTCGAGCATGGCGACGGCGAATTCTCGTTCTGGAGTGTGTTGAACCGCCATCCAGAAGTGTCTTGGGAAGCTCTTTGGCAAGAAGTGTGGTACGAGAACTACCAAGAGCCAGAGTATATTTGGCAATCCTCCGCGGCGAACAATGACTTCGAGCCTAAGTATAGTCTCGCACCGCTCGCGTTTGGCACCTTGAAGGCGGCCTTCTACGCGATGCTACTCGCCGCACCACTCGCAGTTTGTGGCGCGATATTTACTGGCTACTTTATGGCCGGTAGGATGCGCCGCAATGTGAAACCGCTGATCGAGCTGATGGAAGCCTTGCCCACGGTGGTTTTGGGTTTCCTCGCTGGACTGTGGCTCGCGCCGTTCTTAGAGAACAATTTGCTCGGGGTGTTTAGCTTATTAATTGTGACGCCATTAAGTATTTTACTGGCGGCTTTCGCTTGGACACGATTACCCGAGGCAATTCGCTTCCACGTACCCGATGGTTGGGAAGCGGCATTGCTGGTTCCTGTGATAGTCATCATGGGGTATGTATCGTTCGTGATCGCTGGGCCTATCGAGGTGGTGTTTTTCGGCGGTGACATGCGCAGCTACATCACCAATGATTTGGGTATTACCTACGACCAGCGTAACGCTATGGTAGTTGGTTTCGCGATGGGCTTCGCCGTGATCCCCACGATATTCTCCATCGCCGAAGACGCAGTATTCACAGTTCCCAAACAATTGACATATGGTTCTCTGGCCTTAGGTGCTACTCCTTGGCAGACCTTGCGCCGCGTCGTACTTCCAACTGCCAGCCCAGGCATATTCTCTGCCCTAATGATTGGTATGGGGCGTGCGGTTGGTGAGACGATGATCGTATTGATGGCAACTGGTAACACACCCATCATGGACATCAATATCTTCGAAGGCATGCGGACTCTGGCTGCGAACATCGCAGTCGAAGTGCCCGAGTCCGAGGTCGATAGTACCCACTATCGCATCTTGTTCCTCGCCGCCTTGGTACTGTTCATGTTTACCTTTGTGGTGAACACTCTCGCGGAAATTATTCGACAGCGTTTACGACGCAAGTACAGCACTATATGAGTACGTTAAAGAAATTTTTTGAAAGCGGCACACCATGGATTTGGATCAATGCAGGGGCTGTCGCAATTAGTGTGATCATGACGGTTGGCTTGTTGCTATTGTTAGCCTTCAATGGCATGAGTCATTTCTGGCCGAAAGACATTATGTTCGCTAACTACTCACAACCAGTGATCGAAGGTGAGCCGCTGCGGCGTGAGATTATCGGTGAGCGCGTCGATCGCGAGCACGTTTCGGCAGAGCGCATTATCTCCTCAGGTATTCCGGTCTCCGATGCCACGCCACTGTACGAGCGAGAGTTAATTAAGATCGGTAATCGAGATCTCAATGGAAGCGACTTTACATGGTTGCTCACGGATTATCTGAGCGATATCTCCTACCCTAATAATCTCACGACATTCGAGCGTCGCGAGTGGGGTAACTTCTACGGCTATGTGCAGGA
The DNA here is from genome assembly GCA_963977405.1 of uncultured Gammaproteobacteria bacterium. GTDB lineage: Bacteria > Pseudomonadota > Gammaproteobacteria > Pseudomonadales > Pseudohongiellaceae > UBA5078. Next base: position 20,665 of record CAXBOY010000017.1, read on the forward strand.
AGTGAAAGAGGCAGGTAGCACCATTGCACAGAGCGATCCTACAGATCCGAGCGATACGCGTGCCTGGGAAGCCTTAAAACAACGCATTGAACGAGCGCTGAATATACATGAGCAGATCGAAGATCTTGAAAAAGGTGAAATTGGCGAGGTCAACTATGCTTTAGAGCGTCTGCGTCTTCAGCGTCGTGGTTTAGAGTTGCGTGGTACTGCAACCCCCGAGCGTCTAGCGGAGATTAATGCAGAGGAAGCGAGCTGGGAGGCGAATTACGAAGTCTTGCAGTCGCGATTAGCGGACCTCTACGCGCAGATCGATCGCGATACGGTAGTGATGACCGCAATGAACGATGAGGTGACCGAGATTAGTGTCTCCGAGATCGTCCGCGCCTTCCAACCCAATGGCATGCACATCGTCAATAAGTTAGTCGTCTATGGTCAGAAATTATGGGAATTTCTCTCCGATGATCCCCGTGAGGCCAACACCGAGGGTGGTATTTTCCCAGCGATCTTCGGTACCGTTACTATGGTCTTGTTGATGTCGGTCTTCGTGACGCCTTTTGGTGTGGTGGCAGCAGTTTATCTGCGCGAGTATGCACGTCAGGGCTTTATCACTCGTACGATTCGCATCGCCGTCAACAACCTCGCTGGCGTGCCGTCGATCGTTTACGGGGTGTTCGGTCTAGGGTTCTTTATTTACTTTCTAGGTTCTGAAGTTGATCAGGCGTTCTATCCCGAGGCGTTGCCTGCTCCCACCTTCGGTACTCCAGGCATGCTATGGGCATCATTGACCCTAGCATTGCTTACGGTGCCAGTCGTGATTGTGTCGACGGAAGAGGGGTTAGCTCGAATTCCGCGTAGCTTACGCGAGGGCAGCTTGGCGCTTGGTGCCACGAAGTTTGAAACGCTGTGGCGTGTAGTGTTGCCAATGGCTAGTCCGGCGATGATGACGGGTTTAATTCTCGCAGTGGCGCGTGCCGCTGGGGAAGTCGCTCCTTTAATGCTCGTCGGCGTTGTGAAGTTAGCGCCGGCATTGCCAGTAAATGGTAACTACCCATACTTCCATTTAGATCAGAAGTTTATGCACCTAGGGTTCCACATCTACGATGTTGGCTTTCAGAGCCCGAATGTGGAAGCAGCGCGACCATTAGTGTTTGCAACCGCATTGCTGCTAGTGGTGGTCATTGCCTTGCTCAATCAGCTGGCAGTGTCGATTCGCAATAGGCTGCGAGAGAAATACAAACAACTCGATATGTAAGAGCGTGAAGTGCACGTTCATAAACCTGAATACATTAGGATATTGTCACCATGACAGAATCAAACTCCGAATATGCGCCGGTGAATCGATCGAAGTTCAAGAAGATCGATATGGGCAAGTTGGGCTCGCACGTTCAAAGTACCTCGGTAGAAGACTTGCCGAGTTGTATCAACGTGAATGATCTAAACCTGTATTACGGTGCGGCCCACGCCCTTAAGAGTGTCAATATGACACTGCCTCGTCAGAGAGTCACCGCGTTCATCGGGCCAAGTGGTTGTGGTAAGTCTAGCCTTCTGCGCTGCTTCAATCGCATGAACGATCTTGTCGATGGCTGTGTGATTAAAGGCAGCATTACATTGGATGGAGCCGATATCTACCATCGCTCTGTCGATGTGGCAGACTTGCGTCGTCGTGTCGGCATGGTGTTTCAGAAGCCGAATCCGTTTCCTAAGTCCATCTACGAAAACGTTGCCTATGGTTTGCGTATTCAAGGAATAAATAAGAAGCGCATTCTGGACGAGAGTGTTGAGAAATCTTTGCAATCGGCCGCATTATGGGACGAAGTAAAAGATCGACTACACGATAGTGCACTGGGCCTCTCAGGCGGCCAGCAGCAGCGACTAGTGATTGCCCGCACTGTGGCAGTTGAGCCTGAAGTGCTCTTATTGGACGAGCCAGCTTCGGCTCTTGACCCAATTTCGACATTAAAGATCGAAGAACTAATCAACAATCTCAAAGATCGCTATACGATTATTATCGTGACGCATAATATGCAACAGGCGGCACGCGTTTCGGATTTCACTGCGTTTATGTATATGGGCAAGATGATTGAATTCGATACTGCTGATAATATCTTTACCAATCCTGCGGAAAAACAAACCGAAGACTACATCACCGGTCGCTACGGTTAAGCTTAAGAGCATGGCAGAGAAAGTTTCCAATAGGCGAGAAGAGCAGGACAAGGAATAGCGCAATGAAAAAAGACGCGACAATACATAGCCACCATATCTCTCAGCAGTTCAATGCGGACCTAGAAGAGATCAAGGCGAATATGCTCGAGATGGGCGGCATGGTTGAGAAGCAGCTTGCCGATGCCCTAGACGCCATCATCACGGCCGATAGCGGGCTCGGGCAACTGGTGCGTGAGGATGACGCGGCCATCAACGCGATGGAGATGAAGATCGATGAGGAGTGCAACCGTATTCTGGTGCGCCGACAGCCAGCCGCGAGCGACTTGCGCCTAGTGCTCTCGATCATCAAGACCGTCAACGACCTAGAGCGTATTGGAGACGAGTCTGCGAAGATCGCGCGCTTAGCGATTGAGTTAACAGAGCAGGGTGAGTCTTCGAAGGGTTATATCGAGATTCGGCACATCGGAGAGCGCGTGCGCAAGATGGTCTATATGGCGCTAGATGCGTTTGCTCGGTACGACGTCGATGCTGCGCTATTAGTAGCGCGCGAAGACGCTAGCGTGGATGTAGAGTACAGCTCTGCAATGCGCGAGATGATTACATATATGATCGAAGACCCCCGTAGCATCACACGTGTTTTGAACGTGATCTGGGCGCTGCGTGCACTAGAGCGAGTCGGCGATCACGCTAAAAATATCGCCGAACACGTGGTGTATTTGGTCAAAGGAACCGATGTTAGGCATATTGGGCTTTCGGGTTTGGAAGAACAGATAAAGGGCGATTAATAGCCTAGGCGGCGAGGCCCTCATCGCTGTCACAAAAAGTACTTCTAATTGTCATATTGTCATGAAAGTGTCATATGAGAGTAATATAGTCTCCAGCACACAAGATCTGGCTGCAAAGCTCGAAAAACTGGAGAAAATGGATGAAAGTTACACGCACACTCCCCCTGATCGTGCTCACCTCTTTGAGCGCTAGCCTACCTGCGTTCGCACAAGACGAATCGCTAATCCCAACCTTCTACGGAAAGGTCAATGTGACCACTGTATTGAATGAGCCCGATCGTGGCGAGAACTCTGGCGAGCTAGAGAGCAATGCCTCCAGAATTGGTTTAGAGGGTGATTATGCGCTTAGTGACAGCCTAAAGCTTATCTATCAGGCGGAATACCAGGTAAACCCGGGTGACAGTAATTTCACTAATTTCTACCTCACTCAGCGTAATACTTACATAGGCCTGGAAGGCGGATTCGGGACGGTCATCGTCGGCCGTAACGACACACCCTCTAAACAAGTCCAGAATGGCATTGATCTGTTCAACGACCTGAACGGGGATATCAAAACCCTGTTTAGGAGCGAGATTCGCCCCAATGACCTGATTCAGTACACCAGCCCAACGAAGGCAGGATTTACTGCGTCTTATACCGCGATCGTCGATGGTCAAGACAATATTGGGGATCGGTTGACGAAGAGTACTTCAGCCTCTGTTACCTATGCTCACGGTTCGTTCTTGTTTGGTGCCGCGATAGATAATGATGTGGTCAACGTCGACTCCTTTCGCCTGATGAGCCGCTACCGTGAGGGGAATCTTCAACTCGGCTTCATGTACGAGTCTGCTAACACTGGCAGTGGTGATGAGAGCGGTGTCTTCGTCAGCGCCTCTTACAAGATCGATAAAGTAGTATTGAAGGCACAGACAGGTGCAGCAGACCAGAGGCGTCAGGGTGGCGCTCAGAGCACTGTAGGGGTGGATTACAACATCGACTCGGAGTCACGTGTGTTTGCATTCGTCACGCGTACTAGTGCCGATAATCGAGCGGTCGACAACGACCAGTTCGGCTTAGGCTTTGAACACAACTTCTAATATCACAATTGCTTAGGTTTTCCCTAGCAAACGTTCCTTGGGAAAATGGCAGACGAAACGGCTGCCTTTTCCTAGTTCGCTGTAGATCTCCAAATCCGCGCCGTGCCGTGCGAGCACATGCTTCACGATTGCAAGACCTAGGCCCGTTCCCCCGGTGTCAGTAGAGCGGCTCTCGTCGACGCGATAAAAGCGCTCCGTCAATCTTGGAATATGCTGTTCGGCAATTCCAGCACCATTATCGATTACTTCTACATCCAAGCCTTTGTCACTAAGCCGTGCAGTGAGTTTTATCTTGCCGCTCTCTGGGGTGTACTTCGCGGCATTAAAAATAAGATTCGAGATCGCGCTATACAGCTCGCTAATGCTACCTTTGAGAAACAAGTCGGGTTCGGCTTCGAGTTCAAAGCTGTGCGATTTGTTCTCGAAAACTTGCTCGGCCTCGCTCTTTACCTCGCGCAACAAGGAGTTGACGTCGATACGATCCTGTTCCTTGGATAAGGCTTTGGTTTCTAGGCGTGAAAGTGTCAATAGATCCCGCACGATATTCTCCATGCGTTGGGATTGTTGATGCATCTGTTCCAGCGGTTTAATCCAGCGCGGTGCTACACCATCTCTATGGTCGAGGAGCGTTTCTAGATAGCCGTTGATAACAGTGATTGGAGTGCGCAACTCGTGAGAGACATTGCCTACGAAGTCCTTGCGCATAGACTCTAGGCGATGCATCTGCGATACGTCGCGTACTAGCATCAGACGCTCTCCTTCGCCAAATAACGTGATCTGAAACTCGAGGATTAGGTTCTTCTTGATAGGGGACTGGATGCGCAGTGGTTCGGCATACTTGCGGCTCTCGAAATACTCAAAAAAGCGAGGCTCGCGCAAGAGATTAGTTACCCCTTGCTGTTGGTCTTGACCGGTTCTGAAGCCGAGGAGGGTCTCCGCTGCCTTATTCCACCATTCGAGGTTGCCGCGATGATTGATCATCACAACGGCCATCTCTAGCGCAGCTGAGGATTCCTGAGCCTTGTCTAGAATACTCCTAAGGTGATTAACCGCATCGCGTTCGCGGCGCTGTAGGCGATATATGCCATCGAATATCCATCCCCAAACACCAGTCGCCTCTGGCGGGTCTCTCTGCTCGGTGTCGGGTAGATGCTCAAGCCACTGGTTCAGTCTATAGAGCTGGAACATCATCTGCGCAAGATAGCCGATCAAAGCCATCATAACGACTAGAGTGGTCTTGCCTATGATTAGGCCAAGCACTGCTGCAATGGCGATCAAGATCAATAGGCGATTGAGTTCGGAGCGCCATTCGCGAAGCAAAACAGGAATTCCTTCAGGTTAAATCAGTCCGCGCCACTATAACGAAAGCATCTTTGGAAAGAAACGTTAGGCAGGCTTGACGGAGAAGCGATAACCGGCGCCACGAACGGTCTGTATAAGACGGTCGTAGTTGATGCTGGTCTTCTCGATTGAACTCAGTGCCTTACGAAGGCGGCGAATATGTACATCAATCGTTCGCTCTTCAAGGTAGACATTGCCTCCCCATACCTGGTCCTGAATGTGGTCTCGGCTAAACACCTTCTCCTGATGAGACATGAAGAATTTCAATAGCTTAAACTCAGTGGGGCCCATGTCCACAGGACTATCTTCGATAGTGACGCGGTGGCTTGAAGGGTCGAGTTGTAGATCGAAGACTCGAATGACTTTGTCGAGCTGATTGCCGGAGCTGCGTCGCAGGACCGCTTTAATGCGCGCTACTAACTCGCGAGGAGAGAATGGCTTAGTGACGTAGTCGTCAACGCCAACGTCTAGACCTTGTACCTTGTTGTCTTCACTAGTCTTCGCGGTCAGCATGATGATTGGGAGTGTGGATGTGAGTTCATCGCGCTTAAGTCGACGGGCTAGCTCTATACCGCTACCGCCAGGTAGCATCCAATCTAATAATACGAGATCTGGACGATTATCGACTATCGCTACATGAGCCTGATGAGCGGTTTCTGCGCTCATACTATTGAAGCCTGCGAGGTCGAGGGTAATGCCAATCATGTCGCGAATGGCGGGTTCATCGTCGACGATCAAGATGGTGGGGTCGCTCATAATATTCACTACCGTTTAAGTGTAAGTTCTTGAAATATAAACAAGACTATTAGAGCAATATTATATTACAGCGGTATGACAAAGATAGGAGATATCCTGTCATACCGCTTACTCAATTAGAACCGATATTCGACTTTGAGACTAGCGGAACGGCCCTCGAAGTAACCCGTGGTGACATAGCCACCTTGGGTGATCTCTTTGCGATCATCGAAGAGGTTTTGAGCTTTAATGTTGAGCTTCCAGTTATCGCCAAACTCTTTGCTTAGGACAAAATCCAACTCGCCATGGGGCTCTTCTACGAGATCGGGAGCGCCTAGAATACCAACCTCATAAATGCGCTCGCCGAAGTAATGGTAGAGTAATGTCGCGGTTAAACCATCGTAGCTGTCATAGCCAATCTGGCCGTTGAACAACCAATCTGATTGTCCCTGAAGCGGTCTGGAGCTATTGGTAAGAATGGCCTTGGAATCGGCACCGATGGTAACTTCGGATTGGATGTACGAGGCATTGCCAGAGACATAGAAGTCCGACCAACGATCGCCTAGGAAGTCGAGTTGCTTACGCGCCTCTAACTCAATGCCTTGGTTGCTCGCAGATTCTGCGTTGATATAACTACGAGCGCTGTTTGCGCCGGGCTGTACAACCGACTCAATCGGCGAGTCGAAGTCTTTCATGAAGAAGCCAAGGGATAGGCTGTCGGTGCGTGAGAAATACCATTCCCAGCGCATATCGTAGTTCTTGATCGATGCTACGCGAAGATCCGGGTTGCCGACAACTTCATAACCAGTTAACGGGTTAGTGAAGGTAGCGGGGGAGAGTTCGCGAAAATCCGGACGCGATGTCGTCTCGCTATAACCTAAACGAAACTGATGATTGCCATTGATATACGTCGCCGTAATGCCAGGCAATATATCACTCGACTCTAGGCTACCTTCGATCGAGTCAGCGGGCCGGAACAGATCGAAGGTGCTGACGTTCTGGCGATAATCCTCTTGGCGCAAGCCAGCTAAGAGCTGGATGCGGTCGGAGAAGTTTAACTCTGCTTGCACATAGAAGGACTCGAGCTCACGTGATGCCGCGTAAGTATCCGTAGGGCGAGTTGTCTCACCCAGTTCAAAATCCTGTGGGCTGATGTTCTCTGGCGCTAAAATCTGCGATAGAGGCTGGGTTAAGAATCCATCACGATTCGCAACATCACCGAGCTCGAAGAAGGTGAAACGGCGAATATTGTAATCGCGCACACTCTCTTGTTTGTCATAGCCTGCAGATACGATAATGGTTGAATCTATGGGGCCATAGAAAACCGCATTCGTGTCGATGGCATAGTCCGTGCTGACGTCACTCAACTGGCTAAAGCGACGCACATTGCCGTCGGCACGCAGATTAAATAAGGTGCCCTGATCGGTGTCGTCGTAGCGATATTCACGAGTATCGGGAGCATCGCGATCTGCAGTTGCGCGATTATAGCGCCATGTGACATTTAATTCGTGCGTATCGGGGAAGTAATGATCCCCTTGTAGCTGATGAGAGATTAGTTCTCGTTCGATATACTCGATCTGCGTAAGCGTGCTGTTGAGTTGCTCATCGCCGTAGAAGCCTCTTTCCTGTCCGGCGATATTATCCGACTGGCGCAACATAATGTTGGTGGCGCTAATGCTATGGTTCTCAGAGAACTCCAATCCAGTGGATAGTATTGAGCTGATGTCGATATTGTTTTCAGTGCTGTAGAAGGTAAACGCATCTTGGCGCACAAGCTCGTCTACGCCGGCCACTTTATAGGTGTTGCGTTCGATCTCATTCTTGTCCCACGAGTTCTTGTAGTCCACAGCTGCGAGATAATTGAAACGCGTGCTGCCAATGTCATGGAAGTTACCAAGTGAGACTGTTGCGCCAATATCGGCGGGAATAGACTGCTGGCTAAGGTCGTAATCGTTGTTCAGGCTTTGCCCAATGGTTTGCAATTCCTGTACTGTGTAGCCGCCGGTATCGAGATACTGGCTGCGTCGTTGTAGGCGTTGACCATTCGCGGTGGCCTGCTTTAGCGCATCGGGCATGGCGCGCGAGCCGTCGTCGTAGCCTAACCAATCCTTGCTGCCCGAGTTCGCTTTAGTGCCGTTTGAAAAATTCGTACCTTCGGTTCCGGAGATCGACGTGGCAATATTAAAGAAGAACTCATCGCTGCTCTTCTTGGTGCGCATTTGCAGTACGCCGCCGCCGAACTCACTCGGAAACTGTGCCGAATAGGTTTTCTGCACGACTACGCTGTCCATAATTGCGTTGGGGAAAAGATCTAATGGCACTACACGGTTCAATGGCTCAGGGCTAGGCATAGAGGACCCATTGAGCAGGGCCGAGGAGTAGCGCTCGCCGAGGCCGCGTACGTATACATACTTACCGCCAACAAGGCTCAAACCAGCTACTCGTTTTAGACCTTCCGCAATATTTGTATCTCCAGAACGAGAGAACTCCTCGTTGCTGAGCACATTGGAAAGTGCAGACGTATTGCGTTTCTCGTCAGGCACGTAACGGCCAATGACAGCAATTTCTTCGACCTGAGGCGCGAAGGCATTGGAAGTAGAATTCGTCGCAGAGGAGGATGGGTCTTGTGCCAGCACTTGGGTGCTAGCTAGAGCCATAGCAATCGCAGCAGGAAGAGCGCGTTTGATCATAGTAATTTGCCCGAGTTATGAGAGTGATCCAAAAGACAGCGCTATTGTATGGAGCGAACATGACACTAATATTTCAGTTGAGTGAAAAAGCCCCTCGATGGTGCAAATAAATTTCTCGAGGTATAAAAAAAGGGGCGCTAGAAGCGCCCCTTTTCTTGAATCTACCCTGACACTTAGTCAGTGAAAACCCAACCTGCGGCCCAATCAGACTTCTGGTCTTTTACCGCGCCGATGTGATCAGCGTTGTCGAAGAAGCTGTCTGTGAACGTTGCCGGTGCAATCGCGTTAAGCGCTGGACTGTTGATAACACCAGACAATGTTGCTGTACCTGTGCTGTTACCAGCCTGACCCGCGAACCAAGAAGCGGTTGACCAAGGATCAGTCGACGCGTCAGCGAATGCAGTTGCACAGCCGAAGAAGGTGTTGGTCAAAGTCAGCTCGCCGCTCAGCGCCGTAGCAGAAGTGCCGCCATTTGTGAAAGTAGCTGCATCATCGATGTCGATACAGGAGCTAGCGAAGTTCGTCACAACGAAGTTGGAGATGTTCGCACCTGTGCCGCGACGTAATGTCATCGCTTTGCCGCTCGCGCCTTTGCCGATCATGGTGAAGTTTGCCAGTGTCGGCTTAGAGCGTGGCAGGGAGTCGAAGGCAAACTCATTGCTATCAGCCTCGATACCACGGTCACCAGAGCCAGCGCGCTGTTTCAGAACTGCATACTGCACTTTACCTCGGAAGCCGAAGGTCCAGTCAAACGAATCGTCTTCGTTGCTGCTCAGGTAAAGGTGCTTTACGTTTACCGTGCCGCCGAAGAATTCCACGCCGTCGTCTGAGCTGCCGTGTACTTGTACGTAGTCAACTTTAGTGCCGCTACCAACGCCCTGGAAGGCGATGCCGTTTAGCTCATTCGTTTCAGTGATATTCTGACCTGGGTATTTAACGATCACGTAGTTCAGAGTGCCGCTGTTATCTGCGACGTTGTTGCCGCCGTATTTGCCTGTAGAGCCTTCGCCCTCGAGTTCACAAAGTACCGTGCCGGCCGCGCAACCGTTTACTGGCGCGTTACCGTTAATGATCAAACCGCCCCAACGACCAGTGGTGCTGGCTGTAGCATTAGCTTCATCGTCATAGGTGAACACGATAGGAGCCGCTTCACTGCCGAGCGCTTCGATCTTAGAGCCGCGGTTGATTACTAGGAAGTTCAGACCAACCGGCGCGATGACTTTTGTGCCAGCGTCTATAGTCAGTGTGGCAGCGTTAGTGTTATCGCCGCCGATGAACACTGCGCCGTTCAGTAGGTAGACATTATTCGCAGTCAAGTGAGTGTTTGCTGTGACAGTTCCGGTCAGTACGCACACGGGCTTGCCTTCGAAGTTGCTTCCAGAGGAAAGCGTTGTGTTAGTCGGGCAGCCAGCTGCTGGGGCTGCATTGATACCGAAAGAGATTGGGCTGGAAGTGTAGGCGAGTGTGTTGATGTCACCGCCGGTGTAGTAACCCATATAGACGCGGAAGTTGAGGCCTGACAAGTTGGAGTTGACGCCGATCAGGTCGTCTAGGACTGAGAATTTTTCAGTGGCTGCCAACGTCTTAGTTGCATAGGCCTTGATGCTGCTTACTTGTCCGTCCCAAGGTAGGAAGAAACCACCAGATACTTTCTGATAGATTCCCATGCCAGGAATCTCGACAAGCGCTACTAGTCCGCCTTTTTTGCCGACATCTGCCGCGGCAACCTTCAGAGTGCCGTTGACATCAACAGCGGCGCTGCTTGCCGCAGTTGCTGTATAGCTGGAACCATTGTTGATTGTTGCACCACCAGTGAAAGTAGCAGTTGTCGCTGCGCCACTCGCTGTTGCTACGCTTAGAGCTGGCTCGGCAGCCTGTGCAGTAAGTGCGGTGAAGCCTAGTGTCGCGAAAGCGACTGCGGAAAAAAGCGAATTGCGGTTGAAATTCATAGTGACTCCTGATGTCTAGTCTCTACCTGAGACTGTGGCGTTAGAATTTAAGCAGGCCTCATCCTAGTCATTGAATATTGCAGTTGTGCGACACAAAATTTACATATTTGTGACAGCTGTAGGGGTGGCGTGGCTGGGGAATGTTGGAGAGAAATACACGGCAAATTACGAAGGGTTGGGATATGTGCGGTTATATCCGCGGCGAGATTGTGTCATTATCTATCCTTCATTGATCAGCATTTTGTCACAGTTGCTCCGCCATAATACGATGCGCTGCACAAAAGCTGTAAAAACCTAAAAATAATAGTAACTTAGAAAGTTGCAAGCAGACGATGTGCGTTATACTTAAGGCGCTTTTATTTCACTTGGTTACATCAAAGGAGAGACCATGAAAAAAACGTATTTGACTGCTCTGAGCCTGTTGCTCGCCACCAGCGTTAGCTCACTAGCGCCGACGGTTGCAGTCGCAGAGGAAGGACAATTCTATATTGTTCCCGGTATTCAGCGCATAGATTTTGATAAGGATCGCGGTCAGGGTTACGAGACTGGCTTCACGCTTGGTGCAGGCTACGATTTCTCCAACAATCTTAGTGGCGAAATCAACGTCTTTGATATGAATCTCGACGGTGCTCCAGACGACGATGTGCGTCATCTACGCGCCGACTTGCTCTATGCGTTTGACTACAAAATCGACCAAGTAACTCCATTTGTCGCAGGTGGAGTTGGCCACAACCGTTTCTCGCAGAATGAAGAAACCGTTTTCGATATCGCAGCTGGTGTGAAGTATCAGCTTAGCGAGAATGTGGAGTGGCGTACTGCCATCCGCAAGTACTGGGGCATGGATGAGCATTTTCATGACTACGCCTTAGAGACTGGCCTTGTATTTCGTTTCGGCGGAAAACCAGCTCCAGCCGCTCCGGCTCCTGCGCCAACACCGACACCAGTTGCCCCTCCATCGGATAGCGATGGCGACGGCGTACCCGATAGCCGTGATGCATGTCCCGATACTCCACGTACTCATCGTGTAGACAGCCGCGGTTGTTCTATCATGTTAGAGGAAGTGGCGCGAATCGACATGACTGTGCAGTTCGATTTCGACCGAGCTGTGGTCAAGCCAGAGTTTATGGCAGAGATCCGTGCACTGGCTGATTTCATGAAAGCGAACACCGATGTGTCTGCGGTTCTAGAAGGTCATACTGACTCTGTAGGGACAGAGGAATATAACCAAGGGCTCTCACAGCGTCGCGTCAATGCCGTACGTCAGGTGCTGATCGATGAGTTCGGTATTGCAGCCGCTAGACTGCGTGCAGAAGGTTTCGGCGAAACGCGTCCAGTAGCGAGCAACGATACCCCAGCGGGTCGTGCCCAAAACCGTCGTGTGCAGAGCGTCATCTCGACCACGCTGCAACGCTACGAGCAAAGATAAACGCTCAAAACGCAGTTCTGATCTAGTACGCAAAACCCCTGTAGAGCCTGCTCTGCAGGGGTTTTTTTATAGCTGACAAAAATGCCTGCGACAGCGAGCGGCGGCATGCCCTATAATCCGTGTTACGAACTCATGATGATTTTTGACAAGATGTTGTCCGCAGGTGCTCCTTGGCCGTTTCTCTACAGTCCTTTCCTAGTCTTAACAGTAAACAACTTCTCTGGCGACCTCAGGCGCAGATGCTGCCTAGGCCAGATGAGCAATTGCTGTCTTGGCTCTTAGATCCAGGTTCACTGACCCAGCGACTACGTCAGATGAGCCAGGGGCAGTTCAATGTTAAGGTTGTAGAGGAGGGTTGGCAGCAACACTGCGCGCCCTCCCTGCTGCAGTGCTTTCCTCCCCACGTAGTGCAGGCCCGTATGTGGTCTCGCAAAGTCGTCCTACGCTGCGGAGAGACGCCGTGGGTCGCTGCGCACTCCCTTATCCCTATTAGCAGCATGGAAGGTTCTCTTAAGCGCCTCAGGCGCTTGAATGAGCGCCCGCTGGGTGAGTTCCTGTTCCGTGATCCGCATCTGCTGCGCGCTCAGCTCGAGATCGTCCGCTCAGGCCCAGTGTGGGGACGCCGTTCCTTGTTTATTTCGCAACACAAACCCCTCTTAGTCGCAGAGTTCTTTCTACCAGCGCTACTGGAGGAAGACGCGCAGCGCCTTTTATCTAATATGCCCAGACTCAACGCCTAGGGTGCAAGTTGAAATGGCTGCTTGGCTGAATTACTCTCGTGCGCTCGCCTCGGCTAGGCCGTCGCCCGCTTTCTTCAACTGAACTCGACCGAGCACAACATTATGCAAAGAGGCTCAACGCAGCCCAGCGCCCTGACAGGCAAGCGAATCATTGATCTTTCCCGCGTACTCGGCGGCCCTTATTGCACACAAATCCTCGCGGACCATGGTGCAGAGGTCATTAAGATAGAGCCGCCGCAAGGGGATGAAACCCGTGATTGGGGGCCTCCCTTCCATGAGGGGGATGCCGCTTACTATCTTGGCGTCAATCGCAATAAGCGCTCCATGGGCTTGGACCTTGGGAGCCCATCTGGGCGTGAAGTCCTTCTGCAGCTACTACAGGGTGCGGATATTCTCCTCGAGAACTTTAAACCGGGGGCAATGGAGAAGTGGGGGCTTGGCTATGAGCAGGAGCTCAAGGCTAGGTTTCCGCAACTGATCCATTGCCGCGTGAGCGGTTTCGGGACCGATGGACCGCTGGGTGGGTACCCGGGTTACGACGCGATTGTGCAAGCAATGGCCGGCTGGTTTAGCGTCAATGGCACCCTAGGCAGTGAGCCAACCCGTCTTGGCATCGCCATGGTCGACATGGGCACCGGTCTGTATACGGCAGTCGCCCTGCTCATGGCATTGGCCGAGCGAGAGCGCTCGGGGCTTGGGCAGTACATCGACATGACGCTGTATGACTGCGCAGTAGCACTAATGCATCCGCACATCGTGAACTATAATTTCTCTGGCAAAGTGCCGGTAGCGACGGGTAATGCCCATCCTAATATCAGCCCCTATGACACCTTCCGCACGCGAACGGTGGACATCTTCATTGGTGCCGGCAACAACGGAGCATTCAAGAAACTCTGTGCGGAGCTAGATTGCAGCGATTTGGTGGCGGACCCGCGTTTCTTGAACAATATCGATCGCGTCAATAATCGCGAAGCCTTGAAGGTTGAGCTTGAGACGCGTTTGATGCGCATCGACGGCGCGCAGCTTTGCAATACACTCCTCGAAGCGGGTTTGCCCGCGGGTCCAATCTATGACACCGCGCAAGTGGTTGCGCATCCCCATACCAAACATCGGCAGATGGACATTCAAGAGGATTGGTATCGCATGACGGGCACGCCGATTAAGTTCTCAAGAACGCCGGGTAGTCTGCGCTACCTGCCGCCGAAGTTCGGTGAGCATAGTCGCGAGATTCTTGCAGAGGCGGGGATTAGTGAAGAGCAGATCAATCGGCTGCTCGAGCAGGGTGTGGTCCTAGAGAAGCGTCGCTAATTTGCTTTGGGGATACGAATAAGGAGCTGCAGATTCTCAGAACTCACCGCCTCGTCATCGACGAGGGCGGGACGAAACTGCATGATGTCCATTAGCTTTCTTATTTGCACGCGGCTCGAAGTGTCGTCGGGCGTGATCTCTTCGATATTGTCATTACTGACTTGACCGTTGCTACGCACCGCAAACCTAACGCGTGCGCTAATGATTTCATCGCTCTCCTCCGCGTCGCCCTCAAGTCCGGGAATCAAGGTGGAGACGAGATTATACTCCCCTAGATCGATGAGTTCCGACTCCGAAGAGGACACGCAGGTAGGCGTCGCCGCTAGGACCGTTTCGTGCAGTTTGGGAATCGGCAGCATCACGGGGCAGCGAGTAAAGTCGACTAATGCTTCGTCGCTAATGCCTGCCTCGCTTAGCCGAGCAAGCGCATCACGGTAGTGGCTCACGGCGGTGCCAACGTTAGAGCTGCCGCGGCGCACACCTGCAAAATTGCTAGGGCGATTCTCGAATTGTTGACGTAATAGGTTCGAGTCGCCTAGATACATCTCAGTCATGGCCTCGGCTTCGATGTTAGCGCTCTGTACATATAACTCTTTGATACGTTCAAGCTTCGCAATGTTGTTATCCATATTCATTCGGAATGAGCGCTCAATAACTGTGCTCGCTTTGGAGCCATACATCGCCTCGATGTCTGCTTCGCTGCGCAGCGTACGGGTACTGCTTAACAATGAGGGGCGGTTGCGAATGCCTTCGGTGAGCAACATAAGGTCTTGCGAAGTCTCGCCTGTTAGAGTAATTGCCAAGGCGATATAGGTGTCTGATAAGGCTTGATTGTAAAGATAGGGGCTTAGTGCCGGGCTGTCCTCGCCGAAACGACGCTGAGCAATCTCGGTTGTACGCTCGTCTAGTTTCGCGAGCTCGACAAGATGATAGGCCTGTCGTTCGCGTACATCTTTGTCAAGGGCGCGCAAATGCCAGCTGCCTAGCGACTGCAGTCCCCGTAGCTGGGTCTCGGCGTCGAGGGTTGAGTTGCGTTGATAAAGCCACGAGAGATTTTCGAGGGAATCATTGACGCTATTCCAGTTTCCTGCTTGGCCATGTAGTTGCACCAAGGATTCCACAATCGGGATTTGCGGAGCCGAGTACAGTCCGCTATTTATGCGATGTATCTGCAACTGGTGGTCTAAAATCTGAGCGGCAGCGTCATAGTCTTGCGCCTGAATATAAACTTGCGCTAACTCGTCAAGAGATGGCAATAATTCTACATGGTAGGTGCCCGATTCGCTCTGTGTGGCCTCGATCCCAGTCTCGAGCTCTTCTATAAGTTCTGCAAGATCGATTGAGCGCTGTAGATCGGATATCTCGTCTTGAGGGCCTGTGCTGTCTTGAGCCTGCGCCATTGCCAATGGCCATTGCAGTAGCGCAACCGCAATGAGACCGACGCGTAATAGGGCGCGGTTTCTGTGGGGCGCTAGTAGTTCGCTACGGTGTATCGAGGTCATACTTTGGGCTCTGTTGACTAATTGGGCAGTGCTAATAGTTGTATTGTTTGGGGCTTACTCTTACTTTTCAACAATTGACAGCGCTTACTAGATCACATACAGTCGCCCGCCTCAAGTCCCTGATTTAAGAGTCGATACACACAATCTCATGAAACTAGTTTCTTGCACACACACAGAACTATCGATGGCCAACGCCATTGTAGCCGCCGTTTCGGCCGCGGCGCGTCGTCGTGCGCGTGCCATTAACGCCAATATAGCGGAGATGCCTGAGACTCTCTAAGTTCAACTGAACCCAGAACGAAAAACCTCCAGGCGTCCCGCACCCTGGAGGTTTTTTTTTACCTTGAAAAAAGACGGAGCTACCCATGAATACCATTGCAATCGAAGATAGTCTCGGACTAACAGTGTGTAACAAACAACAGATCGCGATCGAGCGAGGACTAGGCAGCTATGTCTGGGACGAAGACGGTCGCCGCTATCTGGACTTTACCTCTGGCTGGGGCGTGACTGCGCTCGGTCATTCGCATCCTTTCATCGTTAGCGCCATTGCGACCCAAGCGGCCAAGTTGATGCAGAACCCTAATTCGGGCTTCACTTATTCTCCCGTGCGTTCGCGCCTATTAACGAAGCTGCAAGCCGTTCTTCCGGATGGCTTGCATCGCGTGTTCTTCGCCAATAGTGGGGCTGAGGCGAACGATGGCGCCGTAAAATTGGCGCGCAAGGTCACTGGTCGCCCGATCATCATCGCCGTAACGGGCTCATTTCACGGTAGGACATTGAGTACCCTGTCTTTGTCCGGCGGGAGGGACAATGCCGCTCGCTACTTACCAATAGTACCAAGCAATGTGTTCGCTCCTTTTGGGGATATCGAGGCGCTTACGGCGCTTATGAGTGATCAGGTTGCTGCCGTTATTATCGAACCAGTGCAGGGAGAGGGGGGCGTGCAGATGCCACCATCTGGCTATCTGCAAGAATTGTCGCGCCTATGCGCAGAGCATGGCGCACTATTCATCGCCGATGAGGTGCAGACAGGTTTCTGTCGTACAGGAAGCTTCTTTGCTGTGGATGCAGCTGGTGTGAGTCCCGATATTCTGACCATGGGTAAAGGCATAGCTGGGGGCTTTCCTTTCGCCGCTTTTGCGGTAAGTGATGCCGTGGCTGCAGGAGTTCAGAAGGGCGATCACGGCGGGACTTATTGCGGCAATCCGCTCGGCTGCGCGGTAGCTGAGACTGTCTTGGATTTTTTACAAAGTAACAAAATCGCAGCCCGGGCACACGCCATGGGCGCGATGATATTGCAGCGCCTAGAAAACTTGCCGTCACTGTACCCAGAGCAAGTTCGCGTGCTTAGGGGCAGCGGCCTATTGATTGGAATACAGATGCATTCCGATGTGCAGGTGGCGGCGTTAACATCCGCCTGTCTGGATAGAGGGCTTATCGTGACGCCAACGCGCAATGGAGTCTTGCGACTGATCCCTAGCCTTTTAGTAAGTGAGCAGGAAGTAGACGAAGCAATTGGGGTTCTGTGTGGTGCACTAACACAGTTACAAGCCGAGTATGGACAATTGCGATCGGCTAAGAGTGCCTGACTGTGAAGTAGGGGACTCATGCGCTAGTATGCGTCTTCGTTTTATCTATGCATGACTTCGAGTAAGGGGGATTTATGAAGAATACTCGCGTGGTATTGGCCAAACGGCCAGTCGGGGAACCCGATGACAGTTGTTTCGAATTTATAACGGAAGAGTCGCCAGCACTACAAGATGGTCAGATTCGCATTAAAGTTCTCTGGCTATCGCTAGATCCTTATATGCGCGGTCGCATGAATGATGTGAAGTCCTATGCGAATCCTTTGCAGATTGGCGAGGTCATCAACGGAGAGAGTGCGGGAGTCATCGTTGAGTCAAAATCGGCGCTCTATAAAGTGGGCGACTATGTGACTGCTCATCGCGGTTGGCAGAGCGTCATTGTGACTGATGATAGCGGCCCAGGATTGATGAAGGTCGATCTAAACAACGGCACACTCTCCGCGCACCTTGGCGTGGTCGGCATGCCAGGTCGTACCGCATTTTTCGGGCTACAGGAGCTGGGTAAGCCACAGGCAGGAGAGACGCTAGTGGTCGCTGCCGCATCCGGGGCGGTGGGCTCGGTAGTTGGGCAAGTTGCGAAGATTCTAGGCTTGCGCGTTATCGGTATCGCAGGTGGAGAGACTAAATGCCGCTATGTTAAAGAAGAGCTAAGCTTCGATGAGTGTATTGATTACAAAGCGGGAAACCTCGACGAAGAGTTGCGCAAAGCTTGTCCTAAGGGAATCGATATTTATTTCGAGAATGTTGGCGGCGTTGTCGCCCAGACTGTCGCACCCTTGCTAAACAAAGGCGCCAGAGTGCCCATTTGCGGATATGTCTCTAGCTACAATGCCGAAGATATCTCTAAGGTGCTCACGCCGTTCCAGATATTCAAAGATTTGCCACAGGCACCGGAGCATCGATTCTTCCTCGTGGGCGAATGGGTAGAGCGTTGGCCAGAAGCGACCAAGCAACTCGGTCAATGGGTCAAAGAAGGCCGCGTGAAGTATCGTGAATCGGTCGGAGAAGGCTTAGAGAATGCGCCAGAGTTGTTCAGAGGCTTGCTGCGCGGAAAGAATTTCGGTAAGCAATTAGTGAAGGTTGCCGAAGAGTGAAGTGTTTAGGTACCATTTGCATAATTGAGTGGGACGGCAATGGGTTCGGGCTCGAATAGGATGTTTTTGTGCTTCGTAGCACGAGGGTCGCTGCGGCGTACTTCGCTGCCGGACACGCCGTAAATACATCCATGTAGGCTCAGTCGCCGCCGTCCAGGCGGCTCATGGTCCATCATCGAAGCACCCCACATCGCCACTCTGACTTTGTCTTTACGATCTAGGTAAATACTCTATCTGAAGAAAAGGGCCGAGCCATGGCCGTCGCTTGCTTCTCAGCTCGAGAGTAAAAATAGCAACGTTGTTTAAGCATAATCGGCACAGTTAAGTGGGACAATAATGGTTCCAGCTTGTGTTGCTGGAGGCTAGGCCTCTATGGGCATAAGGTGGACAGTTTCCCCCCGCAGTCGCACACTAAGTTGTTGATCCTCTGCCAAGGCGTAGCGCTGCGCGATAT
>CAXBOY010000018.1:0-36473 GCA_963977405.1 uncultured Gammaproteobacteria bacterium
CCCTTGATTCCCGCGGAGGCGGCGCTTTTGGGCAGCGCGAACAGTGGCATGATCTCAAGTCGAATAGTTCACCGTACAAACTTGTACGCCGCATCAGTGATATTCCCCTTCCAAACCAATTCCAGCGTTCCGTCGGCGTACCAGCCCACTTCACCATACAGTGGGATGCGCATACCTGCTTGTGCTCTATATTCGCGAAAATGCCCCTCCCATGGCACCTGTCTGTATTGTCCTTCGAATCTACCGAACCGAGCTGGAGTGAATATTCCCGTCACCTCTCCGACGTCGCTAAATCGAAACTCCAGCGACACAGTGGTTCCGTTGCTGGTTAGCGTGGCCAACGCAGATGCATCATCAAGCGGACTCCACAACACACCAGACTGAGGCAAAAGAGCTGTAGGATACCAAACCGCCTCGGCCAAGTACCTGTGCAATGCGCCTGAGTTCAGCTCTGGCGTGCCTACTTCTGAGGCGAAAGGAACGGCCGACAAGAGGCTTACACGTCCCGAACCAATCCCGGTGATGTAGCTGTCCAGAACTCGTACATGGGTGCTTAGCGGCGTCTTGACCTTCGCGTTCCAAAGGAACCCAGTTGACAGCGGTACGGCGAGATGACTTGCGGTGAATGAGGACCAGTTTTCTTTCTGGATACTAGTGCGCAACGTACCGGTTTGGCGTAGCGTCGCCGTTCTAATCAACGCCTGCCCGTCTGTTAAAACATGTCTGAAATAGCGTTCCACGGGAGCTGGAAGCCCCACCAAGGCATTGAAATCGACAATCTCACCGACTGGCGGGGACGCACTCTGGAGAAGCGTGGCCTCTCTCTGTTCCGCCTTGGAGGATTCGCGAATGTACCCAATTAGAACCACAATGGTAGCGCCTGCGAAAACAACTCCCCCGGCAATTAGAATCCACTTGCCCATTATCCGTTGCATTCTCCTCCGTACACCCAAGTCCCAACCTAGCGCTTCACGAGCTCGCGAAATACAAGCTCACTCAGGTAGACCCTCGAATTTAGGCACCTCACTTAGCTCCTCATCCCAAGCAGCTTTGCTAGATGAGAAGATATGCGCAGTTGGTACCATAGCGATTTTGGTGTCCAAACACCCTGCGGGAACGACGAGCAAACCTTGGATCTGAGTGCTTGGCAATGCCGAACCACACTTCTCACAAAAGTTTTTGTTGTGACGAGTACCAGGAAGCGTAAAGGACCTCACAGTATCTGCACCGGAATGCCAAATTAACTTTGCTGACTGAGAGAAAAGATTTGCCGCGTAAGCGGCACCCGTATCTTTTTGGCAGTGCTGACAATGACACAAGTAAAAGCTCTCGAAATCTCCCTGCACTTCAAATTTCGCGGTGCCACACAAACAAGAACCAAAATAATCAGTCATCAAGTTTCCCTCTATTGCCTGAAGATCGCCTACACATAAAACTGGTGATTGACGGGAGTCTAGGCCGATTATCCCAGAAAATACAATATCTGAAAGTTAAGCGCTTAGCCTTTCCCCGTGTCGTTTTCGTGCCATACCTACTAGTCATACCGTGCATTCAAACCTCCCTCCATCCAAAACTACGCCAGCCATTCGCCACCACCCCCAATCTCGCCTAATATTAGCTCAATGCCTAATCGCCAGTTTCCTGCAGCCATCCACAAGGAGCCTACATGCACGTTCTGTATCCCGAGATAAAACCCTATGCCACGCATCGCCTGCGCGTTAGCGATATCCACGACCTGTACTTAGAGGAGTCCGGCAATCCGGACGGGATACCGGTGGTATTCGTTCACGGTGGGCCTGGGGGTGGCACTAGCGGCCAGAGTCGGCGTTTCTTCGATCCAGAGCGCTACCGCATCATCGTTTTCGATCAACGCGGGGCGGGGCAGAGCACGCCTCATGCGGAACTGGAGGATAACCATACCGAGGCGCTGGTTGAGGATATGGAGAAGATTCGCGAGTTCCTCAAGCTGGAGCGCTGGGTGTTGTTCGGCGGCTCATGGGGTTCTACGCTCAGCCTGGTTTATGCACAGACTCATCCACAGCGTGTGATGGGCCTGGTGCTGCGGGGCATTTTCTTGTGTCGTCCGCAGGATCTACAGTGGTTCTATCAGGATGGGGCGGGGCGCATATTCCCGGATTACTGGAAAACCTATCTGGAGCATATTCCAGAGCCAGAGCGCAATAATATGATCGCGGCCTACTATCAACGTTTGGTGGGGGATGATGAGATCGCGCGCATGTCGGCGGCTAAGGTGTGGTCGGTGTGGGAGGGGCTGTGTTCTACGCTGCGCCCCAATCAGGCGCTGGCGGAGCACTTCGAGAATCCACACGTAGCATTGGCGATGGCACGCATCGAGGCACATTATTTTATGAACGATGCGTTCCTGCAGGACAATCAAATTCTGAACAATGCGGATCGCTTGAAGGGAATCCCTGGTTTCATCGTGCACGGTCGCTACGACATCGTATGCCCGCTAGACAACGCCACGGCGCTGCATGAGCGTTGGCCGGAGTCGGAGCTTTATATCATCCGCGAGGCGGGGCACTCGGCCTTCGAGCCGGGTAATACCGATGCGCTTATTCTGGCGACAATTGCGATGGCCAAATTAATCGAGAGCGAGAGCGCGCAATGATCGCGCTGCTGCAACGGGTGAACTGGGCACGGGTAAGCATAGAGGGCGAGACGCGCGCGCAGATAGACAAGGGGCTGTTGGTGCTGCTGGGCCTAGAGAAAGATGACGACAAGGGCAAGGCGGATAAGTTGTTGCACAAGCTGCTCAATTATAGAGTATTTGCCGATGCGGATGGCAAGATGAATCTGTCACTGCTCGACATCGAGGGTGGTTTGCTCTTGGTGTCGCAGTTTACGCTGGCGGCGACAACGGATAAGGGGCTGCGGCCTGGATTCTCCAGTGCGATGCCGCCTGGGCTTGCGCAGCCGCTATATGATTATATGGTCGCGCAGGCGGCGAATAGCGTGGCTAATTTGGGCACGGGAGAATTCGGAGCAGACATGAAGGTGGCGCTAGAGAACGATGGGCCGGTCACGTTCTCTCTGAGAGTTTGAGACTCGCCCTATTGGGCCTCTTCTTCTTTTTCTTCTTCGGCCTCTTTCGCTTTCTGTCTGCGCTTAATAAGACGACCGAACACGATGCCAACTTCAAACAGCATCCACATGGGGAGCGCGAGCATTGACTGGGTGAAGGGGTCGGGCGGCGTCAATAGCATGCCGATGACGAAACACCCCACTACTACATAAGGGCGTTTCGAGGTTAGGTCTTCTGGTTCTACTATGCCAACCCAGATGAGCAGGAACACAGCGATAGGGATCTCGAAGGCTAGGCCGAAGGCGAAAAATATGGCCAAGGCGAAGCTCAAGAAGCTGTTGATGTCCGGCGTTACCATGATGCCCTCGGGGGCCACGGAGACGAAGAAGGCGAATACAAAACCGAACAGTACGTAATAGGCGAAGGCGATGCCTGCGTAAAACAGTAATACGCTAGAGATAAATAGCGGTATCGCTAACGCTTTTTCGTTCTGATACAGGCCGGGCGCGATGAAGGACCATAGCTGATAAAGAATATAGGGCGCGGCCAAGAACAGTGAAACATAGAATGTAAGCTTGAACGGGGCGAAGAAGGGGGAGGTCGGGTCGATCGCGATCATGCCCATGTTCTCAGGCAGCACCGACATCAATGGTGTAGCAACGAAGGTATAGATGTCGTTAGAGAAATAAAACAGCGATAAGAAGAGTAGCAGAATCGCGGCGAGCGATTTCATGATGCGATCGCGTAGCTCGATTAGGTGGTCGACAATAGTTAGTTCGCCGCCAGTGCCATACTTGGGCTTGTTACTCATGAGCGGCGTCCGGAGTCTGTCTCATCGTCTAGTGAGGAAGTGGGGCGCAAACTGCCGCCGGTTACCTTCACAGTCTCCGAAGAAGGGTTGTTATAGAAATCTTCGACTGGGCCTTGTTTTACTTCCGGCTCTGCCTCGCTTGCATTGGCAAGCTTTGTCTCTTCGCTTGCTTCGTCGCTTGGCTCTTCTGGCTCGTCGATGCTGGATGGGTCGTTAACGGGGGCGGCGGCGGCGGGTTCTTTTACCTTGGCCACTTTCTCCTCGGTTTTTGTTGGCTTGTCGGCCACTGCATTTTTTAACTGAGCCTCTTCGTCCTTGAGGGTCTCGTTCACTTCAGTGTTGATGTTGTCGATATTTTTTCGAGTATTCGCAACGAGTTCGTCGGCCTTGCCCTTGGCCTTCTTCAGGTCAGAGAGGATGGACTCGTTGTGTAGTTGACGCTTGATCTCGTCGGCGTTGATCTCTTTCTCGATCTCGCCCTTTACTTGATTGAAGCTGCGCTTGGCGCGGCCAATCCACAGCGTTGCCGTTCTGATTGCGCCGGGGAGTCGTTCTGGCCCGATGACAATCAGCGCCACAACGCTGATTAACAACAGCTCCATGAAACCAATATCAAACATCCGTTACATCCGGCATGAGGTGATTAAACAAGACAGGATAAATCCAATGACTCAGGCGTTTGGGCCGACTCAATCTTTTGTGTCGGACTTCTCAGAGTTCATAGTCGTAGCGTCGCTTGCTTTCTTAACGCTATCGTCTTCCTCTTCGTCCGTGTCTTTGGCATTGTCGTCCTTCATGGCACTTTTAAAACCTTTCAGGGCGCCACCTAAGTCGGAGCCAAGATTGCGTAGCTTCTTTGTGCCAAACAACATTACGACAATTACCAAGATGATGACTAGTTGCCAAATACCGATTCCACCTAAACCCATTACTGCCTCCAAATGACTGTGCTACGTGCGCCTAAGTTGCGCCTCGTAAGGTTTGTTCTGTTACTTAGTTTGTGTTCGCGCTGCTTTTTCCGCGTGTCCGGAAATATCGAAGCGCTTACGTAATTCCTCTAATACGTCCTCTGGGCCAAGCTCCAGATGACTCAACATCACTAGTGTGTGAAACCATAAGTCGGCAGTCTCTTTGACTACGGAGTCGTCTGGCTTTGCACTATTGTAATCTTTGGCTGCGATGATCGTCTCGGTGGCCTCTTCGCCCACTTTCTCGAGAATCTTGTTCAGCCCCTTGTGGTGCAGGCTGGCAACGTAAGACTCCGCCGCGTCGGCCTGCTTGCGCTGTTCCAGTATGCGCCCAAGTTCGATCAATATATCACTCATTTATGACTCGTTTGCTGTGCCGCACCGGAGTAAATCTCGTCGGGGTCTTTAAGCACCGGGTCGATGGTGCGCCAGTCATCACCTTCGAGCTTGCGATAGAAGCAGCTCTCGCGGCCGGTATGGCAGGCGATTCCGCCAACTTGCTCGACCTGGTAGCACACAGTGTCGCCATCGCAATCTAGGTAAACCCCGTGGAGCTTCTGAATATGACCGGACTCTTCACCCTTACGCCACAGCTTGCTGCGCGATCGCGACCAATAGATGGCGCGGCCCTCACTTACCGCCAAGGCTAAGGCCTCGCGATTTAACCATGCATGGGTTAGTACCCGGCCGTTACGGAAGTCCTGTGTAATGACGGGCACTAGGCCTTCGTCGCTCCACTTTATTTGGTCTAACCAAGGGCTCTGCGAGCCTGTGCCTGCTGCTAATTTCATGCGCGCTAGTATGCTATGTCAGCGTCTAAAACACAAAAGGTAAACAGCGCCGCTGAGGCTCACAATGCCCCATAGTGGCAGCATGCTGAGGCTCTCGTTCAGTGGCGTGAGTAGCCCTACCACGCTCAGCGCTAATAGGCCAAGCCCCGCGGTTCGGTTCGATCGCTTGCGCGCTTTTTCCCGCTGTTGTTCCTGCTCTAGGCGTTCGCGCAAGTTCTCGTTGATCGTGCTCAGCTGCTGCGCCTGAGTCAGTGTATCGATCATCAGCTGAGGCAGGTAAGGCAGCTGCTCTATCCAGTCCGGCACGTTCTCGCGTAGCGCCTTGATCAGGGTCTTGGGCTCCATGCGTCTACGCTGCCAGTTCTCGAGGAACGGGAGGGCCGTGGTCCACAGGTCTAACTCTGGATACAACTGGCGACCTAGGCCTTCTACATTGAGCAGTGTCTTCTGCAATAAGACTAGGGAGGGCTGCACCTCCATATTAAAGCGTCCGGCAGTGCGGAATAACTGTACTAGTAGGTAGCCGAAGGAGATGTCCTTCAAGGGGCGTTCGAACACTGGTTCGCACACGGCGCGCATCGCAGACTCGAACTCGTGCACCTTGGTGTCTCTGGGTACCCAGCCGCACTCCACGTGTAACTCGGCCACCTTGCGATAGTCGCGCTTGAAGATAGCTAGGAGGTTGCGTGCTAGGTACTGCTGATCATCGCGGCTTAGAGATCCGATGATGGCGCAGTCGATGGCGATGTATTGAGGGTTCTCGGGGCTATGCAGCGCCACGAAGATATTGCCGGGGTGCATGTCAGCATGGAAGAAGCTGTGGTTGAACACCTGGGTGAAGAAGATCTCCACGCCAGTCTCGGCCAGCTTCTTAAGGTTCACGTTGCGCGCAGTCAGCGCGGCAATATCGGCCACAGGGGTACCGTAGATGCGTTCCATCACCAGCATATTGGTGCGGCTGAACTCCCAATAGACCTTGGGCACATATAACTGCGGAGAATGCTCGAAGTTGCGACGTAATTGCGTGGCGTTTGCACCCTCTGCCAATAAGTTAAGCTCGTCGAGGATGATCTTCTCGTAGTCGTCTACTACCTCGCGCGGGCGCAGGCGCTTGCCATCGGGGAGGTAGCGCTCCACCATCGCGGCGATCCATTTTAAGACCTTAATGTCTTCGACAATGGTCTTCTCGATGCCGGGGCGGATGACCTTCACAACCACTTCGTCGCCATTGAGTAGTTGAGCGCTGTGCACCTGTGCCACAGAGGCCGAGGCGAGTGACTGCGTATCTAAGCGCGCGAAGGCATTCTGCCAAGGCATGCCGAGTGCGGCCTCTACTAGGCTCTGAATGCTCGGCGTGTCGAAGCCAGGCACCTTGTCTTGCAGGCCCGCCAGCTCGTCGGCCAGCTCGGGAGGCAGAAAATCGCGGCGTGTGGATAGCAGCTGCCCAAACTTAATGTAGATGGGCCCTAACTCCTCTAGTGCCTGACGCAGCCGCAGCTCGGGCGGCAATCTGCGCGTGGAGTGCAGGCTCCAGGGTAAGCTCCACACGCCGAACATAAAGCCTGCAAGACCCTTGGCACGCACATGGGGAGAGATTTTGTCGAGCCTATAGCGCGCGGCGGTGTTAAGGAGTTTTAGGAGTCGAGGGATGTGGGACACAGGTTCGGCCTTCAATACGCCATTGGGCTAAGGGAGCGTTTGGCTATTGAGTAAAGAGTAATTGTTTAAATATCAGGAGTTTACATTTGAAGCTGCAAGGGCTGGCAAAGATAGCACTAAGAGGCAGCGCCGACAAGGCTTGCGCGGCATTCTAGGCCTTGGGCAGGCATAGCAATTCCAGCTCTAGCGCGCGTAGTAATAGTCGCAAGCTAAGGGAGGGAATCTCCTGTTCTGGGAATGCTTCGGCCAGCGCCACGCATAGGCTGGCGAAATCCAGCTGTGTCTGCACGCCCTTCAAGAACACAGCCATCTCGGGGCGAATGATCTGAAACTGCATGCGCTGGTTTTGGCGCAGCACTAAATAGTTGGGCAGGTCTGGAGTTGGGATCGGCTCGATGCCGGTGATGGAGAAACCTGTATCGCCCGGCTCGCCCCCTTGGTCAATGTAGTCCTGCATCAAGCGCCAGTATTGCTCGAGATCGAAGCGGCTGTAGAACATGGACCAGTCTTGTTTAGCCTGCCAACGCATAGCGGGCCAGTCATCCTGCGGAAGGGCCTGCAGCTGTTCGAGGGTATAGGGCGCCTCGTCGACCTTGTCGAACAACAGTGTGAGTAGGCTCTCAAGCTGCACGATGTCCGCAACCGCGGGCAGCCCTGCGAAGCTGGGATGCTCGCGCACATAAGTATGTAAGCGTTCGCCAACTCGGTGTATTGGCCCATTGCGAGGTGGATAGGCAGCCATATAGCCGATCCACAGGCGGGTATAGAGGTCACGGCCAAGGGTATGAAATAGCACCGGGAAAAGGGCGCTGGATACTTCTACAAGGCGTTGGTGATAGGCGTTGTTATAAATGCCTAGCGCTTCGGCCTGGCTAATCTGACTGTGGGGAGCAAGCAGGGCTGCAATCTCGTCGGCGTGCTGACCTAGGTCTTGGGGCTTGCTAATCCATGCCCAAAATTGCGCCTGCTCCTGTTCCCAGTTCACGAGGCGTCTCGCTGTGCAGAAGCTCTATTAGCCAGAGCTTTTTCTTGCAGGGCGCGGGCCTGCTGCAACTCTTGCAGTAGCTCGGGGAACTCGGGGATGTGGTCGTCGCGCTCTAGCAATGTGGCTATTGGGCCGAAGCGCGCGCAGGCGTATTCGTAGAGTCTCCATACCTCGTCGCAGACCGGGTGGTCATGGGTGTCGATGATATGAGTCGTGTTATTGGTGTGTCCAGCCAGGTGGAACTGGCGGATAGCACTTGGATTCAGTGCATCGACATAGGCGTAAGGGTCTTGGCCCATATTGAAGGCGGAGACATAGACATTGTTCACGTCGAGGAGTATTTCGCAGCCGGTACGTTCCACTAAGGCATTGAGGAACTCTGGTTCACTCATGTTGGCGGAGCGAAAGCTAATATAGAGCGATGGGTTCTCCAACACGATCTTGCGGTCAAGATAGTCTTGAATCTGCCCCACTTTGTCGGCGACGCGCTGGAGGCTCTGCTCGTTATAGGAGATAGGGAGAAGGTCGTGGGATGTGAGGCCGTCGATGCCTGTCCAGCATAGGTGGTCGGATACCCATTCGGGCTCGGTTTCGGCAATTAAGGCCTTTAGCTGGGCAAGATAATCCCAGTCCGGTGCTTCGGCGGTGCCAATATTGAATGAGAGGCCATGCAAGACGACGGGGTAATTGGCGCGGACTTCGCGCAGGATGCTGCGCGGTCTGCCGCCTGGGGCTAGATAATTCTCGGTGATGAGTTCGAACCAGTCGACGCCGGCCGGGTGGTTGCGCAGCACATAGTCGTAGTGAACGCTGCGCAGACCAATGCCATAGCCGAGCATCACGAACTCCTAGGGCGCATTGAGGGCGCTGTTACAGCTCGGAGATTAGGTTGCCACCGAGCTTGCCGCATAGCTGCTCGGACAGGCTCATATCGCCTGTGGCGATGGCGACGAAACCGATGCCGTGACAGGTGTTAAGGCCAGCGCAGGAGTCGTTGCCGTTGCCCTTGCAGGCGCTGAAGGTGTTGCAACTGAACAGGTCGTTGCAATAAGCCACTTGCACGCCGGCCATTACTGGCGCCTGCGCAGCGGCAGAGATCGCGCCAACCTGAGTACCACCAAGCTTATCGCAGAAGCTCTTGGAGACCATGGCGTGACCACTGGAGAAAGACACTATACTGCCGTCGGGGCTGATGCCCTCGCACTGGCTGATCTTTACCGGGTCGGCGACACCATCTGCCTGTGTGCTAGCGCTAAAACCTGCTGAAGCAAGTAATAGTGCTGCCGCGGAAGAGGCGAGTTTCAAGCCATCGGTAGTTTTCATCTGCTTATCTCCTAATACAAGTTCTGCTCGGTATATAACCTAAGCAGTCTAGAGTCTCGATTATCCTACTATGGTGCAGCAATACAAGCGCCTGCGACACTATGTCACAAGCTCACAGTTAGGCGTCATTAAGCTTTGTCCCAAGCCGCTGTGTTCTTGCATTAATACGATCTAAACGTAGTTTGAGTTCATCGATGCGGGCACTAAAGTGTGCTACCTCGCTCTTGCTCGGCAGCAAGCGAGCCTCTTCGTGCAGATACTCTTCCACATTATCGAGCACCGCCTCGCGGCTTTGCTTTCCCCAGCGCTTGGCGCGGCTAACGAGTTCTGAGAACTGATGCGTCGCGACATCGCCGAATACGGAGGCGAAATGGTCCTGCCAGTCGATCTCTAGGCCCGCAATGACCCGGTGTAGTCCCTGCACTAGGTGCGTGTCGCCACTGATGGCCACATTGGGAGAGAACAGGGCCTCGGTTTGCGAATCGCTGCTGAGTAAGTTGGCGAATGAGCTCGCATTGGCGCTAATGCCAGCTTCAGCCTCTCCTTCGAAGATGCTGCGCAGCGAGATTCGTTGATCCTCAACTACAAGATAGGCTACTAATTTAATAGGGGAGGTGCACTCAACCCGTAGCACTTTGCCCCGAAAGGCCTGCAATTGCAGCGCGCTGCCGGGGTCCTGCTTTAGCACTGCATTGATTATGGCTTCGACTGGGGCGCAAAGGCTTGATGTGAGCATCTCGTTCATTGCTGCGGGCCTAATCAGTCTACCGTGAGGGGCTTGAAGCCCACGTGAATGGCACAGACTCCGCCCATCACATCGTGAAAACGGCAATCGGTAAAACCGGCACTCTCCATCATCGCCTTTAGGGTCTCTTGATCCGGGTGCATGCGAATAGACTCGACGAGGTAGCGATAGCTGTCCGCGTCTCCCGTTACTAGTTTGCCTACGATTGGCCAAAGGGCCGAGTAGCCGTCATAGACCTTGCTGACCAAGTCGTTGCGAGGCTTAGAGAACTCTAATACGAGCGCGCGTCCGCCGGGCTTAAGTACGGAGTACATAGAGCGCAGAGCGGCGTCTTTGTCCGTGACATTGCGTAGCCCGTAGGCGATGCAGATGCAGTCGAAGGTGTCAGCAGCAAAGGGCAGTTGCTCGGCATTGAGTTGGGTGTACCTCACATTCTGCGAAATACCTTTGTCGATCAAACGATCGCGGCCAACGCGCAACATGGAAGCGTTGATGTCGGCCAGCACCACTTCGCCCGTTGGCCCCACGAGGGACGAGAAGCGGATAGTGAAGTCACCGGTGCCACCAGCTAGGTCGAGTACTCGTTGACCGGCGCGCACGCCGCTGAGCTCGACAGTGAATCGCTTGACGAGGCGATGAGTGCCTAGAGACATTAGATCGTTCATCACATCGTATTTGCTGGCGACGGAATGGAATACCTGGCCGACGCGCTGCGCCTTCTCTGCTACCGGCACGGTCTCGTAGCCGAAGTGAGTGGTTTGCTCGTCGCTCGACGAGTTGGGCTTGTTATCCCCGGACATAGAAGGTTCCTGCTGGCTTGGCGCTGTGAGGGCTTAAGATTTAGACAGGGGGGCTATGTTAATCACTTGCACGGGGTCTGACAATGAAGCCTTTGCAGTTGGCGCGTCACGGTTGGCTCCTGCGCTGGCCAAGTCTTGCAGGTATTGGCTCCATCGAGCCTCCTGCTCACTGCCTAATTCTGCGAGATAGTCCCAGCTGAAAATGCCCGAGTTATGGCCATCATCGAAGTTGATTTTAATTGCGTAATGGCCAACTGCCTCAATTGAATCGATGCCGACTGAACGCTTGCCGGTCTGTAGCACCGCCTGGCCCTTGCCGTGACCGCGCACCTCGGCGGAGGGAGAGCACACGCGCAGGAACTCGGCGGGTAGTTGCCACTGCCTGCCGTCGGCATAGCGCAATTCCAAGCATTTAGACTTGCGGTGCAGCGCAACGGCAGTAGGCGTATTGGTAGTCATTTGCATAGGGCCTTGTTAGAGGATGAATCGGCTTAGGTCTTCGTCAAGCGCCAAATCGCTGAGTTGCTTCTCAACATAAGCGGCATCGATCTGTAGATCTTGACCCTCACCAACGCCGAAGTCGGACGCCGAATAAGACACTTCCTCTAGCAGGCGCTCCATCACCGTGTGCAGTCGACGCGCACCGATATTCTCTGTGCGCTCGTTCACTTGGAAGGCGATCTCCGCGATCTTGGCGATACCGTCTTGCGTAAACGTCACATGCAGGTTCTCGGTACCGAGCAGCGCTTGATACTGTTCCGTTAGCGAGCAGCTTGGCTCGGACAAAATACGCTCGAAATCCTTGGCGCTAAGTGCATCGAGTTCGACGCGAATCGGCAGGCGACCCTGAAGTTCGGGTATCAAGTCCGAGGGTTTGGAGAGATGAAAAGCGCCCGAAGCGATGAATAGAATATGGTCGGTTTTGATGCTGCCATACTTAGTCGTAATCGTTGAGCCTTCGATAAGGGGCAGCAGGTCTCGCTGCACGCCTTCGCGAGACACGCCGCTACTGCCGCTGTCATTGCGCACGGTAACTTTGTCGATCTCGTCTAAGAAGACGATGCCAGTCTGCTCTGTCACGGCTATGGCACGGGTGCGAATCTCATCCTCGTTCACCAGCTTCGCCGCCTCTTCTTCGCGCATCAGTTTGAAAGCCTGCTTCACTGGAAGGCGTCGGGTCTTCTTCTTTCCTGTGTTCATGTTTGAGAACATGCTTTTGAGCTGGCTCGTCATCTCTTCCAGGCCCGGTGGCGCCATGATCTCTACGCCGGCAGGGTTGTCGGAGAGGCTGACTTCAATCTCTTTATCGTCTAGGTCACCTTCGCGCAATTTCTTGCGGAAAATCTGTCGCGTGCTATTGTCTGTCTTCTCTTTGAGTTCTTCGCCTTCCATGCCGCGTGCAGGGGGTAGAAGCGCATCGAGGATGCGGTCTTCTGCGGCATTCTCGGCTACGTGTTCGAACTTTCGAATCTGCTCATCGCGCAACATCTTTACTGCTACGTCCACGAGGTCTCGAATGATGGAGTCTACGTCGCGGCCTACATAGCCGACCTCTGTAAACTTGGTAGCCTCGACCTTAATGAAAGGCGCATTGGCGAGTTTGGCTAGGCGTCGTGCGATCTCGGTCTTGCCCACGCCAGTAGGTCCGATCATGAGGATATTCTTAGGCGTAATTTCCTGACGAATGTCTTCGGGTAATTGCATGCGGCGCCAGCGGTTACGTAGGGCAATCGCGACGGCGCGCTTCGCTGCGCTCTGACCGACGATGAAGCGGTCTAGTTCAGAGGCGATCTCTCGTGGTGTCATACTACTCATGTTTGCTTACCTTGTGGCGGCGACTACTTTTAAAAACTAGCGGCCGCGCGGAAAAATTGGGTTGCGCTTGTATTCAGTGCCGAGAGTTCTAAAACTCCAGCTCTTCGATAGTGTGATTCTGGTTGGTATACACGCAGATGTCTGCGGCGATGCCGAGGGAATGCTGCACGATGGTCTTGGCATCCAGCTCCGTGTGGCGATACAGCGCACGGGCCGCGGAAAGGGCGAAGGAGCCACCCGAGCCAATCGCCATTAGCGAGTCTTCTGGCTCGATAACATCTCCGTTGCCGGTGATGATCAATGATGCCTCTTTGTCTGCTACGATCAGTAGCGCCTCGAGTCGGCGCAGCATTCGGTCCGTGCGCCACAGCTTCGCCAACTCAACGGCGGAGCGCACCAGTTTGCCGTGATGCTTCTCTAGCTGCTCCTCGAAGCGTTCGAATAGCGTAAAGGCATCGGCAGTACCGCCAGCAAAACCGGCGATAACTTGGTCTTTGTATAAGCGTCGGACTTTACGGGCATTGCCCTTCATGACGGTATTGCCCTGAGAAACTTGTCCGTCGCCGCCGATGACTACCTTGTTACCACGTCTAACAGAGACGATGGTCGTGCCGCGATATTGTTCCAAACTAGTACTCCTGCGACACAGCACTTGGCGGTGTCTTCAATATTGGTGGGTGCTGCCTATCGAAAACGCGATGAGCAATTGGATATGGGGAAAGTAGCGCGCTTATTCAAGGTTAGCGAGGGCAGAATCGGGATTTATTGGCTTAGCCCAATGCGGATGCTGTCGATGCCGTTGCTGCGCAGGACACGTTCCGCCTGATTAAGCTGTTCTCGACTGGTGTAAGGGCCAGCCTGTACGAGGAATAGGGTCTTGCCAAGCAGAGCCTCCTTTCTGACCCTTGCAGTAAGGCCAAGTGCGATAAGACGCTCGCTCTGGGCAGCTGCGGATGTCTCTTGTTGAAACGCACCGGCCTGAATCATGTAGCTAGGCTCGCCGGCTCTAGCGCTTTCTTGGCTGACAGGTGCCGTGCTTGCTGCGACGGTATTGGTGGCTGCGGTTGCAGGCGCTGGCGCCGCTGCAGTGCTAGTAGTGGCCTGTCGAGGCGAGGGCATATTGTCGACGATGACCTCGTAATTGGGCAGTTCCTTGTAGAATTCTAATTGTAGTCTTGCGGCGGCCTGTTCTAGTTCCTCGTTGCGGCGCGCCTGTGCAGCCGCGATCTCTGCCGCATTATCCTCGACGGCCTGTGCTGTCATATTACCAACCGGGGGCAGTACTCCTGAGAGGTAGATTAGGAAAGAGGCAAAGAAACCCAGCACCAAGCCGGTGACGAGGCCAGTCATCAGCATGCCCTTGCTGGGCTGTGGAGGGGGTGGCGGCGGCGGTGTGTGCTGCGCACTTCTTCGGTCTCTAATCTTGGCGAAATCGTGGGCCATGCTGTCTCTTTTTTTTGGGTTCGTGCGGGGGCGCGGTGCAAGGGGCATTATCCTTAAAAAAAGGCGTGCCAACCACTGTTATCGCGCTAGCTTCAAATACACAAATTAGATCATGTCCTGCGGGTCCACATCGAGGGACCAGCGCACACTACGAGACTCTTTCATGCTCTCTAGTTCTGGGCATAGGGCGGAGAGTAGGTTTTGCAATGTCCGGCGCTGTGGGCATTGGAGTAGAAGCTGAGCGCGATACTTTCCATTTCGTCGTTCCATAGGTGCGGGGAGTGGGCCGAGAAGCGCGACATCTTGATTGCCTTGAGCGGCAAGGATGCCTCCCGCGCGGTCGCGTACTATGCCTAGGAATGTCTCGGGGGCCCGCAAGTCGATGGCCTCAGCTCGAAATAGAGCCAAATAACTAAAAGGGGGCATGTAGGCATTGTTGCGCTCCACAAGCAAAGCTCTGGCGAAATGGCCGTAATCTTCGTTCACTAAGGTGCGTAGGGTCTCGTGGGTAGCATGACGAGTCTGAATCAACACTTCGCCAGCTAGACCGGCGCGACCTGATCGACCCGCCACCTGCATTAACAGCTGAGCGGTATGTTCTTGGCCGCGGAAGTCTGCACTGAACAGGCCGGCGTCCGCATCCAGCACCGCGACCAAGGTGACGCAGGGAAAGTGATGTCCCTTGGCCAGCATCTGGGTGCCGATTAGGATGCAGGGCTTGCCCTGATGCACCTCGTTTAGCAGCGCATCCAGTTCATTCTTACGCCGCGTCGTGTCGCGGTCTACTCGCAGTACGCGCGTGTCGGGGAACTGGCTCTGGAGAAATGCCTCGCTACGCTCCGTGCCTAGGCCAAGCGCCTGCAGGTTCTTCGACTTGCAATTGGGACAGGCGTAGTCGACTGGACGCCGTGTGTCGCAGTGGTGGCAGCGTAAGTGGGGCTGCTTCTTATGTAGCGTCATGCGGGCATCGCAGCGCGTGCACTCAGCTACCCAGCCGCAGTCTGCGCACTGCAGGGTAGGTGCGAAGCCGCGTCGATTAATGAACACCAGAACTTGATTGCCGCGCTGCAGATGGCTGCGCATCTGCTCGAGTAGGGGGGCGGAGAAGCCCTCGTGCAATTGCTCGTGGGTAGTGTCGAGTAATTTCAGGGTGGGCGAGGCTGCATCGCCGGCACGTTCCTTGAGAGTGAGGTGGGAATAGCGCCCGCTCAAGGCATTATGCAAAGACTCTAGGCTGGGAGTCGCCGAGCCCAGCACAATGCTCACCTTCTCTTGCCTTGCGCGCACGATTGCAAGATCACGCGCAGAATAGCGGAAGCCTTCCTGCTGCTTAAAGGAGCTATCGTGCTCTTCGTCGATGATGATAACCCCGGGTTGTGCCATCGGAGTGAACAGGGCCGAGCGTGTGCCGATGATGATCTTGGCGACCCCGTCGCGTGCCTCCAACCATGCGTTTAGTCGCTCAGAATCCGTGAGGCCTGAGTGCAATACGGCGATTTGGCAGGCAAAACGCTGGCGAAAGCGCGCAATAGTCTGTGGTGTGAGGCTGATCTCCGGCACTAGCACGAGGGCCTGGCGAGACTGCTCCAGCACTCTCGCGATTATCTGCAGATACACCTCGGTCTTGCCACTGCCAGTGACGCCGTCCAGAAGATGACATTGAAAACTGCCTAGACCTTTGCCTATGTGCTCAACCGCATGGGTCTGCTCGGCGTTCAGCGCGAGAGCCTGTGCGGAGGAGTGCTGCGCATCGAAGGCGCGGGGGCTGGAGGCGGCACGCTCCTCCATGACGATGAAGCCATTCGCCTGCAGGGCTATTAGGGCGCTCGCGGAGATGCCCATCTCGCTCACCGCAGATTTGTCCAATGCCTCGTGCTCCTTCAAGAACTCCACGATCTCACGCTGTCGCGGGGCTCGGCGCAGGTCCTGTTCGGTGAGCTCTTGTCCCGCCTCGCTGAGCTGCCACACTTTCTTGCCGGGGCGTTCTGCTGGGCGGCCTTGTCGCAGCAGTGCTGGCAACATGCTGTGAAACACGTCCCCAGGTGGGTGCTGATAATACTGGGCTGCCCACAGATAGAGATTGGTCAGGCTCTGTGGCAGAAGTGCCTGATTGTCTAACACCTCTAGAGCTGAGCGTAGACGGGCAGCGGGCACGTCGGTATGAGCCTCCAGCGATACCAAGACTGCCACGAGTGCGCGTGAGCCAAATGGCACCCGTACGCGCATTCCGGGAACTAGGGTTGCGATTTGTTCGTCGTCCAAGCCCTCGGGTGCTAGGTAATCGAATAATCGGCGCAGGGGCGAGGGGACGGCAAGCCTTAGTATCACCTTAGGTGCGGGGAGAAGGCTGGCGTCTTTTGGCGTAGGCATAAAGGTGGAGGGTCGCAGTGTTAACACGCCCGCTCGGGCTGAATTGGGAATTCATGGTAATGGCATCCCCCTGTACTCGCAACAAGTCCACAAAGGCACTGACGCTCTGTGTCCATGCCAAGGAATGGTTTATACTCGCTGGCACACAAGCATACAGCATGACGATGGAGTACAGACGATGGCCAAGCAACTCGTTCCCGAGGAGCTATTAAAGGTTCGAGCGCAGATAGATCGAATTGATCATGGTCTGGTGCTGTTGCTCGCCAATCGTTTTGCACTGACACAAAGAGTTGGCGAGCTGAAGGCCGAGTTTGGACTAGAGGCCTTGGATCCCGAGCGCGAGAGTCGCAAGATAGCCGATATTCGCACGGCATGCGATGCTAACGGCGTGAACCCAGACTTGGTGGCGGAGATACTCGAGCGCGTGATGCGCGAAGTCGTGAAGAACCATAAAGTCATTAAGGCGAGCCAAACCGGCGCTTGAAAACCCCTGCCATTGGCCGCAAATAATCTGTGTAAACTAAATATCTGCATGCCGTGCTTGCGAATCTAGCCTTGTTTGGTAGAATGCTGGCCCGTTTCGCTGGCGGTGCAGGTCTTTCTTGATGCAGACCCGATGCAGCGATCCCAGTGAAAACTTATTGATGAGGCAGAGTCATGAAACCCGATATTCACCCAAATTACGTAGAAATGACGGCAACCTGTAGTTGCGGCAACGTGCTCAAAACACGCTCTACGCTGGGCAAAGACATTCTTCTGGACGTCTGTTCAGATTGCCACCCGTTCTATACTGGTAAGCAGAAGATTCTAGACGCGGGCGGTCGAGTAGATCGTTTCAAGAAGCGTTTCGCGAACCGTACAGTTAAGTAAGCGGCTCCAAAGATTCTCTAAAAAGGCGTTAGGGTTCTCCCTAACGCCTTTTTGTCTTGGCTAAGATTTAGTGCTAGAACGTTGTTTCGATCGAGGGCATTTGATCGATATTTTCAATTGAGGCGGCCTCGCTTGGGGCATTTTCCTGCATGAACAGCTCGAACATCGTATTCGCCTGCCCTGGTCGCGCAATTTTGCCGGTGGTCTTGTCAATTAGGCGATCGACGATGCCATCTGGGCGTTCCAGCATTCTTTCTGGCTTATCCTTGAGCACTGCCGACATATAGTCGATCCAGATTGGCACTGGCACAGTCGCGCCTTGCTCGCTCTCGCCCATCGGTTCGGGCTGGTCGAAGCCGATAAATACACTCGTCGAAACGTCGCGGTTGAAGCCGGAGAACCACAACTCCGCAGGGCCGTTGGTAGTGCCCGTCTTGCCCATGAGATCCTTTCGGTCCATCTCGCGATTGACGCGTCGACCGCTGCCCTCTTCAATTACTGAGCGCATCATGCTCGCGAGTATGTAGGTGACCCGTGGATCGACTATCTGCGGCGCTGGCATCTCACTATAGGCGAGGTTTTCACAATCGTCGCCGCAGGCTACCGCTTGCACTGGTAGAGGCACAAGGCCATCTACAGTCTTGATCTGCTTGATTAGGGTGGGCTCTACTTTTTGTCCGCCGTTAGCGATGGTAGCGAACGCGGTGGCCATCTCGATAGGCTGCACGTCTTGACTGCCGAGCGCGATGGTAAGGTCGTTAGGAGGGAAGTTCTCTGTCTTAAAGCCGAAGCGTTTTGCGAAGGGAAATACCTTCTCCGAGCCCAGTTGATCGTAGAGACGTACCGCTGGGATATTGCGGGAGGTCGCCAAGGCATTGCGCAGTGTTACCGGGCCTATGAAGTTGTTTTCGAAATTGCGTGGGCGATACTCGCCGC
Source organism: uncultured Gammaproteobacteria bacterium (assembly GCA_963977405.1). GTDB lineage: Bacteria > Pseudomonadota > Gammaproteobacteria > Pseudomonadales > Pseudohongiellaceae > UBA5078. The sequence continues at coordinate 18,563 of CAXBOY010000018.1, forward strand.
GCGCAAAGGGCGCGTCGTTGATAGTAGTGGCGGGAGTATAGCCATTCTCTAATGCGGTGCCGTAGAGGAAGGGCTTGAAGCCCGAACCCGGTGGACGTGGCGAGGTGGCTCTGTTTACTTGGCTCACATCGAAGTCGTATCCGCCGGTTAAGGCGAGGATATCGCCGTTATGGGGCGAGACTGAGACGATAGCTCCCTGTAACTCGGGTACCTGTCCAAGTGACCAGCGCTCTTCACCTTCATTCTTAATGCGGACACGGTCGCCCACGGATACGATATCGCTGGCGCGCTGTGGTCTGGGCCAAGCGTTGCCTCTATCTACGAAGGGGGCCGCCCAGCTAAGGCCGTCCCAGCCGATGCTTACTATGGAGCCATCGCGCTGCAATGCCTTGATCTCTCGTTCCCCCACCTCTGTAACGATTGCGGGTACCTGATTGCCATAAGTTGAGTGGACCTCTAGCTCTTCGCGCCAATACATCAGAGGGTCTTGGTCTGCGGGTACGTCGATATGCCCATCGATGCCCCGATAGCCGTGGCGTTTGTCGTAAAACTCTTCCAGTCCATTAGTCAGTGCTTTGGTAGCGGCGCGCTGGTTCTCACTCAGAATCGAGGTGGTGACCTCGAAGCCTTTGCGATAGATGTCTTCGCCGTATTCGCGGTAGAGCTCCTGGCGCACCATCTCGGCGACGTAAGGGGCACTTACTTCGATGCGGCGGCTATGTCGACGAGCGTCATCGGGGGTGTTGATCGCGACTTGATACTGCTCGCGACTAATCATGTCTTGCTCGTACATCTTAGTGAGCACTACATTGCGGCGAGTCTGCGCTCTTGCGGGGTCGGCGATAGGGTTGCAGGGCGATGGGCAGGGCAGGACAGATACCAGCATGGCGAAGTGGTGTACTTCTAACTCATTGATTGGTTTGCCGTAATAGGCATATGCTGCGGCGTTAATGCCGTCTGCACCGGAGCCGAAATAGATCAGGTTAAGGTAAAGAGTAATAATTTCTTCTTTGCTAAGTTCGCGTTGAATGCGCAGGGCAAAGGGGATCTCTTTGAGCTTGCGGGCGTACACACTGTCTTCATCGAAGGATATGTTGTTGGCCAATTGCATCGTGATGGTGCTGCCGCCGCCGAGGTTGATGCCGCGGACGAAACCGTAGAAACCGCGCATAAGGCCGCGGATATCCACCCCTGAGTGGGAATAGAAACGAGGGTCTTCGCTAGCGATTACCGCATTGATCATCATCGGAGGGATTGCTTCGAAAGGTATTGGGTCGCGACGAATGCCGATCTCGTCGATCAGGCGATTATCTGCGGTGAGGATGCGCAGAGGAGTCTCTAGCTGCACATAGCGATAGGATTCGGCCGAGGGCAGTTGTGGGGATAGGTAGAGAAACGCCGCTGCGGTGACCATCACCATTCCGCTAGCGCAGAAGACTCCGAACCAGAATACGAATCTGAATAGTTTTTTAACGCCCTTATTCACAAATTATCGCCACGCTTTGTTGATTAGCCCAAGCCGAAGTGCTCGTAATAAGACCTCTAGCAAAGTGATTCTGTTTCGCATAGAAGCCCCGTACCCCTCGCTAGAACACGCATTATATACGCAAGTACCCGATTAATCTTGAGTGAAATCGTCGGGATTAATCCCGTGGCAAAGTGACATATTGGTCTTTGAAAGGGTCTTAAATCAGTTTCCCTATAAAAACAAAATATCTATTTATAATAAAGGCTTATGAAACAATGTCCCGCCATACTCCTAGGGGTTGTCGTGATCGTGCACCCGTATTTTGCAAAATTCGAAAATTGTGAGCTACATCAATAACTCCGCTGACTTCTTGATGGAGTTTGCAACGTAAAGTTATTTATTGAAGTACTATATAATCTATTGAAAATTATATATAAACTTGTTTTGATGTGCTGAACTTGATAAATAGGTCTAAATGGGCCGTGTTCACATTTCGATTCTATACTCGAGAGCACTGGCAATTTGTCACGGATTTGGGTGAGTGGTGCTTCTCGATGTAGTGCCGATATAACAATGAAAGACTGATGGCGGGCGACAATTAGTGTTGGAATTTCTGAGTCGTAAATCGAAGACCTTGCTCGGCGTGGACATTAGTTCCACCGCCGTGAAGCTGCTCGAGCTCAGTTTGACCAATGGCAAGTACCGCATCGAGAATTACGTTATTCGCCAGTTGCCAGCCAATGCAGTGGTCGAGAAAAATATTAGCGACATCGATGCCGTAGGCGATTGCATTAGCCAAGCGGTGTCGATACTGAAGCCGGGGACCAAAGAGGCTGCAGTCGCAGTCGCAGGTTCTGCGGTGATTACCAAAATAATCGAGATGAGCGCCGCAATGTCCGATGACGAGATGGAGAACCAGATCATCGTCGAGGCAGATCAATATATCCCCTATCCCTTAAGTGAGGTCGCGATCGATTTCGAGCGTCAGGAGTCTACCGACCCTAACTCGGATTTTGTGGACGTCCTGTTGGCAGCATGTCGTAAAGAGAATGTGGAGTCCCGAGTAGGCGCGATGCAGTCCGGCGGGCTCAATGCATTAGTTGTCGACATCGAGGCTTATGCGATGGAACGTGCCTTCGGCTTGCTGACAGATCAATTGCAGGGAGCCGACCCGCAAACGGTTGCTATCATCGACATTGGCGCTACCGTTACCACCCTGCATGTGCTTCTCAACGGCAAGACCATCTATACTCGTGAACAATTATTCGGCGGACGCCAACTAGTAGAGGACGCGCAACGCCGCTTTGGCCTCTCTGCGGTTGAGGCCGAGACTGCGATTCGTCGTGGCACTCTGCCCGAAGAGTTCGAGCAGGAAATTCTCTCGCCGTTCAAAGACTCGGTGGTGCAGCAAGTAAGTCGTTCTCTGCAGTTTTTCTTCTCGTCCAGTCAATACAATGATGTCGATCAGATCATTCTTGCTGGTGGGGTGGCCGCTATTGACGGGCTTAGTGAGTTGGTTCGTGAACAATTAGCCACGCCGGCATTGGTGGCAAACCCATTCTTAAACCTAACAACCGGCAGTAAAGTGAATAAGACTCTACTGCACAATGATGCACCAGCCCTGATGATCGCCTGCGGCCTCGCTATGAGGAGCAAATACTAATGGCGCGTATTAATCTTCTGCCCTGGCGCGAACAGCTACGTGAAGAGCGTAAACGCGAATTCTTCGTGCTCCTATTGGGTGTAGTGATTATCGCTGCGGGCATTGTATTTCTAGTGGATCGCAACTTCCGCGGTGACATTCGTTACCAGCAAGCACGCAACGATTTCGTGCGCCGTGAAGTCCTCGTACTTGACGCCCGAATCGCAGAGATTAATGAGCTTAAAGAACAGAAAGAGCAGATCAGCTCACGTATGGAAGTGATTCAAGATTTGCAAGGCTCCCGCCCAGTGATCGTGCGTATTTTCGACGAGTTGGTTAAGGCCTTGCCTACCGGCGTCTATTTCAACAATCTCGAACGCACCGGTGAGCGCTTGGAGATCGAGGGCATTGCAGAGTCCAATAATAAAGTCTCCGAGTTGATGCGGCGTATCGATGATTCGGCATGGTTCGTGAATCCAAGTTTGCAGCAGATATCGGCTGCGAGTGCGGACGCAAATTCAGATCAGCGCGCAGCCAACGCATTTTCTCTGACTCTCTTCTTGCAAGAACCAACCCGCGGGGAGGATGAGTGACATGGCGCTTACCGACCTGAAAAAAGAACTACAGAGTTTCGACTGGAACAATCTCGGCGACATAGAGTCGATCGGAATATGGCCGGGCGTGGTGAAGATAATTATCGCCGTGACGCTGTTTGTACTTTGTCTCGCGGCGGGCTTCTGGTTCGATATCCGCAATCTGCAGGCAGAGCTTACGCGCTGGGAAGTAGAGGAGTCGACATTGCGCGTGGAGTTCGAGCAGAAGGCCGTTATGGCATCGAATCTCGAAGAGTATAAAGAGCAAACAGTAGCGATGGAGGAGGCTTTCTCCGAACTGCTGCGTCAGCTACCGAGCCAGACAGAAGTGCCGGACTTAGTCGATGATATTACTGAAACGGGTTTGGGTAGCAGCCTGACTTTCTCTCGTATCGAACTCGACTCGGAAGTGGCGCAGGAATTCTATATTGAGCAGCCTATTCAGGTAGAGGTGCTCGGCAATTATCACGACTTCGGAACCTTCGTCAGCGGCGTCGCTAGCCTGCCTCGTATCGTGACCTTACACGATTTTTCAATTATTCCAGTGAACAATCGCAACGCGCTACAGATGACGATTACTGCGAGAACTTATCGCTATCGCACGGAGGGTGAGCTCAATGCCACTACTCCATAAAACTTGCTCGCTCGTATCGCTATGTCTGTTGCTATCTGCCTGTGGCGGCAACGACGGCATGGATGATTTACAGCAGTATATTGTTGAGGTGTCTTTGCGCCCCGGTGGTCCTGTAGAGCCAATGCCTCAGTTCCTCCCTTACGAGGCATTCACCTATAGCGCCGCGTCGCTGCGTAGTCCATTCGATGTACCCATAATGGCGGGCACTTCTGTGGCTCAAGAGCCCGTTAGTGAAGTGAAACCTGATTTTGATCGTACGCCCGAGGCGCTGGAATCCTTCGCACTCAGCAATTTAACTATGGTCGGGATGATTACTCGCGGCAATGCGACAATTGCGTTGATTCAGGACGAGAACGGAATGATCCACCGCGTTGGGCGCGGCAATTATTTAGGGCGCAACCATGGGCGTGTCATGAGCGTGGCTGCAAACGAAATAGAGTTGACCGAAATCGTACCCTCGGGTGACGGCTCATGGGTAGAGCGTCCACGCACGCTGGCAATGCAAAGATAAATAGTCAATGAGTCGGCAATGTATCGACAGGATCTATGAATAGGGTTTTCAGCAGCAGACACAGCGCTGCCAATACAGGTGAAACAATGATGTCTATAACTTTGATGACTTCGAGGGCCAGATTAGTTGCCCCGCGCGCACTCTGGAGATGCTGTCTTTCGCTTCTGCTCGTGTTGTTCGCCGCGCAATCTGCATCCGCACAAGAAGCTGTTAATCTCAACAGCATTGGTTTCGCGAACATGCCCGGCGATAGTATCGAGATCCGGCTGGAATTCGATAGTCGCCCGCCAGAACCGACCGGTTTTACCCAGGACGATCCCGCGCGCATCTCCATCGACCTTAGTAATGTGCAAAGTAGTCTGGCCGAGCGTCGCTTCGACATCGACTCGAACAATGCACAAAGCGTTATGGTGCTAGAGACTAATGATCGTACGCGTCTCGTTTTTAACCTAACCAGCCCCGCGGATTATCAGACCCGCATTGAAGGGAACACTCTAATTGTGCATCTAGGCAGTGACACTCGCGTGGCGAGCACAGCCTCCGCCGACACTACTCCTTCTGCGCAGAGCGCTAGTGTTCAAGGCCCCGCCTTAGTCGACGTTACATTCCGTCGCGGCAGCGCCCCTAACGAAGGGCAGATTGTGATCAGCCTCAGTGATGATCGCGTGCTCGGCAATGTGGAGCAGATCGGTAGCCGTGTGTATCTAGAATTCACTGGTGCAGAAGTGCCTGAGCGCTTGAATCGACGCTTCGACGTTACCGATTTTTCGACACCTGTGAACACGGTAGACGTATATCCTCAACGTGGCAATGCCACAGTGGCGATAGACCTCAATGGTGAGTACGAGTACGTCGCTTATCAGCAAGGGCGTCAATACACCATTAGTGTTACGCCGCCTGGTGCCGCCTCCGCGAATGCCGATCCAGCTTCGGCCTTCTCTGGCAACTTAGTGTCCTTGAGTTTTCAGAATATCGATGTGCGCTCTGTGTTACAGCTACTCGCCGATGAGAATGATTTTAACCTTGTCGCCAGCGACGCCATTTCCGGCAATATCACACTGCAACTTCAAGACGTGCCTTGGGATCAAGCGTTGAATTTAGTATTGCAGTCGCGCAATCTCGATAAGCGTTTAGTGGGTAATGTATTGTACGTGGCTCCTGCTGACGAGATTGCCGCGCAGGAACAGCAGGCACTCGATGCGAGCCGGCAGGCACAAGCGCTGGCACCTCTGCACACCGAATACGTACAGGTGAACTATGCCGATGCCGCCAATATCCTACTACTGTTGACAGGCTCCTCGACCGGTAATGCGACAGCAGGTGCCGCACCCGATGCGCCGCCGGCCACTGGCGTAGCGCCCGAGAATGGCAGCAGCGGTGTGCTCTCAAACCGCGGAACCGCTACGGTAGATTCGCGCACCAATATCATCATCATTCGTGATGTCGCTGAGAAATTAGAGGAAGTGCGTGAACTATTAAGTAAGCTCGATGTGCCTGTGCGCCAGGTCCTCATCGAAGCGCGCATCGTCAATGTCTCTACAGACTTTGGGCGTGACCTCGGCATTCGTTGGGGGGGAGCTGGTAGGACCGATTCCTCCGATGGTTTCCGCTACGGTGGCAGCCTAGCTTCTACCGGGCAGCAACAGAATAATCGTGTCGCAGAGAACGCAGCAATGCGTGAAGCGATAGTGGCTGGTGAGAATGCTCGCGTGCAAGCGCTGCAAGATGGTACTGACCCTAGCCTGATCGGCGCCATTGTGGCACAGGCAATTAACTCTGTGGCGATCCCGGTCGGCTCGGTCTCCTTTCCTGATGCGCTGGCAGTAGACTTGGGTGTCGAGAGCGAGAACGCTTCTTCCTTCGCAGTAGGCTTTACTAGTAATAGTGGATTGATCGAATTGGAATTGTCTGCCCTTGAGAGTAGCGGCAATGGCGAAGTTATCGCGCGACCAAAAGTGACGACACAAGATAAGGTGACAGCGACCATTCGGTCTGGCGTGCGGATTCCTTATCAGGCGCAAGCCGGTGGCACCGCTGGGGGCTCTACAACGGAGTTCGTCGATGCAGTGCTGTCGCTAGAGGTAACGCCACAAATTACGCCGGATGGTCGCATCATTATGCAGCTCGAGATTCATCAAGACTCCGTTGCCGCGGGCACCGGCAATGTGCCTGCAATCAATACCAATGCCATCGATACCAGCGTTCTGGTGGAGAATGGGGACACTATCGTCTTGGGTGGAGTGTTCCGTGAGGAGACTACAACCACTGAGACCAAGACTCCGCTGCTAGGGGACATTCCTTACCTTGGCAGGTTATTCAAGCGTACTAACAATTCGAATCGTAGAACGGAACTTCTGATTTTCATCACGCCAAGGATAGTCGCAGAGATCAATACGCGATAATCCCCGGTCTCTCGCCGAACGACAGTGATTTTGCAGGCCCGGCAAGGGTACAATGTCGATCTTTTTATTAGCGACAGGGTAGCCGGCGTGCGCCGCACCGCGTGTTGCGGAGATTCAAAGCTTCATGAGCGAGCCAGTAAATGTATACCTTATAGGGCCAATGGGTGTAGGTAAGAGCACTATCGGTCGGCTTTTGGCGAGCCGACTCGATCTGCCCTTCTACGACTCGGACCGAGAAATTGAGTTTGTCACTGGTGCCGATATTCCCTGGATATTCGATGTAGAGGGTGAGAAGGGCTTTCGCATACGCGAGGCGCGCATGATCGATACTCTGACTCAGCGCAAAGGCATTATTCTAGCGACCGGTGGCGGGGCAATCCTCGATGCGAATAGCCGACGCTTCCTGCACTCCCGCGGCACAGTTGTTTATCTGCGGGCTTCCGTAGCACAGCAGCTAGAGCGCACCGGCAAAGACAAGAACCGACCCCTTCTGCAGACTGAAAACCCTTTAGCGAAGATAAAAGAGCTCATTAAGATACGCGAGCCACTCTATCGCGAAACCGCCCACTTGATTATCGACACTAGTCGCAAAAGTCCGCGCTCCGTGAGCATGGACATCGCGCGTCAGCTGGAGGCCCTGTGGGAAAGCCAAGCTCTAGGGGGCGCGGACGAAGACTCTTCTTTGGACTCTAACTAACTCAATAAGCACGCGATCGCTGTAGACGGATTAGCAATATGATCACATTAGAATTGGATCTCGGGGAGCGTTCCTACCCCATCTATATCGGCTCTGGTCTACTCGGGCAGGCGGAATTGCTGCGCCCGTATATAAAGGGCAAGCGGGTCTTGATAGTAAGCAATGAATTGGTCGCACCGCTCTATCTATCCAAAGTACAGGCAGCATTGGGCGACCTGCAGTGCGACGTGATCGTGCTGCCAGACGGTGAGCATACGAAGACCCTGCAAACTCTGTCATTGATCTACGACAAGCTCCTCGAGGGACGTCATGAACGCAGTAGCACGCTCATCGCCCTTGGCGGCGGAGTGGTCGGTGACATTACGGGTTTCGCTGCAGCTACCTATCTGCGTGGCGTTAATTTCATCCAGATACCCACCACATTGTTGTCACAAGTCGATTCCTCTGTCGGCGGCAAGACCGGTGTAAACCATCCTCTTGGCAAGAACATGATTGGGGCGTTTTACCAGCCACAGTGCGTCTTAGCGGACACGGATGTATTGGCGAGTTTGCCCCCACGTGAGCTGCGCGCGGGTATCGCAGAGGTCATCAAATACGGTCTTATCGATAATCTTCCCTTCCTGCAATGGTTGGAAAGTAATATTGAAGGCTTACTGGCGGGCAATAAAGATTTGCTCGCTGAGGCGGTCAGAGTAAGCTGTGCAGATAAAGCGCGTATTGTCGCGGCTGATGAGAAGGAAGGTGGCGTACGTGCCTTGCTTAACCTCGGCCACACCTTCGGCCACGCAATCGAAAATGGTATGGGTTATGGTGTTTGGCTGCACGGCGAAGCCGTGGCCACAGGCATGGTGATGGCGGCAGATCTGTCAGCTCGACTCGGCTACATTACTTGGGCCGAGGCTGCGAGGGCTAAAGCGCTCATCGAGCGTGCCGGGCTACCGGTCGTTCCGCCATCGCAGATGTGCGCTCAGGACTTTCTAGAATTGATGGCCTTTGATAAAAAGGTTCAGGGTGGCAAGATTCGCTTTATCCTAATGAAGGGTCTTGGTAAAAGCGTGATCGAAAGTAATATAGATGCTGGTTTGCTAGAGCAAACATTGGAGGCGAAAGAACAGCTGTGCCAAAACTGAGTGAGAAATTAGCGGAGCTTGGTCTTTCGGCGAATCCCTTTGCCGCGGATACGCCATTGGAAAGTCTTTTCCCGGGTGCCATGCGTCGCGCAAGTCTCGATCAGCTTCAGCTATTGTCTCGCGAGAGCAGCGATATCATTGCGTTAATAGGCCCCGATGGCTCTGGCAAGACCACCCTCGCCGATTTCTATACACGTCGTGCGGAGCGCGATCAAGTGGTAGCCAGAGCACGCGCGAGTATGCTCACTAGCCCATCCCAACTCCTCCAAGAAATGTTCAAAGCCTTCGTGCTCGACTTCCCTCCGCAGGCGAGCATAGCGCAGCTTAAGCAAGTGCTGGCGCTGTATTTTCAGGCAGCGCAGAATCAGTCGCGTACAGTAGTGCTGATCGTAGACGACGCCCATGAGCTTGGGGATGATGCATTCAATCTGCTGACCAAATTAGCGTTGGCAGATAATGTCGACGGCACCTTTCACCTTATCTTGGTAGGGCAGAGTTCGTTGATCGACATGCTCGACTACACATGTCCGCAGAAAGAGGGGCAGAACCAGTTCACCTCCATTCGCTTGCCCGATTTTAATCTAGAGGAAACGCGCAACTACATCCGCTACCGGCTTAACGCTGTTGGATTTAACGACGCTGACCCGGGTCGCACTTTACCGTTTAGTAATCGTCAACTAGATAAGATCCACAAACAGTCCTCTGGCATTCCTGCCGCGATCAATCAGATCGCCGGAGATATGCTGTTCTCGGGCGGCCAAGGCCTTGCTTGGCTGGCGCCACTGCTACAGATAAAATTGCCACGCAATTATGCCTATGCGGCTGGTGGGCTAGTGTTCATCTTGTTGCTTGCATTCTTAGTTGGCGGGGGTGAGGAGCCGGAACAGAGCGCCCAGCGACAGATCTCGTTGCCGGTGCCACAACCACAAGCAGTCGCCGTAGAGCCGACTCCGCAAGGCCCCGTTTCGGAAGTTGAAGAGGAATTGCCCTCGCCATTCGCCGAGCCTGTGACAGATCCCGAGCCTGAGCCAGTGGTGGCTGATAATGTTCCCGATCCCGTTATTAATCCTGCGCAGTCGACTACTGCCAATAACGAAGTTACGGCTCCAGTGGTGACCCCGCCACCTGCGCCTGTTGTGAGCAGTCAACCGAGCGCAGTTGTTGTAGCGCCTGCGTCTACTCCAGACAGTCAGCCTACCGCCGCAGCGCCTACTCGTAACTCATCGTCAACATCGCCCGCCGCAGACTCTCTTAGCGCTCAGCACGAGCGCATCCTGAGCTTTCCAGCCTCCGAATATACCGTGCAGTTGCTAGGCGCCTCGTCGCGCAGCAACGTCGAGGCCTTCGTTCAGCGCAATAGTGCGAGCCCGTTGTATTGGTTCGAGTCGCAGAACCAGGGGCGTCCATGGTATGTGGTGATACACGGCAATTATTCGAGCCGTGCCGCCGCGACGAGCGCAGCCTCCAGTTTGAGTGGAGAGCTTGGTCGTCTGCAACCTTGGGTGCGGAGTATCGGAGCTGTGCAGAGCGACATCCAAGCAAGTGACTGAAGAGGGCGGAATTTGTTCTGCTCTTGCGCGCTGTGTAGAATGTCCCGCCGTTTGATCCGCTGTCGCCACTGCGCTCGTATGCCCTAAAAGTGTAAAGAGCATCTGGTGCGACCAGTATTTACAACCGAATCCATTGCAGTACAGCATGAGGAGTTTGCATTGACAGCTTTGAAGAATGACAGATTTTTGCGCGCCCTAGCCGGCGAACCCGTCGACATGACGCCAGTTTGGATGATGCGACAGGCGGGGCGTTATTTGCCCGAATACCGCGCTACACGCAAACTGGCTGGTGACTTCATGAGTCTTTGCCGCAACGCAGAGCTGGCTTGCGAGGTGACGATGCAGCCTTTACGCCGCTACGCGATGGACGCTGCGATCCTATTCTCCGATATTCTGACTATTCCCGATGCTATGGGGCAGGGCCTGTATTTTACAGAGGGCGAAGGACCGCGTTTTCGCAAAGTAGTGCGCAGCGCGCAAGACGTAGAACAATTGCCTGAGCTCGATACGGCCAAGGACCTGACCTATGTCACCGACGCCGTCTCCGTTATTCGACGCGAGTTAAACGGTTCTGTGCCGCTGATCGGTTTCTCTGGCAGCCCCTGGACTTTGGCGACCTATATGATTGAGGGCAGCGGCAGTAAAGACTTTCGCAACGCCAAAGCCTTTATGTTCAACGAGCCTGAGGCTATGCACCAGTTGCTAGACAAGCTCGCGCGGGCGGTCACGAACTACCTCAATGCGCAGATCGCCGCCGGCGCACAGGCTGTGCAAATCTTCGATACCTGGGGCGGTGTGTTGTCCACCTCTGCTTATCGGGAATTCTCATTGGCCTATATGCAGAAAATTGTGGCCGGGCTTACCAAAGAGTCCGAAGGTCGCAAGGTACCAGTAATTCTGTTTACCAAAAACGGAGGGCTGTGGCTCGAGGAAATCGCAGCCAGTGGCTGCGACTGTGTCGGGCTAGATTGGACCATCGAGATCGGGCGTGCCCGCTCTCTGATTGGGGCTAAGACATCCCTGCAGGGCAATATGGATCCTACAATTCTGTACTCCACGCCGAAGAGTATTCGGGCGGAAGTGGCGCGTATCCTTAAGGATTATGGTCCGGGCGCGGGCCATGTCTTCAACCTAGGACACGGCATTACTCCCGATGTAGACCCCGCCAATGTCGCCGTATTCGTTGAGTCGGTACATGAGCTCTCCCAGCAATATCACCAAGGCTAAGCTAGACGATGTGCCGATCTTGGCCGGCGTTGAGCTGGCCTTTATCGGCATTGGCTCGAACCTAGCAATTGGCCAAGATGAGCCCACAGAAGTGCTGCAACGAGCCTTTGCTGCGCTAACCCTGCTTAGCGACTACCCAATGTTAGTGTCCTCGCTTTGGGAGAGCGCGCCGGTTGATTGCCCACCTGGCTCGCCGCGCTTTATCAATGCAGTGGCGGCGTTGCGGCCTCGCCACAACAGCCCACGGCAATTGCTTAGCAGCCTGCAAAAGATTGAAGACGAATACGGACGTAAACGCGGTGCTGTACGCAACGCGCCGCGCACCCTCGATCTAGATATTCTGAGTTTCGGGAAAGTCTTAATGCAAGAGGCAGAGCTTACCCTGCCGCATCCGCGCATGCACCAGCGCGCTTTTGTCTTAACACCACTGCTGGAAATAGCACCTAACTTCATTGTGCCGGGCATGAACGCCGCGGCCAGTCAGCTTTTGCGGGAAATTGTCGATCAGGGCGCATTAACTCCAATAAATTTTACTAAGTCTCTGTAAGTTTCTTTTCGCGTGTGTATACTAAGTGTTCTTGCAATGCGCCAAAAGAGTGCGGCTATGACCTTTCCGTCTGTTTGATCGGGAATTCTAGTCTAAAAAAGCAAGAAAACGGATTCAAGGGACTATAAAGTGAAGAATTTACGGTTCAAGAAAGGTTTGTTGACAGTAGCGCTATGCTGCTGCGCGCATGCCATTCCTGTATCGGCCCAAGATCTTCCAAGCGTAGATGACAAGAACTTGTCACTGTTTGGTCGTTTCTACAGTAACTTCAGTGCTTCTCCTAGCACTTATCAAGCGCCTTTCTCTGGTGAGTCTAACAACGTTAACCTTGGCATGTTCTTCTCTCCCGCTAAGGGTTTAGATCTGCGTGCGGACGCTTGGCGTGTAGAGCTCGATAAACCATTTGCAACTGCGCAAGCTGTACCCGAAGTAAGTTTGAACGCTGCAGCAGCAGGAGCCAGCTCTGGACTCTATATAGACGATTCCAATCTCTATGCAGGTCTGCTCGAGGCTCCTTCAGTCAAGAGCACCGTCAACCCAGGAGAGTTAGCGAAGGGTGTCGATCTAAGCGCCTCCTATGTATGGGAGTCGCCGCGCTTCGGGCAGTTTATAGTAAGCACCAAGGCTACTTATCTTTACGATACCGCAAAGACTAATAATCTTCTCGATAGTGCCTTGCCACCCATAAGCGACAATACCCTTTTGCCAAAAGGTACTGATCTGCAGAGCAGCCTGATGTTGACTTGGCAGGTAGGGCAGCACACTGCGAGTGCCGTGACTCACTATTTCGATTCCTTCGAAGATATCGGCAAGTTGAACCTAGAGCAGCTCAATGAGTTGGTCGGCGACTTGACTACATTGGACCTACAATACGGTTATAACATGAAGACCGGCAAACAAGGTCAGGCGCAATTCTCGGTCGGTGTTCGCAATCTCTTCGATGCACGCCCAGACCAAGTGATGCCAACTCCGAGCAGCGTAATCAAACAGCAAGGCCGTGTGGCCTATGGCTCAATTAAGTATCAATTTTAAGTTCGATACGAATCAGCTCACTCTCGCAAGACAAGCTACATCCACTCGCTCCACCCCTTCTTTCTTCAGTAAGTAAGCAATCGCTTGCGCCGTTGCCATAGTGGTTACTACGTCGTCCACTATAACGATGTGGCGAGGAGTGCCTTTCATTGCCTCCGGCTCGAGTCGAAAAACTCCTTTAACATTCTGCTTGCGTGCCGTTGCGCTTAGCCCGCGCTGTGGCTTGCTCGCGCGTAGTCGTTTGCAATAGTTAAGCGCGATAGGAATGTCGAGATATTGGGAGAGTTGCTGCGCGAGCTCGATGCTCTGATTGAAGCCGCGCTGCCTTAACCGAGCCGCATGCAAGGGCACGGGCAGCAGAGCATCTGGTGGTGCGGCTCTGAAGACCGGCGCCAAGCGTTGAGCTAATAGCTGACCTAGTGCTCGGCCGATGCTAAAACGGCCGTGAAACTTAAGGTGAGCAATCATCTCGCGCAATGGGAAGCCATAGTCACCTAGCGGGTAGCAATGCTCGAAAGGGGGTGGGTTAACGCGGCATTGTCCGCATAGCTGCTGTGCTGTGGTGTCGGGGCCGAGCGCTAGGGCGCAGCATACGCAGGCCGACGGGATGTTGGGTAGTTCGGTCAGGCAAGGCGTGCATAACGCCAGCGTGCCTTTTGAGCTAGCACCGCAGAGTAGGCAGCTGTTTGCACCGGAGAGTAAGTTCATTGGGTTTTTGTCTAGCTTTTTAGCCTCACTATCGAGACAAATCCAGTATAGCTTATAAAGCGTAATTGACCTGCGCTGCCGCGCTGAGTAACGTAAGGTAGCTCTTGGAAAAAGAGTTAAAAATTCATTGGGGGACTACATGACAGCCTACAGCGCGCCACTTCAAGATATGCAATTCGTACTGCACGAGGTGCAGGGTGCGGAGGCCCTATTCGCTTCAATGGAGGGCACAGCGGAGGTTAGTCGAGACCTTATTGATGCCGTGCTAGAGAGTGCCGCAAAGATCGCGCAGGAGGTATTAGCGCCAATCAATCGTTCGGGAGATGAAGAGGGGTGTCGGCTCGAGAAGGGCAAGGTATTTACTCCGAAAGGTTTCAAAGAGGCCTATACAGCCTTCGCTGAGGGCGGCTGGATTGGGCTCTCGGGCGACCCGCAATACGGTGGGCAAGGCATGCCAAAGGTGCTTGCGGTGCTGTTCGAAGAGATGATCATGGCGGCAAATTCATCTTTCGCGCTCTACCCCATTCTAAGTGCCGGAGCGAGCCTAGCCTTGGCGCGCCACGGCAGCGAAGAGCTCAAGCAACGCTATCTTCCCAAGCTCTATAGTGGGCAGTGGTCCGGCACCATGTGTCTTACGGAGGCTCACGCCGGAACCGACCTCGGAATCATAAAGACCCGCGCAGTTCCCAATGCCGATGGCAGCTATCAGATCAGCGGAACAAAAATATTTATAACGGGGGGCGACCACGATCTTAACGCTAATATTATCCACTTAGTGTTAGCTAAGTTGCCCGATGCGCCCGAGGGACCGAAAGGAATCTCCTTGTTTGTAGTGCCGCGACATCTCGATGATGAGACTGGTGATCCTAGTAAGGCGAATAATGTGTCTTGTGGCGCTATCGAGCACAAGATGGGTATCAAGGGCTCTGCAACGTGCGTATTGAACTTCGATGACGCGCAGGGCTTTCTCGTGGGCGAGCCCAATAAGGGCCTGAACTATATGTTTACCATGATGAATTATGAGCGGCTCTCGATTGGTTTGCAGGGCCTCGGTCTGGCCGATAGCTCCTATCGCAGTGCTGCACAATATGCTCGGGAGCGCGTGCAAGGGCGCAGTGCGCATGGCGCGCAGGATGAGAAAAGTGTGGCCGACCCAATTCTTGTGCATGCAGATGTGCGGCGTATGTTGTTGACGGTGCGTGCCGATACTGAGGCGGGGCGAGCGTTAGCGGTTTATGTGGCCAGTCAGTTGGATGTCGCCCATTTCCATGGAGATGAGCAACGCCGCGCGCGGGCAGCCAAGCTTGTCGCTTTGCTTACTCCGGTTGCGAAGGCTGCATTCTCGGATCGTGGCTTCGAGGGCTGCGTGATGGCGCAGCAAGTTTTGGGTGGTCATGGCTATGTGCGCGAGTGGGGCCTAGAGCAGAACGTTCGCGATGCGCGCATTGCGCAGATCTATGAAGGGACCAACGGTATTCAGGCTCTCGACCTAGCCGGGCGCAAACTAGTGCGCGATCGTGATGAATTACTAGAGGTACTTGTCGAAGAGATCGAAGCCTTTATCTCTGAGCACGGCGCGCAGCAAACTCTCGCGTCGAGTATCGAGGCCCTAAAGGTAGCGCTTAGCTGCGTGGCGGACGTCAGCGCCTGGCTCAAGGAGGCAGCGCAGGCTGATGCAGACGAGATTGGGGCAGCATCAGTACCCTATCTGCGCTTAATGACATTATTGTTATATGCCTTCATGTGGGCGCGCATGGAACGGGCCGCTCACGAGGGGCTAGCAAGCAATAATGCAAATGCGAGCTTCTATGATGCCAAGCTGAAGACGGCCGCATTTTTTCGTGCGCGAATGATGCCGAATGCTCAGGCGCTAGTTGGGGAGATCAAAGGGGGGAGTGCGGTGTTGATGGCAATGGACGCAGAGCAGTTCTGAACTGCGTCCAAAGCTAAGTTATTGAAAGCCTAAATTGACCACTCGAAGGCTTCCGAGATCATCTCTTGGTATTTATCCAAAGGCTCGTCTTTTTCGCCTACGATGATCAAATTGCCTTCGCCGAAGGGAATAATCTTGCCGGCAAAACGCGAATCGTTGACGTCGAAAGTGGTTGTGACGGGCGAGTTGTGTACCACCATGACCGAAACAGAACCCTTCTCGCCATCTAGCACGATGTGAGCACCTTTGCTGTTTGACGCGATGTTGCAGCCGTTGGCAAACTTGATATGCATCTGCTTAATTCGCTCTTCGCTGCGTAGATGTCCACCGGCCTCTTCTAGCACCGAATTGATCTGCACGATGCTAGCGTCTTCGCGCTTAGTATCGTAGCGTGCCACCTCGCGGTAGACGTGTCCGATAACCTCGTCATGAAATTTTAGATCGGAGGCGCTGGGTCTGGCCGTAATCAAACCTGGCGAAATGATCAGCCCGATAGCGACTACGAGGCTAGCCGCAACCGCGATATAGCGGCTAGTTTTGGATTTTTTTGCGACGATAGCATCATTGGCTGCTGGCTCCTCGAGTGCCTTTAGGCGAGCCGCGAGGCTGCTGGGGACCGGGACGGATCGTGCGGCCGCACCTACTCGGGCATCTAGTGCCTGTAGTTGCTGAAGTAGAGCAACACGTTCTGGGCTGGATTGCGCCGCGGCCAGGAAATCTGGGTCTTGATTCTGCGGGTCGGCGAAAGCATTTCTTCTAAACTCTAAGTCATCCATTTGGTTTGGACTCTTATCAGGGGGTTAAAGCCCTTTATTTTGTGGATATTAAATGGACCGACTTTTGATCGATCCTATTCATCTTGTGGTTCGTCGAGAATCTCGTCTGGATTGCCGTCAGGGAAGAAAACATGCTTCAGCTTTCCCCGCGCCCGAAATAGACGCGTCATGACGGTATTATTGTTCAGATCGAGAATTGCGGCGATTTCCTTTCCACTAAAACCCCCTACTACCTGTAATAGAAGGGGCTCTCTATAATCCTTTTCCAAGGAAGCTATAGCTTCGTGCAGCAGGCGCCGATCCATACGCTGGTCGGGCTCGCTCTCAAAAGAGTCTGCGATTGATTGGTCTTCAATGTCGACTAACTCTGGCCTATAGCGCTCGTAGAGCCTGGCATTTTCTCGCCTCAGAATGGTAAACAGCCACGCCTTAGCGGCTTTATCGTTCTGTAGGCTGTCCAAAGACCGCCAAGCACGTAAAAAAGTTTCCTGCACGAGATCTTCGGCCAGTGCGCCGTTTTTGCAAAGCCAATAGGCATAGCGATATACGTCCTGGTATAACGCATCGACAAGCACTTCGTAGCGCTCTCTCTTTCGTCTATCGTCCAAGACCGGGGTTTCGCTCATTTCTTTTCGTCGTACCAGAATGCATTGCTGCTGAATTTTTTGTTGGCGAATCAAACGCAAAGTTAATTTGTCGCGTCGCTTGGCCATTCGAGAGGGGAGTTTGCCCAATATCGCCATGTGCAGCAAGTTATTTGCAAATACACACCCTGTTCGTTCGGCGCTGTTTAGAGATATCGAATTACTCTCACTTTGTTGTTCGGCTTGCGCTACGGAGCACTTTTACGGTGGTTGAATTCTGTGGTTCTAGCAGATCTTCATCAATTGGACCCTTCGCTTGCAGGGCAAGCTCCCACAGTTAGTGGTTCTTCCACTATATTGGAATAGATTTCTGACTGTGGGAGCGGGCCTTGCCCGCGAAGGCCTAAATCTTCCACAGATCTGCATCAATCGCACCCTTCGCTTGTGCGCAAGCTCTCGCTTAAGGGAGTGGAAGCA
>CAXBOY010000019.1:0-36323 GCA_963977405.1 uncultured Gammaproteobacteria bacterium
CTGCTCCAGCCTGTGTCACCAAAGTCGTTAACCTGACCCGCTTGAGTATAGGCAGCATCATTGGGATTAGAGAGCGAGGAACGACTCTGATCGCGTAGTACTTGGAATTGGTTTAGGTTCGCCTCAAACACCACATCCTCTGCAATAGGGCCACGCAGACGCAAGCCAAGTGAGAGACTGTCACGCTCTTGTTCCGATACGCCTAAACGTGAAGTAGGAACATTAATCTTTGCGCCATTTTGAATGACATTGCCACTCCAGACATTCGCTCCACTGCTATTTTGTAGATAGGTATTGGGCGAGTTGGCACCATTGAAACGATCTTCGTAGGCGACATTTAGCAATGCCTGCCACTGACCAAAGTCCTGACCGATTTTTAGCTTGTAGTTCTCCGTCAACGTATCCTGCACGCCAGTATCGCCGAACCATAGACGCGAGTTGGAGCGCTCGTCGTTGTCAACTATCGCCCCAGTCACACTAATTGGCGTAATAGAGGAGGTCGAACCACCATAGTAGAAAGTCTGGGGCTGAGACTCACTGTCCAAACGGTTATAGGAGAAATAGACACTAGTATCGCCAAACTTATCGCCATAGGAGAAGAACTCTTTATGGCCGTTGACTGTCTCGTCGAAGCCATAGGCATCGAAGTTCTGCGAGAAAAAAGAACTATCGAAGTGGAATTCACGCTGCTGCGGAATTGCAGACTCGATTAGGACTACGCCGCCCATCGAGTTTCCGCTGAACTCGGCAGAGAAGGGGCCATAGAGGACTTCGACTTGTGCAATCTCACTAGCAGATACCATGGTCCAGCGCGGCGCACCATTCCAGCGTGACTGTAGCAAGTAATGCAAGGGCACGCCGTCCGCGAATACCATCGAACGTGAGGTTTGAAACATATTCGAGCCGCGCATCCCCATGGTGCCATTGGAATCACCAATGAAGCGACGGCGAATCACTAAACTAGGCTCAAACTTAACTACATCCTCTGTAGTGGCGACATTGATGCTCACTAAGTCCTGTTGAGTAAGCAGGCTGCTAGGATGAGAGCTCGCCGCACGCTCATTGGTCTGCTGCCCCCATACTACAACCTCTTCCAGTGGTGCTTCGTCGGCCGCCTGTACGGCGCCAGCGGCAATACTGGAAAGAATCAATGCGATCTCGAGGCTAAGGAGTTTTTGTGTCGGAAGTCTATACATGCTGGCATCTCTAAGAATTAGCTGAACAACCTAGTTTAAAGCTTACGTAGCACTGCACAATGCGACCTAATGTCGCAGGCCCCTAGGCCGCTGTTTTTGCAATACTTACCGGCGACATGGGGTGCGTGTAAGCAGCGACTTACGCTAGAATAGCGCTCGAACTGACGCACTTGCGGGAATATCAGAAATTCACGAGGAAAAGCTTTGAATAACAGCAAGATAGCATTCATTGGCGCCGGCAATATGGCTACTAGCTTAATCATGGGCTTAGTCAACAAGGGCGCCGAGCCAAGTAATATAGCAGCTACCGATATCGACTCGGACAAGCTAAATGAGCTACGCATGAAGTGCGGCATCCGCATAGGCACGCTAGAAGAGGTCGCGAAATCGGCCGACGTGATCGTCTTAGCAGTAAAGCCACAAGTTATGGAGCAAGTCTGCACAACCCTCAAGCCATTGCTTAGCGCCAAGGGGAGCGTCATTATTTCTATCGCGGCGGGCATTCCCTTGCACAAATTTGAGGCTTGGCTAGGCTCACAGCAAGCGATCGTGCGCTGCATGCCAAATACTCCAGCGCTGGTGTCCGAAGGCGCAACAGGCCTATTTGCCAATACCAACACCAATGCGACTCAAGCCGCTCTGGCCGAGGCGATACTGTCGGCTGTAGGCATTTGTAGCTGGCTCGACAGTGAGGACGCAATCAACGCCGTCACTGCACTCTCAGGCAGCGGGCCCGCCTATTTCTTCCTTATGATGGAGGCAATGGAGAGCGCAGCAGTTAAGATGGGATTGAATGCGGAGATGGCACGCAGCTTTACCATTCAAACCGCACTGGGTGCCGCAAAGCTAGCTGCGGCCAGCGATGTTGCGCCGGATGAATTACGCCGCAGAGTCACCTCGCCGGGAGGCACAACCGAAGCCGCGATTAAGTCTTTTGAAAATGAAGGCTTTCGCGAATTAGTAGAGCGTGCGTTAAGTGCAGCACAGAAACGCTCTATCGAATTGGCAGATTGATTGGGCTTTCCCGATCGAGACACTAAATGCCAGAGCAGTCACTACTTATAGAGAGAGACGAAGATGGGATCTTTAGGAAGCGTTGGATATCTAGTCGTGAGCACACTGGGCGGCCTTTTCGTGCTCGCAGTACTGCTTAGATTCATGTTGCAGGTGGCACGCGCAGACTTTTATAACCCCTTCACTCAGGCAATCGTAAAAGTAACTGACCCTGGCGTAAGACTATTCCGCCGCTTTATTCCTGGCTACAGAGGCATGGATTTCGCCTCCCTTGCGTTAGCCCTGTTAGCGCAATGTATTGCCACCGCCTTGCTCATCATCTTCAGCGGATTCTCGATCCCCAGCGTTGGCTTGGTTCTAAGTTGGTCCAGCGTAGGCCTGTTGTCTTTCATTCTGAATATCTATTTCTGGGCGATGATCGTCTCGATCGTTTCTAGCTTCATAGCACCGTTTAGCACCCACCCCGGACTCGTCTTAGTGCGTCAGCTCACCGAACCCATCATGGAGCCCTTCCGTCGCCTTCTGCCTTCCATGGGCGGGCTAGACTTGTCGCCGATCTTTGTGTTCCTCTCACTGCAGATTATTCGCGTTATCCTAATCGACCCGGTGGGCATTAACCCGCGAGTGGTGTTGGGAATTTAGCGCGAAGTGTCTGCGCCGGATGAGTCAAATTTTAGCTGGCAGGGCGAAGATCTTATCTTTTCCTGTCGGCTCCAACCCAAAGCGGCGAAAGACGAGTTTACTAGTTTAGGTGAGAGCCAATTGAAGATTCGCATCACTGCAGCCCCAGTAGATGGGAAGGCCAATCGGCACCTCGTAAAGTACCTAGCGAAACAATTCAAAGTACCCCAAGACAGGGTTACTATCATGAGCGGAGAGAACAGTAGGCTAAAGCGGATTAAAATAACGCGCCCACAATGTATTCCAGCGGCGCTAGGATTAGACTGCCCACCTCCCAATGCTATCAAAACGGAAACAGCAAGAACCTGACATGCCAAAGACCATCCCCGAAAACTCTGTAGGAATCGTCACGCCGCAATGCCTGCATTTCGACGAGCCCTTACTGCTGCGCAGCGGCAAGACCATCAATAGCTATGACTTGATGATCGAGACCTATGGCACGCTTAATGAGGCGAAGTCGAACGCTGTATTGATCTGCCATGCACTCAGTGGCGACCATCATGCTGCGGGTTATCACAGTGAAGACGATTCCAAGCCCGGCTGGTGGGACAACTGCATTGGCCCGGGCAAGCCTATCGATACCAACAAGTTCTTCGTGGTGTGCCTGAATAATCTCGGCGGCTGTGCTGGCAGCACCGGCCCAACCTCGATCAACCCAGAAACAGGCACTTACTATGGCCCCGATTTTCCCGTGGTCACCGTTCGCGATTGGGTTAATAGCCAAGTTCGCTTGATGGACCGATTGGCTATCCCGCAGTGGGCCGCGGTCATTGGCGGTAGCCTTGGTGGTATGCAGGTTATGCGCTGGAGCATCAGTTACCCCGAGCGCCTGCGTAACGCGATCATGATCGCCGTGGCACCCAAGCTTTCTGCACAGAATATCGCCTTCAACGAGGTAGCGCGCCAGTCGATAACTGCAGACCCGTTCTTCCACAACGGTCGCTATCTCGAACACGGCACCTACCCTAAGAAGGGTGTGATGCTTGCCCGCATGGTGGGGCATATTACCTATCTCTCTGATAGTGCGATGCGAGACAAGTTTGGCAAGGCCTCAGAGGCTATTGCAAACGAGCCGATCGCGGGCAACTTCGGCAGAGATTTGCGCACTGGGAAGTTGAGCTTCGGTCTTAATGTGGACTTTCAAGTAGAGAGCTATCTGCACTATCAAGGCGAGCGTTTTTCGGAGCATTTCGATGCTAATACCTATCTGCTGATGACCAAGGCCTTAGATTATTTCGATCCGACGGTCGACTATAAAGGCAGTCTAAGTGCGGCCTTCGCCGAAAGTAGTTGCCGCTTCTTGTTGATGTCGTTCAGCTCGGACTGGCGCTTCCCTCCCGAACGTTCGCGAGAGATTGTCGATGCACTTCTTGAGGCTGGAAAACAAGTGAGCTACCTAGAAATAGAGGCAGACCAAGGCCATGACGCCTTCTTACTACCGGTCCCTCGTTACTTAGAAGCCTTCAGCACTTATTTGAATCGCGTGAGCGACGAGGTGAATGCGTGATGCGCCCCGATCTAGATATTATTCAA
Source organism: uncultured Gammaproteobacteria bacterium (assembly GCA_963977405.1). Classification (GTDB taxonomy): domain Bacteria; phylum Pseudomonadota; class Gammaproteobacteria; order Pseudomonadales; family Pseudohongiellaceae; genus UBA5078. The sequence continues at coordinate 4,425 of CAXBOY010000019.1, forward strand.
AATTGGATCGCCCCGGGCAGCCGCGTTCTAGACCTCGGTTGCGGCGATGGCAGCTTGCTGGAGTTTCTAAAAACCAACAAGGGCGTCTCGGAGACTGGGCTCGAAATAAACGAGGCGAATATCGCAGCGTGCCTAGCCAAGGGCGTCAATGTCATCGAGCAGGATATGAACAAGAGTCTGCAAAACTTCAAGGATAAGAGCTTCGATACCGTCTTACTTACACAGACTCTACAGGCAGTCAGTTATCCTGACGTCATCATTGATGAGATGTTACGCATTGGCAAGAACTGCATTGTAACTTTCCCGAATTTCGGTAACTGGCGCTCGCGCTTGTACCTATTCACGAAAGGCAGGATGCCCGTTTCTAATTTCATGCCTTATGAGTGGTATAACACACCCAATATTCACTTCTGTACGGTGCGCGATTTCGACGTACTCTGCAAAGAGAAGAACATCAAGGTTATCACTCGCACCGTAGTCGATCACTTGCACCAAGGTAGCTGGATGATCAAGGCGTGGCCTAATTTCCTCGGTGAAACTGCGATCTACCATATCAGTCGTTAAGAGGCCCAAATCAGTGGCACAGCAAATCGTTTTAGCAACGGGCAATGCGGGAAAACTAAGAGAGTTTCAGCAAATGCTCGGTGCGCAGAATATCGAATTCATCACTCAACGCAGCCTAGGTGTCGACGATGCAGATGAAACAGGCCTGAGTTTCGTTGAGAACGCGATCATCAAAGCCAGACACGCCTGTAGCATAAGCGGACTGCCATCTATGGCAGATGACTCCGGCCTAGAGGTCGATGCATTAAAAGGGCAGCCCGGCATCTATTCAGCACGCTATGCGGGTGTTGGTGCAAGCGATGCAGATAACAATAGCAAACTGCTCAAAGAGCTGGCGAACGTGCCCGAGGCGCAACGCAAAGCTCGCTTCCAATGTGTAATCGTTTTCATGCGCTTTGCTGAAGACCCAATGCCCTATATCTGTCAGGGCACATGGGAGGGTCGCATCCTATTCGAAGCACAAGGTGAGAATGGTTTTGGATACGATCCGCTATTCTTTGTCCCGACACACGGCTGCGCATCCGCACAACTTGACCCCTCGATCAAGAATAGCATCAGTCATCGCGGCCAGGCACTACGCGCGCTATTACCCCACTGGGAAAAACTGAGCGGTTCAGTCGCGTGAATGTCATGCCAATCCCGGCACTCCTGCAACTGCCTCCACTAAGCCTATATGTGCACATTCCTTGGTGCGTACGCAAATGTCCCTACTGCGACTTTAACTCGCACGAGAGCAACGGTGAGATTCCGGAAGCAAAGTATATCGATGCGCTACTACAAGACTTTCGCGATGCGCAGCAGTACGCACAGAACCGCCCGATTCAGTCGATCTTCTTCGGAGGCGGCACACCAAGTCTTTTCTCTGCATCTGGGTATGTCCGCCTACTGGAAGGTTTGCAGGCCATAGCGTCCTTTGCGCCCGACATCGAGATCACATTAGAGGCAAATCCGGGCACCGCGGAACGAGGAAAATTCGCTGACTATAGGCGCGCCGGAATCAACAGACTCTCTCTTGGTGTACAAAGCTTCGACGACCTGCAATTGCAAAGTCTTGGTCGCATTCACGGCAGTGACGACGCAAGAGCGGCAATCGAGTTCGCAAGATCGGCAGGTTTCGACAATCTCAATATCGACATCATGTATGGTCTACGCGGTCAGTCCACAAAAGACGCCATGCGCGACCTACAGGCTGCGATAGCATTCGAGCCAGAACATCTATCTTGGTATCAACTTACCATAGAGCCTAACACCGAGTTCTATAAACGCCCCCCAGTCTTACCCGAGGATGATGATCTCATCGACATACAGGATAGCGGTCTAGCCCTACTCCAAGCCAATGGCTATGCTCGTTACGAAATCTCGGCATTCGCCAGGAACGCGATGATGGCGAGGCACAACTTGAACTACTGGCGTTTCGGTGACTACATTGGCATAGGCGCGGGAGCGCACGGCAAGATCACACAGGTCGAGCGAGGTCAGATAGTGCGCACTCGCAATAAGAAGCAGCCCGAGCACTATATGAATGCCGACGGCAAATATGTTGCCGAGCTAGCTCCAGTACCCGCGAACGAGATCGCGATCGAGTACCTTCTCAATGTGCTGCGCATGCCGGAGGGCTTCTCTACCACTGCTTTCGAGGCTGCCACTGGTCTAGGTTTCGAGCTTATCCAAAAGCAGGTATCATCACTGCAAGCTCAAGAATTATTGTCCTTCGAGGACGCTCATGTTCGACCTACCGAGAAAGGCCAGCAATTTCTCAATAGCGTTCTCGAAACTTTTCTCTAATCTTTGTGGGCGCCTTGTGGCGCCGCTAAAGGGGAGCACCCATGAGTCGTACACTCTTTGAGAAGCATTGCCAACCCTGCACCATCGGCACACGTGCGATGTTGTCCGAGGACGCGAATCAAATGCTCACCGCTATTCCGCGCTGGAAGAAAGTCAGCGTTGACGGCATGGACCAGATTCGACGCGAATTTCATTTTCCCGATTTCAAAGCGGCGGCCGCCTTCACCCATAAGATTGGCCTAATCGCCGAGCGCGAAGACCACCACCCAAGCCTACTTCTCGAATGGGGTAAGGTGACTGTGTCGTGGTGGACCCATAAGGCTAATGGCCTACACGAGAACGACTTCATCATGGCCGCCAAGACCGACTTGATCGCGAGCAATACTATGGGGGCCAAATGACCCCCTCTACGCCTGATCTCTTCACCCACCTCGACGCGTTGATCGCACGCCCGAGCATAAGCTCAGCGAACCCCGAGTTAGATATCAGTAATACACCGGTAATCGACTACTTGGCGGAGGTATTCGAGGCACGAGGATTTAGCTGCGAGCGCGTTAAGAGCCCCGGGACATCGGCGCAAACCCAAGCTAATGAGAAGCTTAATCTCATTGCCACTCGAGGCACTGGTCCTGGCGGGCTCGTCCTAGCCGGACACACCGATACGGTGCCTTTAGATGAAGCATTATGGAACGTGAATCCATTCCGATTAACGCAGAAAGATGGACGTCTCTATGGTCTAGGCAGCACAGATATGAAGAGCTTCTTCGCTCTCATATTAGAGGCATTAAAAGACTTCGAAGGGGTGAGCTTCAAGCAGCCCCTAATAGTGCTCGCTACGGCCGACGAGGAGACCTCGATGCAAGGGGCCCGCACATTGGCAGAGTTGGGTCGCCCGAAAGCGCGTTGCGCGATCATAGGCGAGCCTACTGGCATGCGTCCCATTAATGCCCACAAAGGCATCATGATGGAGTCTATCGAGCTACTAGGGCAAAGCGGGCATTCCTCTGACCCAGACTTAGGCCACAACGCGCTAGACGCAATGCATAGCGTCATCGGCGAGTTGATAGTATTCCGTCAGGAAATGCAGGCGCGCTACCAGAATCCCATGTTCACGATTCCGCGCCCGACGCTCAATCTTGGCTGCATCCATGGCGGCGATAACCCCAATCGCATCTGCGGTCAGTGTCGTCTAGAGTTTGATATTCGCTTACTACCAGGCATGGAGATCGAGGCTTTGCGCGATGAGATACGCCGTCGCGTCAACCCTATCGCAGATCGCTTCGGCGTAAAGGCGACGATCGCGCCGCTTTTCGCAGGGCTGCCTGCGTTCATGACCGCGCCGGAGAACGAGTTAGTGAAAACCGCGGAGCGCCTGACTGGGCATAGCGCCGCAACGGTCGCATTCGGCACCGAGGCGCCGCATCTACAGAGGCTCGGCATGGATACAATAGTGCTTGGTCCAGGCGATATCGATCAGGCCCACCAGCCAGACGAGTATTTAGAATTAGACCGTATTGCGCCCTATCTAGAGACACTGAAGGGGCTGATTCAGCACTACTGCCTCTAACGCTTCCTATATGCCGGCACTATGGTCAAAATGGGAATCTATAAAATTATTCATAACAATCAGTAAATAGACTATATTCACGCCCATGCAAAATCTGCCCGAATACATAGACTGGTTCCGCTACTCCTCCAGTTACATCAACGCCCACAGAAAGAAGGTGTTTGTTGTGCTATTGCCAGGAGAAGCACTCGAGCATCCAAATTTCAATAATATCGTGCACGACATCAATCTGCTTAATAGCCTTGGCGTCAAGCTCGTTCTGGTACACGGCTCGCGCCCACAGATCAATGGGGCGCTCGATGCCGCGAAGATTGATTCGACCTATCATAAAGGGCTCCGCATCACCGATGCAGACAGTCTGCAGATCATCAAACAGGTAGTGGGTTCACTTAGCATCGATGTGGAAGCCGTATTCTCAATGGGGCTCAGCAACTCTCCGATGCATGGCGCAGATATCACAGTAGCGCGAGGCAATTACATTACCGCACGCCCTCTTGGCGTGCTCGATGGCATCGATCATGCCCTCACCGGTGTAGTACGCAAGGTCAACGCAGCGGCCATAGAACAGCATCTGCTTGCCCATAACATCGTCCTGCTAAGCAATCTCGGCTATTCACCTACGGGGGAGGTCTTCAATCTTTCCGCAGAAGATGTAGCAACGGAAGTTGCCATCGCCTTGCACGCCGAGAAGCTGATCATGTTTATACCCCAAACCGGCATACTCGATGGTGATGGCGAAATGGTCAGCACACTTAGCCCTACGTCCGCACAGGACGTGCTCAACGCAGTGACCTCCAAACAGGAAAATACTGCCAATGGCGTTGCCCAAGCACTCACTGCGGCGCTTAAGGCCTGCAGCAAGAATGTCCCACGCAGCCACCTGATCAGCTTCGAACACAATGGGGCACTGATCGAGGAACTCTTTACCCGTGACGGCAGTGGCACCTTGGTATCGAAGGAGAATTTCGAAGTCCTGCGCCGTGCCACTATCGAAGATGTTGGCGGCTTGCTCGAACTAATCACCCCCCTAGAAGATGCGGGCGTGCTTGTGCATCGATCTCGCGAATTGCTCGAGGCCGAGATCGGCTTCTTCTTCGTCATCGAGCGCGAAGGCATGATCATCGCCTGCGCGGCGCTCTATCCGATGGACGAAAATTGCGGTGAGATTGCCTGTATTGCCATTCACAAGGACTACCAAGACACCGGACGTGGTCAGGACTTACTCACCGCGCTAGAGGCCCATGCAAAGCGCTCCGGCATGTCTAGGGTGATAGTCCTCACGACTCAGACCACCCACTGGTTCCTGGAGAAGGGCTTCACTCCTATCGCCATTAGCGAACTGCCTGAGAAGAAGCAGAAAATGTATAACTATCAGCGCAACTCCAAAGCTCTTTCCAAGGCACTGAACTAGAGTCGCCAAGAATCGGGTCTTTTGGGAACTTCAGCATATTTCTGTCCAAAAAAACTGACGGCTTAAGCCAACACAATAAGGAGAACAGTTCATGAACAAACTCATGTTGACCGGCCTAATCAGCCTCGCAATCTGCGGCAGCACACAGGCACAAACATTCAAAGCAGGAGAGCCCCTCGGCACTATCAACGAGGCGGGTGTAGCGACGCCAATGTCTAGCAACGTGAAGGTTTATGGCAGTTTCCGCACTGCCGAGAGTTGCACCTTCGACCCTGAGCGCAACCTCATTCTGGCGATGAATAATGGCATTTCGCCAACGCTAGAAGAAAACGATGGCTATGTATCTCTTATCAATCCCGATGGCAGCGTGCATACCTCAAAATGGATCGGCGCGACTCGCGATGGCCTAATGCTGAACCAGCCACTTGGTAGCGCGATAAACAACGGTGTGCTCTACGCTGTGGACCTAGACTCTGTCCGTATGTTCGATCTGGCGACAGGCGAGCCTATGGGCTCAGTTGAGGTTGAGGGCGCGAATCTGCTCAATGGTATCGGCGTGGCGCCAGATGGAACGGTGTACGCCTCGAACACACGAGCCCCAGAACGTATCTATAAGATCACTCCTAGTGGCCAGACTTCTATATTCGCAGAGGGCGCTCCACTTGCAGCACCGAACGGTGTAGCGGTCGACAACCAGGGCAATATCGTAGTGGTCAATGTGGGCGACAACGCAGTTGTCACCTTTAGCCCAAGTGGTGAAGTGATCAAGACTGAACATGCTGCAGAAGGCGGTAACGATGGCGTGGTCATTATGGCCGACGACACGAAGTATGTGAGCAGTGTGCGCTATGGAAGTGTGTCGCGTATTCGTCCAGGCCAGGCGGCAGAGGTTATCGCGACGGGCATCCCATCTGCGGCATCGATGTGCTATGACTCGGTACAAAACCAACTAGTCATACCAATGAATTCGAACAACGCACTCGCGTTCATCCCATTGGATTAATCTGCACGCTCTCTCGCGCCAGCTAGCACCTTGGTTTGGCGCGAGATTTCTCTTTCAGTTTTTCCTTAATTTATTTGCGCAAAGTGCTTCGTAGGTCGCGCCGGATGCCGTATATAGGGTTTCCGGAAACGCCAAACTGCGCACGTCCCTGTGCAGGCTCGACGTGCGCCGTCCTAGCGCCCGACGTTCCTGAACCCCTATATACGGCACCCAGCGCTGATATAACTCACGCGATTAATGCCGATGTACTTACAGAATATATTTCCGTCTTAATCAGCAGCAAATTGCTAAGTCAATTCATGGAACGAAGCCCTTAAACTCACAGCATGAGCTAGGCAAGAGACTCGTAGCGGGAAGGGGAGTGCAGGAGCGTCGGGCGCCAGGTCGATAAATTGCTCCTGCATTTTCGACACGGCCGCCATCCATGGCGGTCGGACGCGCACGTCGAGCCTTCACAGGGATGTGAGCTTTTTGGCGTCTCCAGCAATCCCCTTCCCGCTACGTGGCTCGACCAACGGAGTGCATACAGGGGATCTTATTCTCTATCTAATATGACAAAACTATAGTCATATGGGTTCGGGCCGGCAGCGGAGAAATCTTCGCGGCCAAGTTCATGCCATTGAGTTAGATCGAATTGCGGGAAGAATGCGTCGCCCTCTACTTCTGCATGAACCTGTGTCATATACAGCCGATCCGCCATAGGTAGTGCTAGTGCATAGATCTGCGCCCCGCCGATTACTACTGCCTCTTCTGCTCCATCGATCAGCCCGACGCTATCGGCCAGCGAAATCGCCTCCTCTAGTGAGCCTACCACCTTGACGCCCTCGGCCTTATAATTTGGATCCGTGGTGATCACAATATTACAGCGGCCCGGCAACGGCCGTCCTATGGACTCCCAAGTCTTGCGGCCCATGATGATGGGCTTGCCCATCGTGACGCGCTTGAAGTACTTGAGGTCTTCGGAGAGATGCCACGGCAGGGCGTTATTGCGACCGATAGTTCTATTTCGGGACATCGCCCAAATCAGAGCAAGTTTCATAGATAATCTTCTCTATACGGCCACTGGCGCTTTAATATGCGGATGAGCCTCATAGCCAACGATTTCGAAGTCTTCGTATGTGTAGCTAAAAATATCTGTGGGCTTACGCTTGATCTTCAGTGTGGGCAATGGAAGTGGCTCACGCGTTAGCTGCAATGCCGCTTGCTCCATATGATTACTGTAAAGATGAGTATCGCCACCTGTCCAGATGAAATCACCCACTTCCAGATCACATTGCTGCGCCACCATATGCGTTAACAGGGCATAGGAGGCGATATTAAACGGCACTCCTAAAAAGGTATCTGCGGAGCGTTGATATAATTGACAGGATAGTTTCCCATTAGCTACATAGAACTGAAAAAGGGAATGGCATGGCGGCAGCGCCATCTGATCCACATAGGCTGGGTTATAGGCCACAACCATCAAACGCCGCGAATTAGGATTTTTGCGAATCTGTTCGATAAGCTTGCTTATCTGATCGACGGACTGTCCGTCAGGACCAGGCCAGGAACGCCACTGAAATCCATATACGGGCCCGAGGTCCCCTTTTTCATCAGCCCAATCATCCCAAATGGATACACCATTTTCTTTCAGATAACGGATATTGGTATCGCCACTTAAGAACCATAGGAGTTCGATAATAATCGAGCGTAGATGCAGCTTCTTGGTCGTAAGCACTGGAAAGCCAGCACTAAGGTCGAAGCGCATTTGATGGCCGAACACCGACTGCGTGCCTGTGCCTGTGCGGTCGCCCTTAGCGGCGCCTTCGTCGAGGATTCTTTGCAGGAGATCGAGATACTGTTTCATATTCGCGTTCACTCAAAACTGTGATTCGTGTTTCTTAGGATTAGGCCCGTGAAGGCTTTCGATATGCCATGACCATGAGCACAATGCCCGCGAAGATCATCGGCAGCGAGAGGATTTGCCCCATCGTCATCCAGTCTAGTGCGACAAAACCGATTCCCTCGTCGGGCTCTCTGTAGAATTCTACGAAGAAGCGCTGTAATCCATAACCGATGCCGAACAGGCCCGAGACTGCATACCTGGGACGTGGTCGGGAGGAGAACCACCAGACTATGCTAAAGAGTAATACTCCTTCGAGTGCAAACTGATAGAGCTGCGAAGCGTGTCGAGGGAAGGCGTCGACATGGGGGAAAACCATGCCCCATGCCACGTCAGTATGCCTGCCCCATAACTCGCCACCAATGAAGTTGCCTAGACGGCCGGCACCTAGCCCGAAGGGCGCTAAAGGAGCTATAAAATCGAGCACTTCGAAATAGGGCTTGTTGAGTTTACGAGAATACCAATACAGAGCCGCCATGACGCCTAATATGCCGCCATGGAACGACATGCCCCCCTCCCAGACCCGCAGTACCCAAGTTGGATCTGACAATAACTTGTCAAAATTATAGAAAAGAGCCGAACCAACGCGACCGCCCAGCACTGCGCCAAGGGCCCCATAGAAGATTAAGTCGGAGATTTGTTCGTCATTCCACTGCCCTGGCGACTTGCTCGCCCGATACCGGGCTAATAGCCACGCGCCACCGAAGGCCACGATGTACATGATGCCGTACCAATGCACGGAGAGTGGACCTAAAGAGAAAGCGACGGGGTCGAATTGCGGGTAAGTGAACATGCACCGGATCTTAGCAAGGGGTGAAGTACGGCATGCTTACTGATTAAGCGGCATGGCCGTAGCGTGTGCCGTGATGCTCCCCTATGGTCTTAGGCCTTGTCAAGGTTAAACGGCGGCTAGCCCCTTAACCGAGTAATGCCAACAACGCCTTCTTCTTTTCGAGGGACAGCGCCTGAAACTTTTCAACCACCTTATGAGCAGGCTTGGGCAAGACTGGATTCAAATTCAGGCTCTCGACAGTAGACTGCATGCCGCGGGCAAGAAGCTCGGTGAGATGCTGCTCCAGAAGTAGCGTAATCTCGGAGTTCATGCTGCGCCGATTTAAGCGGGAAATCTCCGTCAAATGTGCGTGATATTCGCAGGGCAGACGCAAGATAAACTTATTTTTCTCGAGTGCTTGAGTCTCGGACAAAGCGGGCTTGTGTTGTTGTTCCTGTGACATCAGTAATTGTCTCTTTGCTGAAAATGAGCCTGACGAGACTATCCTTAGATCCGCCAGTACTCGGTACATCCATGTCGGGCTTCATCTCCTGAAGCTGTCCATGGGCGCATTATCCTCAATTACAGGTCAAAAGATGTAGGAAAAATGCTCGAGTTCAGCTCAAGTGCCCGTTTACTCCGATGAACTAATAATTAACTGCAAAAGTCTCTTAGTTATTACGAGAGGACCGCAGCAATCTATCAACCCCGGCATTGTACAACGCCATATCGACACAACTACGCACCATCTGTGCATCATCCATCGCCATCACCTGCTCAAGCAGTTCTCTCGCCGAGGTGAAAGTCATACTACGGACCACGGCTTTCACCTTTAGCAGAGTAGTAGCGTTCATCGACAGGACGTCGAAACCCATCGCCATGAGCAACACTGCCCCGCCTGGGTCCCCCGCCATTTCTCCACATATGCTGACTGTCTTGTTTTCCAAGTGAGCCTGTTCCACGACGAACTGCAAAGCTTGCAGTACCGCCGGATGGAAGGAGGAGTACAAGCTCGCAACGCGAGGGTTGTTACGGTCCACCGCGAGAATATATTGAGTGAGATCGTTGCTGCCGACCGAGATGAAGTCCACGAGACGACTCAGGGCACGGGTCTGATACACCGCCGCGGGTAGTTCGATCATCACACCTATCGGCGGCATGCGCACGTCTAGACCCTCCTCGCGCAGTTCCCGGAAAGCGCGCTTGATGATCTGAATCGAGCCCGTGACTTCTTGAACATTCGAGATCATGGGCAGCATGATCTGGAGATTATCAAGCCCTTCACTTGCACGGATCATGGCGCGCACTTGCGCGATGAAGATCTCGGGGTGGTCCAGCGTGACACGAATTCCGCGCCAACCAAGGAAAGGGTTCTCCTCCTGGATTGGGAAATAGGGTAGGGCCTTATCACCGCCAATATCGAGTGTCCGCATAGTCACAGGCTTAGGGGCGAAGGCGAACAGCTGCTCCCGATATATCGAGGCCTGCTCTTGTTCGCTTGGGAAGCGCTCGCTCAAGAGGAAGGGAACCTCTGTACGAAATAGCCCGATGCCCTCTGCGCCGTGATCCAGAGAGCGCACCACATCGGACATCAGACCGGTATTTACCCACAGGTTCACGCGGTGGGAGTCGAGGGTCTCGCAGGGCAGGTCGATCAGCCCCTCTAGTCCCTTCACGAGCTGCTCTTCCTCTTTGATTATTTCGCGGTAGCGATTGCGAAGCTGATCGCTAGGATTGTTGTAAACCTGCCCGTTATAACCGTCCACGATGAGCTCGCGACCATCTAGTTGACGATATGGAAGATCCACTACGCCCATAGCTGTAGGGATACCCATTGTCCGCGCTAGAATTGCGACGTGTGAGTTTCCTGAGCCGCGCACAGACACTAGGCCCATGAGTTTTTCTTTAGGGACTTCGGCTAGCATGGCCGCCGTGAGCTCTTCGCCGACCAAGATGGTGTCGTCTGGATACTCGGTTTTTACAGCATCGCGATTCTGTAGATAGAACAGTACTCGGCTACAGAGGTCTTTGATATCGGCCGCACGCTCTCTTAAATAGGCGTCCTTCATCATCTCAAAGGCACGAACATGGTCTTTTGCAACTTCGGCCAGCGCACCTTGGGCCCACTGACCGTTGCGGATGCGGTCGATAACTTCCTTGCCCAAGGCATCGTCATCTAATATCCGTAGATAGACCCCGAACAGGTCTTGCTCCTCAGGCCGTAGGCGCGTCTCTAGAGTACTGGTAAGCACCTTCATATCGTTGCGCACAGACTCCAATGCCGCATTGAAATAATCCACTTCTTTTTCGATGTCTGTGCAAACGCGTTGTGGGATGAGATCGAGATCTGCCGGTGGAAAGACCACCACAGCATGCCCAATTGCGACACCGGTCGCGCCAGCCACCCCATTGAAACTGGTATCGGACTTGCGCTGACCGGAGGGGCTAATGCCTTGTATGGCGCCAGTGGCCTCCGCGGCCGCAATAACGCCTGCCAACTGCGCCGATAGCGTGATCAGGAAAGCCTCTTCGCCCTCGTCGAAACTGCGCTTCTCACGGTGCTGTACTACCAACACGCCGAGTACTTTGCGGTGGTGAATAATAGGCACGCCAAGGAAGGAGCTAAATTGTTCCTCGCCTGTTTCGGAAAGATACAGATAGTTGGGATGCGAGCGGGCATCCTCTAAATTCACCGGCTCTGCGTTGCTTGCCACCAAACCTACCAAGCCTTCCCCAACCTGCAATCGAACGTGGCCAACGGATTCCTTCTTCAGGCCTTCGGAGGCCATGAGCACATGGCTGTTGATTTCGGGGTCGAGGAGATAGACAGAACACACCTGGGTATTCATGGCTTCGCGTACACGAGATACGATGACATCGAGGGCCGACTGCTGGTCCTTCGCAGTGTTTACCTCTTGGACTATTTCTCGCAATCTTTCCAGCATCATGCTCGATTCCAGTGGTCGTTGAGTATTCTATTTATTGTCATCCATGCGACCGTGTCAGCGTGGAGTGCACCCGAGACAAGACGCTTGTCTTCCCGCCAAGGTAAATGTGCGAGTTCGGGTTTTCCCGCTAGGCGCGCAGCGACTGATTCAATGGCACCACTAACTCCTTCAGTGCTTGTCGGTACACTTCCCGCTTGAAGTCGATAACTTGGCTGAGAGGGTACCAGAAACTAACCCATTGCCAGTCATCGAACTCCGGTGTGTTGTTGCTTATTAGATCGATCTTGTCCTCTGGGGCTCGCAGCCCAAGCAGATACCATTTCTGTTTCTGGCCTATGCACACAGGGTTGGAGTGCTGCCGAATTAGATTCTTGGGCAGTTGATAGTAAAGCCAGCCCTTGGTCGAGGAGATGATCTCGACATCTTCTGGGTCTAAGCCAACCTCTTCCTTAAGTTCTCGAAACAGGGCGTGCTGTAGGCGCTCACCATGCCGAATACCACCCTGAGGGAATTGCCATGCGTCTTGCCCGATCCTCTTGGCCCAAAGCAACTGGCCACGCGAGTTGCAAATGATGATACCGACATTGGGCCTAAAACCTCTCGAATCTATCATCGGGCAACCGTTCCTTATCTAAAAAACATCTCTGGCATTGTTTCACATGTGCAGAGACTTATTCAACGACCGCGCACGGGGCCTGATGCACTCGCCGTGAGTGTACGAATCGGTATAATGCCCATCTTTCTGCACAGCTTACGGATACCTCTCACACATGGCCTTGGCAATTTTCGATCTCGACAATACCCTGCTCGGCGGCGATAGCGATCACGCCTTCGGCGATTTTCTAATCAGCGAGGGACTAGTCGATCCAATCACCCATAAAGCCCGCAACGATGCGTTTTACCAACAGTATAAACTTGGCGCACTGGATATGGCTGCCTATACCGAGTTTGCCATTGCCGCCGTCGCGGGCCTACCTCGCGGGCAACGCGATGCCCTACACGCAAGGTTCATGGCGGGTTTCGTTGAGCCAATGATGCTGCCTGCGGCTTTAGATCTGCTAAAGCAGCATCGCGATGCCGGCGATTATTGCCTGATCATGACCGCAACCAACCGCTACGTAACCGAACCAATCGCCCAGCGCCTTGGCGTGGACGACTTGATCGCGACCGAGCTAGAACTCGAAGATGATCTTTTCACCGGGAAAGTGGCTGGCATAGCGAATTTTCAAGCAGGGAAGGTACGCAATCTCGAGCTGTGGTTGGCTCAGCATGAAGGCGAGTTAAGCATGGAGAACAGCGTGTTCTACAGCGACTCATTTAACGATCTGCCCTTGCTGGAGATCGCCACGCGGGCCGTAGCAGTCGACCCTGACGACACCCTGCGCAAAATCGCGCAGGAACGCAATTGGGAGATCCTTAGCCTTCGCTAAGGATCACTCCATAGTGGCTAGATTGATCTCAACAATCAAATCGTCTGCCAGTTGCTCCAGCTGAGACTGCAGGGTATCAATACTCAACTGCACAGGCACCTTGAGTACCGCCTGCGCATTGAACAGAGCCTCACCCGACATTGGCGCAGTGCTGAGGTGTGAGCTGAGCTCCTCCACATTGACATGCTGCGCCGCTAGCGCGCGTGAGATCTCCTTAACAATACCCGGCCTGTCATTGCCAACAAGGGTCAGGCGCAAGGTTCGCTGCCTGCTTTCGGGCTCACCCACACTGACTTTTTCGACAACTAATTTGAGAATAGAGGAGAGACTCTGCAAGTCTTTCACAAGCGCATCGGCTTGCGCGTCGTCTACACTGACGCGCAAGATTCCAGCAAATTTGCCAGCAAGATGAGACATATTGCTCTCTAGCCAATTGCCAGAATGACGCGAAATCGTATCCGATAGGCGCTCGACTAGCCCGGGCTTATCGTCGCCAATGATGGTCAATACCAGATAACTTGCCACTTCTTACTCTCCCTTAATACTCGTCCTACTTGCACGCCATAAAAGTGCTTTAGGCACCTATGTTGATAGTGCGAGGGAACTGTCCAAACTCTTCCCAATAGCTCACGCGTTCCGGCAACTGATCTTGTGGCAGCTGTACTTTGCCATTGATGTCGGTAACTCGTGACACGATGCTATGCTCGCCAGGCTGAGCATCCTTCCAATCGAACTGGAATAATTTCCACGTGAACTGCGAGGCAGCCGGATCGATCATTGCCTGCTGCCAAGGACCGTTGTCGATCTTCACTTCGACACTGCGAATCGGCGTGCCATCATTAAGGACGAAACCTGTCACCTTGTGATCCGCGCCGCTCTTAGTGACACGCACTACGACCGACTTGAGGTTCATCTTCGTTACCGAATTTTCTACCCAGCGTTCCTGCCCGCCAACTTCTTCACGCTTGAGCGTCACGTAGTCACGGCCCATGAAGCGGCCCATATAACGCGTATCTTGAACATGAATCTGGGTTAACCATTTCACGTTCGCAACACCGTACCAACCCGGTATCAGGAGACGCACGGGCTTGCCATGGAAGTGCGGGAGCGGCTCGCCATTCATCTCGAAGGCCAGCATATTATTCTCGTTGAGCGCGTCCTCTAAGGACAAGCTGCGAGCAAACGCGGTCTGCACGGTGCGCCCACGCAGCTCCTCTTCGCCGATATCGGCGCCGAAGAATACAATCTCTTTGCCCTCAGGTTTGATGCCTGCCTCCATCAGAATGTCGCGCAGACTCACACCGCGCCAAGAGGCATTACCTACTAGGCCGTGGAATAGGCGGGCGCCATTGCCCCCACACTCAAAGCCCACATCCTTCTCAATTGTCTGGCGTGCGCGTAGTTGATCGAGAGAGAACGTTAAGGGGCGATCTACAAGCCCAGTCACGCGCAACTGATAGCTGGCATTGTCGACTTCTGGTTGGCCGTAGTGTTGAACGAGGTAGAAATCGTCATTAGAAGTGTAGTGACTATCGATCTTGCTGGTGTCTTGGTAATGAGTAGAGCCCGGGCGCACCGGCAGCACACGGAAGGTATCCGGGACGTCGGAGAAGGGCACTTCAACCTCGCCTTGGGCAAGGGCAGGCATTAGCCAGCTCGGGAATGCGCTCACGCCTAAGGCTAAGGCGCTAGTGCCCATAGCACTCTTGAGCAGTTTTCTTCTCTCTGGATTCTCTGGATTCTCCGAATTCATCGGCTCACCTCATTTTGTTTTTGTTGGTTGACGATTGCGTCACAGCGCAGCTGACGATACCACAGGGCTGAATTCTTGCCTATATCGCTATTTCGCTTCGCTCTGCCGTATTTCCGATTCTCTAAATGAGCGAGCTCTTGCGCCGCGCTGGACTTAGCCCCTCAAATTTGGAAAGATCAGGCGACTGCCTAGATACAAACGTACACCAAAAATTACAAGCACATGGACGTTCGACTGGGGAATGAGAATGAGAAAACTCTTAACGCGTAGCTTTTGCACGCTTCTTTGTTGCAGCTTTGCTCTTAGTGCGGGCGCTCAAGACAGCATACGAATCGCCTATATCGACCCACTCTCCGGTGCGTTCTCCGCTACCGGTTATAACGGCCTAGCCCAATTCCAGTTTGCGGTAGAGGAACTGGTCAATAGCAAAGGCGGCGTGCTCGGTGGCAAGCGCTTAGAGATCGTGGCATACGACAATAAAGCCAGCGCACAGGAATCCCAGATTCAACTGCGCCGCGCTATCAGCGAAGGCATTCAGTACATCGCCCAGGGCAATAGTTCTGCCGTCGCCGGCGTGCTTACCGATGCAATCCGCCGTCACAATCAGCGAAATCCGGACCAACGCCTTCTGCTGCTCAATTTCGCGGCAGTCGACCCCGCCCTCACCAACGAGAATTGTAGTTTTTGGCATTTTCGCTTCGATGCGCACGCGGATATCAAAATGCAGGCCCTTACCGACATGATTGCCCAGCGCGAGGACATCAAGCGCATCTATATCATCGGGCAGGATTACTCTTTCGGTCAGGCGGTAGCAGACTCCGCCGTGGGCCAGTTGTTGGCCAAGCGTCCCGACATTGAAATTGTCGGTAATGAGTTGCATCCGATGGAAACGGTGAAGGACTTCACTCCCTACGTGACCAAGATCGTCTCAGCCAAGCCCGATGCGATCATTACCGGCAACTGGGGCGCGGATATGGTGAGCCTTGCCCGTGCGATTACCGATGCTGGCATCACGGTTCCGGTGTACACCTATTACGCGGCATACGACGGCATTACCGCGACCTTAGGGGCATCAGGCAAGGATCAATTCCGCATGGTACACGAGGGACATTTCAATCCACCGCCCACGCAGGCTTATGCTGAGTATGTGCGCACGTTCAAAGCCAAGCACCCAGAACAAGATATAAGCTACCCTCGTATCATCAATACCGTGCAAATGCTCACTAAGGCGATAGAGCAAGCGGGCTCTGCAGACCCAATGGCTGTTGCCTACGCCTTAGAGAACATGGAGTTCACCAGTATCGGCGGAGAACGCTTGATGATGCGGGCTGCAGATCACCAGCTATTCCAACCCATTCAGATATCAGTGCATACGAACGAAGGCATAGAGTTCGACGGGGACAACTCAAGCTACGGCTTATTAACCGAGGTGAGCATCCCCATGGAGAACACCATGCTTCCAACGAGTTGCGAAATGCGGCGGCCCTAGCATTAGGCGTGGCCGTTTGCGTGAATATGAATATAATTCATTCTTTTACTACGGCCGGCCAATGTGACAGAGACTAATACGACATCCCTATCAGTAGGAAATGACACGCTCGTCGTGCTGCCTCCCCTGCACATCGACATCGCAGACCTGCGCCGCGGCGTCGATAACTACCATGTCGACGTGAGATTGAGCCCGAAATTCGCCGGCGATGTTCGCCGCGTTGCCACAATACTGTTGCAACGCGCAATCTCACAGAACCCCCAAGCCCTCGACAACAACATCTTCAACCCCCTGCGGGCCAGTTATCTCGATGTGATGACACACCTCATTCATCGAGTGAAGACCAATCTCAATGCAGATAGCGTGAAACTCTTAGAGTTCGCCCTCCTAAAGCATATTTTGACCACCACACAGGGCCTACTCGATACCACCATAGACGAGTTGAAGCAGAGCTCGTCCGAGTCTCAGGAGCGCTCCTCGGCAAATACGCTTAGTACCAATCAGCGCCTGTTTTGGTTACAACGTCAATACGATGCAATTCTGATGAATGTGAACCATCAGATCTTTGCGCAGCTGGAACGAGTAGAGACACGACAGCTGCGGGATGTTCGCCTTCAATATCTCACTTTGCAGCATCATGATGCGCTAGACCTACGCTTAAACCCGATGTTGTTCAGTAGCGACCCAAGCGCCAATGCCTTCCTCATCGAGCAATATCGACTCTGGGGAGGCGACACAGAGGATGCTGGCTTCAACGCGTTAAACGCTAGCATCGAGAAGTCCCTAAGTGAGCAGTTGACTCAAGAACCCGAGAGTCCGTTACTCGCGCAAGCCAACGGCACCCCCGAGCTCTACGACGATCTTGGCGGTCTCTTTCAAACCCAGAAATTCATGGGCATGGCGATCGACTCTAAGAACATTCTTAGTGAAGAATTCTCATGGCTGGACACTCCAGAGAACCTAGTGCTGCTGTTCAACATCGAAAAACGCCAAGAGGCGTTGCTCGATATTCGCAAGGAATCGGGGTTCGGGGCATGGTGGAAGGCGCGCAAGGAATTGAAGACGCGCAAGAAAGTATTGGAGAGCCTTTACAAAGATCTTCATAAACGTGGCGTATTCACACTGCTAGTCGCCTCGGCACATGTCAAACGCCTGTGGTCGCCCGTCTTGGCCGAACAGACCGAAGGCAAACTGCTTTGTCAGTACTTTAGTGGCCAGATTGACCTTAAGAAACTACAAAGCCGATCCCAGAGCAGCAAGCCTTTTACCGATGCCCAGCTCAAGCAGTTCAGCAGCGCTATTGCACAAATCAAGCTCGATACTGGCCCTCACAAACTCGAAAGTACCTTGGAGATTTTGCAGGATATAAGCCGGTTCCGGCGCCACTTAAAATATTACCGCCTAGCCCATCGCGCATTCAATCGCCTGCGCATTCTTAAAAAAGAAGAGGAACTCAAGCTTTCGGGCGAAGCTGGTACACTTTACGCTCTGCTCACCGCCAACGAGCATCAGGACGACGAAGACCGTATTGTCCATCACTGCGTTCTGAAAGCGGATGTGCGAGGCTCCACCACTGTTACTGAGGAACTTCAGAGTAAATCCCTCAACCCTGCCTCCTATTTTAGCCTGCGCTTCTTTAGCCCCATTAATAGTCTCTTGAGTCAGTACGGCGCCAACAAGGTATTTATCGAAGGCGATGCCGTCATACTCAGCCTACTCGAACACGAGAAGAGTCCGCAGCAGTGGTTCTCTGTCGCCCGTGCCTGCGGCCTAGCCAAGGCGATGCTCAACGTAATTCATGCCAACAACCGCCATTCGGAGCAGATGGGGCTGCCCAAACTCGAGCTTGGCATCGGGCTGTGTTTTGCCGATTCTGCGCCTCTGTATCTGTACGATGAAGACAAACCAATAATGATCTCGGGTGCCATTGGCAAGGCGGATCGACTCTCATCGTGTACTTGGAAGTTGCGTAGGCTTATCCAAGGCGGCGTTTTTAATGTCGAGGTTTTTGCCTTAGACAAAGGCGAGAGCGGGCGAGGGGAGAAAGGGCAGAACACAATCCGTTACAACGTGAACGGAATCTTGCTAGATACCTTTGGCTTCGAGAAGCTTCAGCAAGAGATCATTCTCAAGCGCAAAGTCGTCAAAATCAATGGCAGCCCTACGACCCTTCATGTCGGCAAATATCCAGATATGTCAGGTAAAAACCATGATCTCGTGATTCGCGAGGCACAGGTAGGGTTATGGCGTGATGACGCACCGGTAGAGGGACACATTTCAGAGGATCGCTTCTATGAAGTGGTGACCAATCGAAAACTCATCTCACAGCTAACCAATCAAGGTCCAGAAAGCCCTTAAGTAGTGCTGATAACGAACTGGAATTACTATGCTAGAACTAAAGCACCTTAGGACGATTGTCGCCATTACTGAATATGGAAGCTTAGTATTGGCAGCAGAGAAACTCTTCCTTACCCAATCGGCGCTCTCTCATCAACTCAAAGAGATAGAGTCTCGTCTTGGCGTTAGTCTGTTCATTCGTAAATCACGACCGGTGCGCCTTACCGCCGCAGGTGAGCGACTCCTAGAGACCGCCCGCTCAGTTCTGCCCATTATGACCAGCACCGAGCGCGACATGAAGCGCTTTGCCGGGGGCGAGGCGGGGCGATTGCATATCGCCATCGAGTGTCATAGCTGTTTCGATTGGTTAATGCCCGCCATTAACCAGTACCGTAATCATTGGAAGGATGTAGAGGTAGACCTGAGCACCGCGTTCAACTTCGTACCACTACCGGCTCTGCAGAAAGGGCGACTGGACGTCGTAATCACCTCTGAACCTAAACCGCTCAATGGCATTCACTATGAGCCCTTATTCCGCTTCGAGATTCTTCTTGCGGTGGCAAACACTCACCCACTGACCCAATTAGAGCGAGTACCTGCTGTTGCCCTACGTAACGAGACCTTAATTACTTATCCTGTCGATCAAGAACGTTTAGATATCTTCACACAGTTCTTACGACCTGCCGATGTAGAGCCACTCGCAATACGCACGGCAGAGCTAACCCTGATGATGGTCCAATTGGTGGCGAGTGGGAGAGGAGTATGTGCGCTGCCGAATTGGGCCCTAGCCCCTTACTTGCAAGGCGGGCATATCAGCGCAAAGTCCTTAGGAGAAACAGGGCTGTTCTCCACGCTTTACCTAGCTGTGCGTGAAGAGCAGCTCGATACACCCTACGTGCGCGAATTCATCAATATTGCCAAGGAGACCTGTTTCCAGACTCTCGAGGGAATTAACGTTGTCGCCACACTTCATTAATGGTGATGGTGTGCGCCTGGCGCGTGTACATGACGATGCTCAATCTCTTCGGCATTAGCAGCACGCACCCCGACTATCTCAACCTCATAGTGCAAAGTTCGTCCGGCAAAAGGATGATTGGTGTCGATGTCGACATTGAAACGCCCCGCCTTAACGATTAGTGCACTGATAACGCCCTGATTAGTCTGCACCCCTACCACCATGCCTGGCGCGAGTTTTTTCTGCGCACTCGTAAGGCGTAAATGCTTGATGGGGACCCGTTGGAAGGAGTTGGATTGACGCTCACCATAGGCCTGCTCCGGCGCGAGTGTTATGGAAATCTTGTCTCCCACCGTCTTGCCTGCCATCGCAGCCTCTAAACCCGATATCACATTCCCATGACCGTGCAAATACCAAAGCGGTTGTTCGGCGCTGGAACTCTCTAGCCAAGGCCCAACCTCACCGGCCTTGTTCACCTCTGCCAACTTATAGTGAAACGCAACTGCACAGTCATCCGCCACACTCATGGTGGCGGACTCTGCAGGCTTCTTTACCGATTTCTTCGCAGGCTTACTCTCAGCGTCTGACATTGAATCTATCCTCTAATAAATTTGCGGCGAGTTTAGCAAACATACTGCATCCAAAGACAGTTCCTCGCAGTGAACGTAAAAGCTGATTCAATATCAGCGAATTCGCTCAAAAATAGTCACGATATTTGGCTATTCCTAAGCTTCTCTTAATCTTCTAAGGCTATATTGACCAAGGTCAAACTAAGGGCTCGAGACTGCGTACGAGACCTTAGAATGCTGTGCTAACTTGTACTATCACGCCGCCAAGTCAGGCACAACGGGCCATTGAGCAGAATTGGTAGCTCAAAATTAAATAGCCATAAATGATGTCATGATGATATTATCCAAGATCAAGGAGTGATTCACCCAAGTCGCGCGAATGGCATCTGCGTGCCCCTTTTCCCAAAGAGATTAGAAGCATAACAATGTCCGATTTACAGCTTAAGTTTTCACCCTTAACTATTAGAGTTAAAGAACATATCCGTCGTTTACGCCTAGACGCCGGCCATTCTATGACTGAAGGTTCAAACCTACTGGGCGTTTCTCGCAAACAACTGGAAGACATCGAAACCACTCGTGATTATGGTTGCCATATCGAGCTAGAGCTCCTGGCTAAAATCAAAGTGGTCTACAAAGTCTCACTAGACGATCTTCTAGGTGAATTGCCAAGCGATGGTGAATCGGAGTTCTTTATCCGTAAACGTCGCCGCAACGCACCGTAAAGACTCCTTATCTGGATATACCGCTATGTCGGGGCATTCCCTCGATGTTGCCACTACGAAATTGTGGCAACATCGTGTATAATGCTCGTCTTTTTACACGATAGGAAAAGGCACAGCTATGGCGACTAAACCCAAGAAGGACCCAGCGTTGGATAATCGCGTCAATCTGGCAGACCATGTCGATGCGTTTCTAAAATCCGGCGGCAAGGTAAAACAGATCCCCTCTGGAATTAGCGGTCAAACAACCACTAGCGGCCCACGCCAGATCGTCTTGAGTCACAAGAGCAACGCCTAGCACTCGCACCTGCCATTGAATTTATTTCGTGGCAAGCGACAACCTAAACTGGTCCGCCATGGACACTCAGAATCTCAAAGCATTCGTCGCAGTTGCAGAGCATCTTTCGTTCTCTGCCGCGGCGGAGCAGCTGCACATCACCCAGCCTGCTATTAGCAAGCGCATTCATCTTCTTGAACAACAGCTGTCCACTTTACTATTCGATAGAGTAGGAAGGCAGATCTCGCTGACAGAAGCTGGACGCACTCTGCTTCCACTTGCTCAGAATATTCTCGACGCTATTAGTATGGCCAAGCAGGCCGTGGCAGATTTGTCCGGCGAGGTTCGCGGCCAACTCAAACTGATTACTAGTCATCATATTGGCTTGCATAGATTGCCGCGCGTGTTACGCGAATATACGCAACGCTACCCCCAAGTCGATTTAGATATTAGATTCATGGATTCAGCAGAGGCCTATGCCGCGGTGCACAAAGGCGAGTCCGATCTAGGCATCATTACCCAAGTCGAAGGCATCGACTCATTGCTTTGCTCGCGCACTATATGGGTCGACAAAATGCATTTTGTCTCTGCCCGACAACACCCTCTCAGCACACTCCCTAGCGTAAGCCTGAAAGACTTAAGCAATTACCAAGCATTGCTTCCAGAGCGGCGCTTTTACACAACGAAGTTGGTAGAGGCCTTGTTTATGCGCGATAAATTAGACCTCAAGATAAACCTTTCGACGAATTTTCTAGAGACGATCAAGGCTCTTATTTCGGCGGGATATGCGTGGGGAGTATTGCCCGATACCATGTTGCAAGACGACACTCTTAAGGTGTTGCCAGTGAACGACGTCGACACAGGCGAACCTATTTTGCTCAGTCGAAATCTCGACTGCGTCTACCACCAACATAGATTAATGAGCAACGCAGGCAAAGCGTTCTTCGATTTATTATGTGAGCGCGCAGATACTCTCTAAACGCCCAATAAAAATACTATGGGAGTTGGCGAACCTCGTAGCCCTTGTTGCGCAACATATTGAGAAGCCCGTCTTCGCCCACCAGATGCGCAGCACCAACCAAAACAAACTCTGTATCCGAATCAGTGAACATCGATTCTATAATCGGCATCCAATTCAAATTTCGCTCTAGCAGCAAGCTCACATAAAGATCCGGGTGTCCCTCTTTCATATCGGCCACGAAGAGCGAATCGAGCAACTCATCATCCCCGCTTCGCCAGGCATCGATCATCTGATTCATAGACGTGTCCATCTCATTGAGATCCTCTAGAGATAGGCGTATAAATTCACTCTCATTGCCTATACCCATTTCAGCTATGTAACCTATTTGTGCATCTATCGGCTCTAACTCACCCAAGGCTTTAGCATCGCCTATGGCGCGTGCGTTGAAATAGGCATCCACGCCCTGCGGGGTAAAACCCAGTTTCTGGAACTCGAAGACCTGCAATGTAGACACCAAGAGACCGGGCTTAAACTTCTCCATCATCTGTATCGGCATGCCGATAGTGCCAAGATGATTAGATAAGGCCTGGTAGGTACTCTCGTCCAACACCGTACGTAGACTTTGATCACCTTTGTAAGTTAACTCGTCTAGTAGTCGTGCCTGCACCGACATGTCGTTGAGTCCTGCGATGTCCGTTTCAAAGTAGAGCTGCTGGGAAGCCTCATAAGCAGTCTCGTACGGAGCTGGCAGTGGATAGTCAGAAGGGCGAAGTAGATGTACTGTGCCACCCAAATAGACACTTTGCGAGTCTTTCGTGGCAACCCAAACGGAACTTTGCGCGAGCGCCTGAGAACACAGTGTCAGCGCGCTGAGCACAAGGAGTATGTGCGAAATTGCGCTAAAACGGCCAAGAACTTTGCCTTGCATAATATGAACCTTATCGTTTGATTTACAGGGGACTTAGCTTAAAGGTAGCATGCAATCCCAGAAAGTAAAAAAAACCGTCCGATCTACCGAGTCTTTTCATGTCAAAACTGCTATTTCGCCTACGTAATGTTCCCGACGACGAAGCAGAAGAAGTAAGACAATTGCTTGAGGAACATGGCATCGAAACCTATGAGACTGATGCTGGAAATTGGGGCATCTCGCTACCTGCAATCTGGCTCGAGAGCGACGCTCAATACGAGCGGGCGAAGTCTTTACTCGACGAGTATCAATTAGCGCGCGCCATCCGGGTTCGGGCCGAGTATGAACAGCTACGCAGCCAAGGAGAGCACCCCTCGCTACTGGACAAACTACGCGAACAGCCATTGCAATTCGTCATCTATTGCGCTGCCATCGGCGTAATTTTATACCTTTCCATTAGCAGCTTTTTCAGCTTCTAGGCCCGCGGGCTAAAGCCTATCTTTAGCGTCTCCAAATTGTCGATCCGCCCTTCCATTACATCCCCTGGCAGAACTGCGCTGACCCCCGCTGGGGTGCCAGTAAAGATCAAATCCCCAGGACGCAAACGATAATAAGTGGACAACTCCGCGATCAACTCGGGGATGCTCCAGATTAAATCGCTGATCATGCCCTGCTGACGAATCTCGCCGTTAACTAGCAAGGAAATGTTTGCTGAATCTATTCCACCTGCCTGCGCAGCTGGCGTAAGCGCAGAGACGGGGGCGGAGTTGTCGAAGCCCTTCGCTGTATCCCAGGGTCGCGCTTTGTCCTTTGCTTCGGCCTGCAGATCACGCCGTGTAAAATCGATACCCACTCCATACCCATAGATTGCCGCCTTCGCCTCAATAAGATTAAGGTCTTGCCCCTTTGCTGCTAAATCTTCGCCGGACAACGCCACCACCAGTTCCACCTCATGATGGAGGTCTTGCGTGCGCGATGGAAAGGGTAACGTGACCCCATTGTCTGTCACTGCATTGGCTGGCTTGCTGAAGAAAAACGGCGATTCTCGCTCGGGGGCCCCACCCATCTCCCGTGCGTGGGCCGCATAGTTACGACCAACACAGTAGATGCGATTGACAGGAAAGCGCAGCTC
Source organism: uncultured Gammaproteobacteria bacterium (assembly GCA_963977405.1). Classification (GTDB taxonomy): domain Bacteria; phylum Pseudomonadota; class Gammaproteobacteria; order Pseudomonadales; family Pseudohongiellaceae; genus UBA5078. Next base: position 28,886 of record CAXBOY010000019.1, read on the forward strand.
TTGTGCGACAATTGCGACAGAGGGAGTAGCGGGATCAAAGAGATATTTCATACACTTCCTTCGTTCTTAAATGTGATAGCGCCGCGACAACGGCTGCTTCTAGCGTCCGATGTAGGCCCTTAACCGTGCAGGGAATTCGCGCTGCGTTAGCACTTGCTGTAACTGCCACTGCTCCTGCTCTAGAACCTCACGCAGGAATCTCACCTCATTCTTCTCGAGTACAGCTAGAGGCAGACCATCTTTATACAAGACACGATTTTTCGCAAGTTTTGCTAAGCGTGTTTCAGGCAAAACAATGCCCAGAAGATTAACGGGATCCGCAGCGGCGACGCTAACATACTCCGTGGAACGCTCGCTTGCGTCTTGATTCTTTGCAAACTGTCTTAGCGTGCTAACCGACTCTGGCAATGCAAATTGTTCGCCAGCAATTCCTGCAATAAAGCGCCCGCCTCGAATGCTGCCTTGCAACTCCATCGAGCGCAATTTCTGCAACAATACTCGCCATGGCGGTGCAGAACTTTCTCGCTCGAGAACACGTTTAAAAAGTACACCCCAACGTTCTAAATAAATCAAAATCAGGCGTTCGAGTTGATCGCCATCGAGAGTGGTCACACTGTCCTGACTTAAGGACTGCTCGCGCATTAAAGACCAGCGCCCAGCATCCTCTACACCGAAGGTTGCGCGGCGTCGACCATTCGAGCGGCCATTTGGTTTGCGAGCGTCGGGTGTCAATAGTGCGCGTAGGCCAGTGAAGCTATCACTACTCAAGTGTCCCGCGCTGACCAGCTCCGCCAAGCCCTGCTCCAGTTGACTGCGCAGCAGCCCTGTTCGCCGACTGATTTGGTCAAAGAAGCTGGCACCATGTTGCCTGATGTCATCCTCGATACTTTGCGCTAGAGGGCTAAGAGCGAGGACCTCACGCTCCAGTGCAGCCCACTGTGCATCGGCGAGCGCCTCCCAGATATCTTGATTGACGCGCAGCATCAACGTGATTGGCGTACTCTTTATAGGCCCTGATTTACGCGCGCTAGCACTCGCCGCAGACTTCAAGAAAGGCTTACTGAGACGGCCCCACATCAAGCGTCCGGATATGCACATCACATCTAGCCAAGAAGGGTCATAGGCGCTTATGCGACTAGGCAGTATATCGGCCTCCCATAGGGTCGCCGGTGCCGCAAGGCCATCGAGCTTGCTAAGACTGCGTTGCAGCAAACCCTGCCCATCGGCATTATTCGGCACCAGTTCGGGTTTCGCTGGCAGGCGTCGTACCTTGACCTCATGCAGGTCGAACAAGAAACGCATATAGGACTGTAGCGATACCGGCTTAATACTCTGGCGGTGAGACTCGATGGTATAGCGATGAATACGCTGCAACAGACGCCTCTCACACCATTCCTGTTCTAGCTGCTTCGTTAATTTTTCATCTTGTGGGGTGTAGCTCCCTCGAAATACGAAACCCTCTGTCTCAAGGCCGATGAGAGCCACCTCTATAGCATTAAGTTTTATGCCCGACTCTTGCGCCAAACGCTGTGCCGTAACAGGGCCCAAACCCTCTAGCCTACGCCGCACGATCTCTCGCAACGCAGAATCCTCTTCCCACTCCTCAGCCTTCAATACCTCGGGTAGAGTTAATGCCGGCGTAAATGTACTGTCGGGATATACGCTCTGCAGACATGGCAGGCGTTCCGCCACCAAGTACAAACGACCCGTGGTGCAACTCATGCTGCAGGCACGACCTTGCTCGATCAACTTCTCCAAAAAGACTTCATAGTGATTCCGCGCAACTTCTTCGGCCGTCATGAATCCGAGCGAGTACAAGGCATCGTGCAACTCCTCGCTGGAGCGAACCAATGGCCACGCCTCTTCACGCACTTGTGCGATAGCGGCAGAATCCAATGCACTGTAGGACTGGGTCTCGGCGGGATCTAACCAGCTTCGATTGCGAATCGCATTAGTGCGCCGCTCCTCGAATGGCGCATCGTCTAAGAAGGCATAGGGGCGCGCATTTATAATCTCTTGAGCGAAGGGCGATGGCTCGCGCAGGTCTCGTGCAATTAGGGTGAGCTCTCCACTTTCGATAGCGATCAATAGCGCATGCAGACCTTCGTAATCCATCGCCTCTGTCAGGCAATCGTTGATTGTCTGTTGGACAAGTGGATGATCTGGCACCTCTCTCTTGCCTTGAATATTCTCGAAGCAAGCGATCTGGTCTGGGAAAATATGTGCGACAAGATCTTCCGCGTCCATCCTCTGAAACTGAGGCGGCACACGCTTGCCATTGCGATTGCGTTGAATCGCTAAGGAACGCGTGGCATTCCAGCGCCAACGCACCTCGAACATCGGGGCATCGAGCAATGCCTGCACCAACACATCTTCGACACTCGCACTCTGTAAATAGGCATAAACCTCTTGTAGAGGAAAGCTATGCACTGAACCGAGAGAGATAACGATGCTGTCTTCATTGGCAGCGGCCTGCAACTCGAAATTGAAAGTACGACAGAAACGCTTACGCAATGCTAAACCCCACGCGCGATTAAGCCTGCTTCCGAAAGGGGAGTGAATCACGACATGCATATCACCTACTTCGTCGAAGAAGCGTTCCATAACTAAGGTCTTCTGCGTCGGCATTACTTCCAACGCATTGCGTCCGGCCTGCAGGTAGTCAACTAACTGCTGCGCCCCAGAGGGCGGCAAGCGCAGGCTTGTCACTAGCCATTGCACCGCATTGGCGCTGGCATCTTCGCTAATATAGTCATCGATCTTCTCACGCAGTTCGCACAACGCCTGGGAGAGTTCTTCGGTCCGGCCAGGCCCTTCCCCGAACCAAAATGGAATAGTAGGTCGTGCGCCCTGAGCGTCGCGTACCCGAACCTTGAGTCCATCGACTCGCAATAACTGCCAGCTGTGGCTTCCCAAGGTGAAGATGTCTCCAGGCAGAGTCTCTAACGCGAAGTCCTCGTTAAGCGAACCCACCACGATGTCGTCCGGGTCTAAGACCACTTGATAGTCGAACATGTCGGGAATCGCGCCACCATTGGTTAGGGCCGTCAGGCGAGCATTGCGCCTTGCACTAACACGATTATTGATGACATCTAGATGTAGATAGGCACCCTTCCTCCCTAAGCGAGTGGAATAGCCATTGCTCAGCATCTTCACCAGTTCATTGAATTCGCTACGCAGTAGCTCACGATAAGGGTATGCGCCATGGAAGAGCTCGAACAGGGCGTCGAGACAACAACTTCCTTCGCCACCACCTTCGCTGCTGACACTGTTTGCTGCCACCTCTGCGACTATCTGTTGAGCCAAGATATCCATGGGCTTCTCGGGCATGAGAATTCTATCGAGCTGTCCCTGCGCTATGCAGTTGAGCAAGGCTGTGCATTCGGCCAGATCGTCCCGGGTCAGGGGAAACAGAATTCCTTTTGGCGTGCCGCGCACTGAGTGACCACTACGCCCAACCCGCTGCAAGAACTTCGCGATACTTTTCGGGGAGGAGAATTGCACCACTAGATCGACCGAACCCACATCAATGCCCAACTCCATAGAGGCGGTCGCCACCAATACCTTGAGCTTGCCGTCCTTGAGTTTCTGTTCCGCGTTATGACGATGCTCTTTACTCATGCTCCCGTGGTGAGAGCTCACCGAGCCCTCGCCTAGGCGATCTGTAAGGGCTAGAGCCAAACGCTCTGAGAGTCGCCGCGTGTTCACGAAAACCAGCGTTGTGTCGTGGCCCTCGATCAATTGCACAAGCCGTAAATAGAGCTCGTCCCAGACCTCGTTACTCATCAGAGCAGAGAGGGGTGAGCCAGGCACCTCGAGGCTGACATCCAGCGCGCGCCTATGACCCGTGTCTACTACCACACAGTCATTGTTTGGATGATTGCCCGCCAGATAGTGTGCTACTAAGTCTATGGGGCGCTGAGTGGCCGAGAGCCCGATGCGCTGCAGCGGTTTGTCCACTAGGCGCTCGAGACGCTCGATTGAAAGCGCAAGGTGAGCGCCCCGCTTGTCGCCGAGCAAGGCATGGATCTCGTCCACGATGAGCGTGTCGACGTGGCGCAACATCTGACGGCCGCCCTCGCTTGTCAACAGCAGATACAGCGACTCGGGAGTCGTTACTAGTATATGGGGAGGCGTACGCAGCATGCGCTGCCGCTGCGTTGGAGTGGTGTCGCCAGTGCGCACTGCCACAGTGATATCGGCAGGAGCGTAGGCGTCTTGCTGTAACTGCTGCGCTAGGCCTTGCAGCGGCTGCTCAAGATTGCGCTGAATATCATTGCTGAGAGCCTTGAGAGGCGAGACATAGACGACGAATGTTGTCTGCGGCATTGGGCCCTGCTGGGCAAGCCATAGAAGGCGGTCAATAACCCCATAGAACGCCGCCAGTGTCTTACCGCTACCAGTAGGTGCGCTGATCAGAGTGTTCTTACCCGCCTTTATCGCCGGCCATGCCTGGGACTGCGCTTCAGTCGGGGCGCCATAACGCTTGGAGAACCACGCGTTAGCTGCAGGATGAAAGTCACTCAATGGCATGCTTGGCATCGCTTATCGACAAGGGGATAGACAGAGAATATCCCGCAAGCGTATAAGAATAAAGGGAACTCTCCACCGCGCAGGACAACGCCCCAAGATGAGGCATCTAGACAGTCCATCACTGCGGATTGACACATAGGAGCAGATTCGCCTATTGTCCAAGACTCGTCTTATTAATGACGCTGTTTGCGCAAGACTTCAGCCAGAACCATTGGCTTTTTAGGAATCAAGGAACTCAAGGCTATCATGAAGAAGTATCTGTCCGCTTTTTGGAAAGAAAACAAGAAGTTCATGCTCTTGCTGCTGACCATTGTCTTCTTTAAAAGCGCTATTGCAGACTTAAATTCGATCTCTGGTCGCTCGATGCAACCCACGCTGCTCGACGGCGATAAAGTGTGGGTTAACAAGCTGGCCTATGACATCCGCATTCCATTTACCGACATCTTCCTTGCCTCTCGCGCAGACCCGAACAGAGGCGACATCATCATTATCGACTCCGAGGCCGCGGGTAAGCGCCTAGTCAAGCGCATCGTCGGCCTTCCAGGCGACACCATCTATATGCGCAACAACACCTTAGTTATCAACGGCCAACCTGCGGATTACGAGGTCATCTCTAGTGACACCGACTCGATGATTATTCGTGAACAATTACTCAATTACTCTCATGAAGCCATGCTTTCAGAGAGCTTTTCGAGTCGAGTCTCCCGCAGCTTTGGGCCCGAGACCGTACCCGAAGATCAGTTCTTCGTTCTCGGAGATAACCGCGACAATAGTGCGGATAGCCGAATCTACAGCTTTATCCCACGGGACCAGATTATTGGTCGCTCCAGCTCTGTCGTTTTCTCTCTGGATAGTGAGCGCAACTATCTGCCCAGAGCGGATCGCTTCATGACGGGACTGCAATAGTTTTAAAATAGCTCAAGTCCCCACCAAGAGGCGCTGGGGCGTATATCGCCCTGTTCAACCATTACGCTTGCGGTTAGAATGATCGGCTTCTTTTTGCGCCAAAGCCTTACATCTCAGATGACCCTTGCGCGCCAGTTATTAGGATTAAAACCAGTGGGCCAGCGGACTCCGCTCTATCAGCAACATCTCAATGCCGGTGCCAAAATCGTCGATTTTGGCGGATGGGACATGCCCATCCAATATCAATCCCTAATCGAAGAACATCACGCCGTGCGCCAGCATGCAGGCGTTTTCGATGTATCCCATATGACGGTCGTCGATATAGGTGGTGTCCAGGCCAAAGATTGGCTTCGCTACCTGCTCGCCAACGATGTCGACAAGCTCACAGAGCCGGGCCGTGCACTCTACAGCGCCATGCTTAATGACAATGGTGGTGTAGTCGATGACCTCATCGTCTACACGATGAGTGAAGGCTATAGGCTGGTTGTCAATTGCGGCACTCGCGAGAAGGACCTACGCTGGATGCAGACCAAGGCTAAGGGCTTTGATGTCAGCATCGTTGAGCGACCAGAATTAGCGATCCTCGCCGTGCACGGCCCAGAGTCCATCAGTAAAGTCTGTGCACTCCTGAGCCCGGAGCGGGCCGCGGCGGTAGAGGCTCTAGGCAATTTCCGAGCGCTAGAGTCCGAGGACTGGTTCATCGCGAGAACTGGCTATACTGGCGAGCGCGGACTAGAACTAATAGTGCCCAATGCAGATGCTCCTGCACTTTGGGATGCGCTGCTTGGCAGTGGAGTCAAACCTATCGGACTCGGCGCGCGCGACACTTTGCGCTTAGAGGCCGGCATGAATCTATATGGCCACGACATGGACGAGGAAGTCTCCCCACTTGCGGCCAACATGGCGCAGACGATTAGCTGGGAGCCTAGCGATCGCCAGTTTGTCGGCCGCGCTGCAGTTGAGCAACACAAAATCGAGCAAGCCGCAGGCAAACTGCCTATCCTGACCGGACTGGTCCTTGAGGAGCGTGGCGTGTTGCGGGAAGGACTAAGAGTTGTATGCGAGGTCGATGGTCAGGAGCGCGAAGGTATTATCACTAGCGGCAGCTTCTCTCCGACATTGAAGCATTCCATCGCCTTAGCTAGAATTCCCGCAGGCAGCACCTTGTGCCGAGTAGACATTCGCGGAAAGCTAACTCCCGTGCGAATAGTTAGACCCAATTTCGTACGTTTTGGCAAAAAGGTTTTTGAATAATTTAATCCATTTCAAGCACGAGGATCGTAAAGTGAGCAGCTTTCCTGAAGATTTAAAATATACCCCATCCCACGAATGGGTTCGAATAGAAGCAGATGGAAGCATCGTCATGGGCATTTCGGATCATGCGCAAGAATTGCTTGGCGACATCGTCTTTATCGAGCTGCCAAGCGAAGGGGCGGATGTAACAGCGAAAGCTGAGATGAGTGTGGTTGAGTCTGTTAAGGCCGCCTCCGACATCTACGCTCCCGTTTCCGGGACCATCGTCGAGGTCAATCAGGCCTTGCTCGACTCGCCCGAGACCGTCAACACATCACCGTATGGCGATGGCTGGTTCTGCCGAATCAAGCCTAGCGATCCTGCGGAACTAGACGCGCTGCTCGATGCAGACGCGTACGCAAAAATTTGCGAATAGGCACAGACCTAAAGCAAACCAGCCTGTGAGAGTGACAATAACAATGCCGGAATCGCAATTTCGGCTTGGGCCACGCCAATGTGCCTGGCTCGATGTGAACCGTTTTTTCAATTCCGCTCCATTATTGGTCCAGGGCAAAGCTTCGCGCCCTGACCCCGAGTATTTTACCGAGGTAATTCATGGGCAGCATCGCGTCACCGTTACAAACTCCTTCTAGCAAGACACTGGAGCGTCTGCAAAACTCCGATGAGTTCATCGGCCGCCATATCGGCCCAGACGCATCGGAAATAGGAGCTATGCTTAAGGAACTGCAAATAGATTCTTTAGAGC
>CAXBOY010000020.1:0-35997 GCA_963977405.1 uncultured Gammaproteobacteria bacterium
TACAGGGCAATATTGGTCTGCCCCTAGGCGAGAGTGGCTTCTTGAGCATCTCTGGCGAGTTCAGCGAATCTGAAGCGACTAGCCGCGGCGAGCAATACTGTGAGTCTTGGTTCTGTCTAGACCCTAACAACCCTGTCTACGATTCCAGTGCCGGCTACGCGGCCTATACAACCGATCCAACTTTCATGGCAGGCGTTCCCGATGCCAACATCGGGCAAGGTCCCTATGTGCAACCGTGGGGAACGCCAAACACTGAAGCTGTCCGTGTGTTCTTCAACAGCGGTTACGACTTAGGTGGCGGTACAGAGCTTTACGCATTCGGCAATTACTCGGCTAGCTCCGCTGATGGTGGCTTCTACTACCGCTATCCTAACAACGGCACTATCGAAGATCTGCGTCGTGCCGACGGCTCCATCTATAGCCCACTGGAGAAGTTCCCCGGTGGCTTCACGCCGCGTTTCTTTGGGGATGTATTCGACGCGTCTATAGTAGGCGGTATTCGCGGTGAGATGAGCAGTGGCATCTCTTATGACTTAAGCGCCCGAGGTGGCAGCAGCAAGGTTGAGTATACACTCAAGAATACTATCAACCCCTCTATGGGACCTGATTCACCCACGAGTTTCCGCCCTGGCGACTTGATCAACGAAGAGGTGCAGTACCAAGCCGACTTCTCATACGAGATGGGCGAGGCCTTGTGGGCGTTCGGCGCTAGCTACATGGATGAGTCTTATGAGGTAGTGGGCGGCGATGTGGCCTCCTATGCACCAGGTCCTTATGCAACACCGGATCCATGGAACCTCTGTGCGGCGGACATGACGCCTACAGCTGCGGGCTCCGCAGCGATAGCCGGTGGTTCTAGCCTAAACTGCGCGAGCAGCAGCGATCCAGTCTATAAGGTAGTAGGGGTGGGTTCGAACGGTTTTCCTGGTAACTCTCCGCAGTTCTCGGAAACCTACTCGCGTGACTCTTACGCGGCGTATGTGGACTTGAGTGGAAACGTTTCGGAGAACCTATTCCTGCAAGGCGCGATGCGCTACGAGGACTACTCTGACTTCGACTCAGAGTTGGTATACAAGGTCGCTGGCAAGTTCGATATCACAGATAACTTTGGTCTGCGTGCCTCCTACGGTACTGGTTTCCGTGCACCCACTCCAGGTCAGCAAGGCACGATTAACGTATCCACGCGTCTGCCAAACGGTCTGCCTGTTGCGACTGGACTGTTTCCAGCTAATAGCGACGTGGCACTGGCACTTGGCTCCTCTCCGCTGACTCCCGAGCTGGCAACGAACTACACCTTCGGTATTACGGGCAGTTTCGGTGAGCTGGACCTAACTGTGGATATGTACCGCATCGACATGGAGGACCGTACCTACGCGATCTCCACTCGTGATGTGTCAACTGACCCCACCGCAGGTTCCGCTTACTCTAACTATGAAGCCTTGGTTGCAGCTGGCATTCCAGGTGCGGAGTCGATCGGCGGGGTACTGTATTTCGCCAATGCATTCGATACCAAGACTCAGGGTGTCGATATTGTGGCCACTTATCCACTATCTCTAACTAGTGATTCGGAGACCATTCTGACTGCCTCGATGAACTTTAATAAGAGTGAGTTCGAAACCGATCCGAGTGCTTATCTGAACGCAGAGAACACTTATGATTTCGAAAATGGTGATCCTGAGTGGCGCGGTGTAGTTATGGCGCGACACATGGTCGGTGATCTTACTCTTATGGGCCGCGCGAACATCTATGGTTCCTACGAGAATTCAAATCCTGTCGGTGGTGTGTTAACTGTGCAGGAATACGATCCCGTGGTGCAGGTCGATATCGAGGGGCGCTACCGTTTCGACGAAATATTTACTCTCGCTATCGGTGGACGCAACATCTTCGACGAGTATCCACAGAAGGACAAACTCGGCGATTACTGTTGCGGGGCTCTCTACCCTACTGGCACGCCAGTGAGCTGGGATGGTAGCTACTATTACCTACGTCTAACAGCTGACTTCTAAGCTCGTCGCGAGCACGAGGAGGAACTGCCTCCTTGTGCTTGCTCACTTTAAAATGGAATTACTAGGAGCTTATTCGATGAGCAATTCTGTCAGTCGTCGCGAATTCATGAACTTATTAGGGGCCACTTTTGGTACGAGTGCCTTAATTCAAATGGGTTCTGCTTTAAGCCTTATGCCTGCCACGGCATCGGCGGCTTCGTTATCACTCGCGGCACCAATCGCGGGTAGAGGGAAAGTGCTAGTGCTCGGTGCTGGCATCTCTGGACTCACCGTAGCATGGGAGTTGACCAAAGCAGGCTACGACTGCACGGTACTGGAAGCATCTAACCGCGCCGGGGGACGTGTGATGACGGTTCGTTCGGGCGATGTTGTAGATGAGATCGGCAATAATCAAGTATGTGAATGGGACAACGAACCCCATATGTATTTCAATGCGGGAGCGGCGCGCATTCCTAGTACCCATCGCAATCTACTCGGATACTGTAAAGAGCTTGGTGTCGAGCTTGAGATGTTTATAAACGAGTCCAAGACTGCCTATGTGCAAGATGACGCTATGCTCGGTGGCGCACGCATTCGCAATGGAGAGATGTCCACCAACGTGCGTGGTTTCTTAGCAGAGCTTTTCGCTAAGTGCTACACCAGCGCGCAACTTGATCAGCCATTCTCCAACGCAGAGTCTGAGAAGATTCTAGGCCTTATCTCCCAGTTTGGCGATCTCAACGAGAACATGCTATACAAAGGCAGTTCACGCGCCGGTTATGTGAGCGGTGGTTTCCTAGATCACGGAATACAGAAGGATATGGTGGCCTTTAAGAAACTCATGGAAAGCTGAATGCTAGGTTTAAGTTTTACAGCTAATGAGGGCGAGACCGGGCCAATGTTGATGCAACCGGTCGGTGGCATGGATATGGTGATAAAGGGTTTTACGCGAGCTCTTGGCGATAAAGTGGTGTACAAGGCACCGGTCACAGGGATTACTCTGAAAGAGGATGGTGTGGATATTAGCTTTGAGCGCGATGGTGTTCGGCAGAGCATCTCCGCCGATTATTGTTTCAACTGTATTCCTTCCCATTTGATGACGGGTATTCCTAACAATTATCCGAGTGACTATCTCGAATCGATGAGCTCTATCAAGCGCGGCGAAGCTTATAAATCGGCTTTTCAAGCCAAAAAGCGTTTCTGGGAAGACGAGGACATCTATGGTGGCATAAGCTGGATCAATGCCCCGATACAGCAGATCTGGTATCCACCTCACGGCATTCATAAGGCGAAAGGAGTCATACTCGCGGCCTACAATTTCGGCGGTGGCATGCACTTCACCAAGATGTCGCAGGAACAACGCGTCGAGGCGGCTCTTGCGCAAGGGGAGAAGCTGCATCCCAATTATCGAGAGATGGTAGAAAAGCCAATTACGATTGCCTGGCACCGTATGAATCATATGCTGGGTTGCTCCGGCCGATGGGGTTCTGGCTTCGGGGGTTGGACTAATGAGATCCAAACGCTATTCGATCGTCTCCAACAACCTACTGCAGGTGGACGCCATTATTTTATTGGAGATCAGGTGAGTTACCACGGAGCTTGGCAAGAGAGCGCGATAGCCTCAGCGCATTGGGCGCTGGCAGATATGGATCAGCGCACACGAAATATGAGTGTCTAAGCTTTCAACCGCGGACTTACGGAGAACTATTGATGAAGATTATTTTGGTATGGAGTGCGGCAGCGCTGATTGGTGCCTTCAGTACAACTGGTCTCGCGCAGGCCGAGGATCAGTATTACAACGACCGCTACTGCACGACTTGTCATGGCGTCGATGGAATTGGGAATGAAGGTGTCTCTGCGCCACGACTAGCTGGGATGGAACCGTGGTATTTGCAACGTCAACTTGAGTTGTTCCGTGCTGGTACGCGCGGGACTCACGAGATGGATGTGCAGGGTTCGGAGATGCAAGCGATGGCGGCGAAATTAAGTGATGAAAGTATCGCAGACATCGTGGCCTGGGTTGGAGGCTGGGAGTATGAACCTGCGCAGATTACAGTGGATGGCGATGTAGAGGCTGGGAAATCGCTTTACGCCACTTGTGCGGCTTGTCATGGCGCACAGGGAGAGGGTAATGAGGCGTTTGCTGCTCCCGCTTTAGCCGGACAGAGCGACTGGTATCTAAAAACCCAGTTGGAGAATTTCAAGGCCGGTTACCGTGGCCGGGATCCAAAGGATAGTTTCGGTTCACAGATGGTTGCGATGGCGTCGATGCTTAAAGACGAGGCCGCGATTATAAATATAGTCAGTTACATCAACACACTTGGCCGCTAAGGCGAGGAGCAGTAAATGAACAATCTTATTAATTTTCGCGGCTTGGCAATCGCCATCGCACTACCGGGCATACTCGCATTAAGCGCTTGCAGCGAGCAGGAGACAGTGAGTGCAGCGAGCGAGATGCCCGCTCAAATCGAACGCTTCAACGAGGGCCGCAACTTCTACGGCGTCATCTCTATACCACCTAGTGCAGAGACGCTTTATCTGAGTGGTGCCGGTGCCCAGCCTAAAGCAGATGGTAGTTGGGGCTCGATGGAAGAGCAGGCCATCGATATTTTCACTACCTTTAAGGGCACTTTGGAGAGCATGGGCTGGTCACTCGAGGATATCGTGCAGGTGCGAGCGTTTGCCACTGCAGGGGAAGATGGCATGCTCGATTTCGCAGGCTTTAACACCGGGTATCAACAGTTCTTCGGCAGCGACATCAATCCGATGAAGCCAGTGCGCTCCTTCGTACAGGTTGCAGATTTGGTGCGCGATGGTTGGTTAGTGGAGGTGGAGGTTAGAGCGGCACGCATGCCAGAGTAAGGCGGCGTACTGCAATTTTGTTAGACGTAGGTAGTAAAGTCTTGTGGGGAAGTATTGACGTGCTTCCCCATTTTTTTAGCTCAGCTTAGGGGCCCACACGAAACGATTCTTACCTTCGCTTTTAGCTTGATAAAGAGCCTTGTCAGCGGCCCGCATAGCGGTTTCGATATCTGTCGCGGCTTCCCATTGTGTGATCCCGATCGACATCGACAGCTCAACAACACCGAAACTGCCCCTTACAGGTTTAGCCATTTGTTCAATTATTCTTCCTGCAATGAAGGCTGCGGACTGGGGGTCGCTGTTATCGAGAAGCACTACGAACTCGTCGCCGCCGATACGAGCGGCTGCATCGCCATCGCGTATGCATGCGCTGAGCCTTGACGCGACCTCGGTCAGTACCTCGTCTCCAGCTAAATGACCGAACATATCATTTACGGGCTTGAATGTGTCTAAATCGCAGATAAGCAGGTGCAGAGGCTTGTCGGATTGACGGCGATGACTTGAATTTTCGACACGGAAATTCAGGCCTGCACGGTTATAAAGTCCAGTCAATTCGTCTCGATGGGCTTGGCGCATTAGTCTTTTTTCATTTCTCAAGCCTTGAAATAGGTCGTGAGTTAGCGCTGCAACCACAAGAGCGGTGGCGGAGACGATGTGCAGCCGTACTTGCATCATTGTGATGCCATTGAAATCTTCAAGCACAGCTGTTTGGTATGGCACATAACCAAGGCTCATGGACACTGACGCGGCAGTTGCAATTAGAAATATAGTCAAAGCTGTACTTCGTATACCGAAACGAAGTGCGGCCCAAAGTGTGAAGGGGAGAAAAAGATATGGAAGAACTAAGTCGAGAAAACTACTCCAATTGCGTAGGATCAATAATGTACTTATGAAAAGAGTCACTGCGAAGATAAGCTGTTCTTTTGGCCAAGTTAAAGGGCTGCTCAGTTTGATGCGGGCTAAGAACATCGGAGCTACTATGAGCACTCCCAATGAGTTGCCTATAAACCATTTTGGCCAGCTATCCCAGAAAGTTGTACCGAATATTTGGTAAGTACCGATTGAGCCGATACATGCCCCAACGAAGGGGGCCACAATTACACCGTAGGCAAGAAAGCGGAACATATTGCCTTGAGGAGCTAATACACCGTTTACATTGCCAGAGCGGCGGATCAGGAATGCGCCAATCAACGGTTCAATGCAGTTGGCACCGATCCAGAAAATATTGGCGGCGAAGGGGGAGTCTGCAGAAAGTTTGCTGATATATTCGCCGATCGCGATAGCGAGGACTACCCATATCCACTGTCGATTAGGCAACATAAGCAATAGCGCAAGGCTCAATCCCGCGCCGGGCCAAAAAGTGTCGTCATTCGTAATTGGATTGCTCAGAAGAGCGGAGATCTGCGCCAATATTATGTAGGACGTCAATGTGATCAGAAATACCGCGACGCTAGAGAGCTGTAGCAGTTTCTCTTTGGGGACTACTCTTGAGCTTTCTAGAGAAATTGGCATAGGAGCGTGAGATAGATCCCTTTGTAGGACGCATATGTAGGACTTGAGCGAGTTTAGGGCATTCCTTTAAGAATTTCTATGTATGAAAAGCCTCCCTTTACGGTTCTTATAGGCGGAGTGTATTTACTCCCGATGAATCTTCTCTATAAACAGTATGTATGCCCAAGTTGTGCCGAAATATTGCGAAAAAGGCCGAAAACATTGGCAATATCGCTGATATTTCTACTATTATGCTGGCCTGAGAAGGTTCCTCGTACATGGTCCGGGTCTGATAATTACATAATATATATCAATAGCTTAGCTTCTAAAGCCGCTTGAGTGGGCGGTTTGCAGGCAGCGCAGGGATTGATTAGACAAGATTCGACTGAAAATCAGCAAGGGTTAATATTTAACCCCCAAAGGAAAAGGTTTAAGGAAAAATTTTATGGCTTCTACATATAGTCAGGCGTTTTTGAAGAATTTTTTGGGTGCTTCGCCCGAATGGTACAAACTGACCATTGTCGGTTTCTTAATACTAAACCCCATCCTATTTTTTCTGATAGACCCGTTCGTCGCAGGTTGGGTCTTGATTCTCGAGTTTATCTTCACGCTCGCAATGGCATTGAAGTGTTACCCGTTGCAACCAGGGGGATTGTTAGCATTTGAGGCCATCGTGATGGGGATGGCATCGCCAGAAACCGTCTATCATGAAGCCGTAGTCAACTTTCCTGTAATCCTCCTATTGATCTTCATGGTTGCAGGTATTTCCTTCCTTAAAGAGATGCTGCTGTTCACCTTCACCAAGATTCTATTGCGGGTACGCTCCAAGATAGCGTTATCTATGTTGTTTGCCTTAGTCGCAGCGGTACTCTCGGCATTCTTGGATGCGCTAACAGTAACGGCTGTGGTTATCGCGGTGGCTACTGGTTTTTACGGGGTTTATCACAAGGTAGCCTCTGGACTGAAACACGACGCTGATAATCATGACGCGAGCCATGATGGTAACGTACAAGAGCATCGTCGCGAAGATCTGGAGCAGTTCCGTGCATTCCTACGTAACCTGATGATGCATGCTGCTATCGGAACAGCATTAGGTGGCGTGGCGACTATTGTAGGTGAGCCACAGAACCTATTGATCGGCAGTATCATGGGCTGGGACTTCATAGAGTTCTATCTGCGCGTAATGCCGGTTTCATTGCCTGTTCTATTTGTCGGCTTAGCCACGACTTTTATTGTTGAGAAATTTAAGATTGTTGGTTACGGCACTAAATTGCCCGAGCACGTGCGCTCTATCCTCGAGACTTATGACGCGGAGCAAACCGCTAAGCTTACTAAGCGCGATATCATGACTATGTGGGTACAAGCTGCAGTGGCTGTGTTCCTAGTAGTTTGTCTTGCCTTGCACCTTGCAGAGGTTGGTATCATCGGCCTAGCGGTAATCGTCTTGGCGACAGCCTTTAACGGCATCACGGATGAACACCGTATTGGGCACGCATTCCAAGAGGCATTGCCCTTCACCTCGTTATTGGTGGTCTTCTTCGCCGTGGTGGGTGTGATTCATGAGCTACACCTGTTTACGCCGGTCGTTAACTTCGTTCTGGCGATGGAAGGGCATGCCCAGCTGTCAGCGTTCTATATTGCGAACGGTGTGCTTTCGATGGTCTCGGACAATGTGTTTGTGGCTACGGTCTATATCAGTGAAGTACAGCAGGCTTTCGAGGCTGGTCGCATCTCGCGAGAGCAGTTCGAGTTATTGGCGGTTGCGATCAATACCGGTACGAATATTCCCTCGGTAGCCACGCCAAATGGTCAAGCAGCCTTCCTATTCCTGCTGACATCCGGTGTTGCTCCGCTAATTCGCCTATCCTATGGTCGCATGGTGATCCTCGCCTTGCCCTATACGATCACAATGTCTATTGCGGGCTTACTTGCGACTATCTACCTACTCTAGCCTCTTAGGCAAGCGAGTATTCAAAGGGTCTGGCAGCTATGTGTCAGGCCCTTTTTTATGTCTGTAATAAAAAATTTCATTTCTTATGAAATTTTTTCCAGAAATTCGGATAGACTCCGCTTGCGTTGCGTGGGAGGCATTCCCGGACGTGACTTTCACAAGAAGCCACGCCTAGAGGGACGCTAATTGTGGATAGTTAAGATGTATTGAGGAAAGCTCATGACAGCTTCGTATGGCCAAACGTTTTTAAAGAATTTCTTGGGCTCGTCGCCCGATTGGTACAAGCAGACAATCGTCGGCTTTCTTATCCTGAATCCAGTGCTGTTCTTCTTTGTCGACCCGTTCATTGCAGGGTGGGCCTTGATAGCCGAGTTTATCTTTACCCTCGCGATGGCTTTAAAGTGCTATCCACTGCAGCCCGGCGGTCTACTGGCCTTCGAGGCGGTGGTGATAGGGATGTGTTCAACCGAGGCCGTCTACGAGGAAGCGCACACTAACTTTCCGGTAATCCTACTGCTGATCTTCATGGTGGCGGGTATCTCCTTCTTAAAGGAAATGCTGCTGTTTTGCTTCACCAAGATCCTGCTGCGCGTGCGCTCCAAGACCATGTTGTCCTTGATGTTCGCAATCATGGGCGCCGTTCTGTCCGCGTTCCTAGACGCCTTGACGGTGACGGCGGTAGTGATCGCGGTGGCTTCAGGCTTCTTTGGGGTCTATCACAAGGTGGCATCGGGCTTTCATCATGATAAAGAGAATCACGATGTTACTGACGATCTCGGCATCAAGGACACTAGCCGAGCCGACCTTGAGAGTTTTCGTGCCTTCTTGCGCAACATCATGATGCACGCCGCTATCGGTACCGCGTTGGGTGGGGTGTCCACGATTGTGGGAGAGCCTCAGAACCTCCTAATCGGGCACATCATGGAATGGGATTTCGTGGAGTTCTTCCTACGCGTGGCTCCTGTCTCTATGGTGGTGTTAGTCACTGGTCTGACAACCACAATCCTCGTGGAGAAGTTCAAGATTGCGGGCTATGGCGCAATCTTGCCAGACAACGTGCGCGAGATTCTGCAAGCCTATGACGATGCACAGACTGCGAAGATGACGCGTTCAGACATTCTCAATATGTGGATCCAAGCAGCGGTCGCTGTTTTCTTGGTATTCTGCTTGGCCTTCCATTTGGCGGAAGTAGGCGTTATTGGACTCGCGGTCATTGTACTGGCCACAGCCTTCACTGGTATTACCGATGAGCACCGCTTGGGACACGCATTCCAAGAAGCGTTGCCCTTTACTGCCCTGTTGGTAGTGTTCTTTACAGTCGTGGCAGTGATACATCATCTGCATCTTTTCACCCCAGTCGTGGAATATGTGCTGAGCCTAGAGGGTTCTACTCAGTTGTCGGCGTTCTATATCGCCAACGGTGTGCTCTCGATGGTCTCCGACAACGTGTTCGTTGCTACTGTCTACATTACCGAGGTGCAGTCGGCATTCTTGGCTGGCAGTATCGATCGCGAACAGTTCGATCTTCTGGCGGTGGCGATCAACACAGGTACCAATATCCCATCGGTTGCAACACCGAATGGACAGGCTGCATTCCTGTTCTTGTTGACCTCTGCCTTAGCACCACTGATTCGACTCTCATACGGTCGCATGGTGGTGTTGGCGCTGCCATACACGATTACGATGTCAATCGCGGGCCTGCTCGCGACTATGTACCTACTGTAAGGCAGGCCCAGTACATGCCGTCGAGTTTAGTCGACGGCATGTTTGCGGCAGATCAAAGCCCGTCGATTTAAGTATAGTCACTGCCGTCCATTCATTGAGAGTGAGCGCTGCAGAGCCTATGATGAAGATTCAAGATGAGTTTCGACAATTGGCTAATTCACGTGGGAGAGTTCTATGAGTCACTATCAGCATGTCATGGTTGCTATCGATGGATCGGATGAGTCGGCTAAAATCGTAGAGCGCGCAGTCGCGCTCGCCTCTGGCGCAAAGCTCAGTGTTATTCAAGTGTTCGAAACGCTAGTGGGTAACTATACCTATGAGCTGAACATGGGGGATTTCGAGAAAGCGCAACACGAATTCGAAGCCGAAGTGGCGAAGAGTACACGAGAGATGCTCAAGGCTAAGTTCCCTAATATCCATGCGGAGGATGTGCACTTCACCCGTGGTAAGGCAGCTTACGAGATCAAGCGACTGGCAGAGAGCAGCAAGGTTGACCTTCTCGTAATTGGTAGCCATGGCCAAGGCGCGGTGAAGGCCGCAGTGTTAGGCTCTACCGCCAATGCTGTTCTTCACGGCATTCACTGCGACGTGTTTACCATTCGCGTCTAAGATGAACGCTACATCGGTTTGCGCAGCGAAATAGCGCCGCGTATCTGACCTGCCTGATATCCAATCGCGAGATCGTTTGGGTATTTGGCACGAATGGCACTGAGCACTTCCTGGCTCACCTCGCTGCCATGGCAGGTCAAACAAAGCGGTGCGGTGGGCTGAGCTTGCATATAGCGGAAGTTGCCATTCACAGTTTCCGCAACATTCAATGTGGCAGCTGATTCCCCTGCTTGTTGACGCTGATCGAACATGTGTAGCACTTGTGTCTCCCATGAGTCCGGCACGGCAGAGCGGCTATTGCGAGCCTTCAAGCTGACTCGTGTCACATCCCAACCGGACTCTTCGCTCAATTGCTGAGCAATTCTTGGTGCTTCCAGCGCACAGACGTCGATCGCATTCAATGGTCCGCCTTCTTGCATCGCGGACTGAAGTGTTGGCAGAAGAGTGCCCACGAATCGTTGAGTCAAATCACTGGCCTCGTTGATGAGCGCTGCGGGGGCGAATTGAGGAAGGCCCGGCGTGCTGATCGTTCGATCGGATGTGGTGTTGATTGGCGCGTTAGGTGATGACATCGGAGTACAGCCGAGCAAGAAACTCATTACGAGAGAAATGCCTAATAGCGGATATGGTCGCGAAAACATGGAAATTCCTCTTGTTAGTAGCATTTGCTGTCGAGAATGACATCATAAGATGCCTTCGAATAGATTGTCAGCAGTAAACGGGTATTACTCGCGATTGCGAACAGCAATTTAGGAACACCAGAATGTACAACGGACAGGAAACAGGTCGAGAAGACGTGGCGGCAAGGCCGGTACTGCGTGCCACAGGACTTTCCAAGTTTTACGATATGGGGGAGCTTAGGGTGCACGCGTTGAGCAATATTGACCTTACGCTACACGAACGCGAGCTTTTAGTTTTGCTCGGGGCTTCAGGTAGCGGTAAATCGACACTTCTCAATATTCTCGGGGGCCTGGATGTAGCCAGCAGTGGCAGTTTGTACTATGGCGAGCAAGAGCTCAGCGGGGCGAGCCAAACAGAGCTGACATACTATCGGCGCGACCATGTCGGTTTCGTGTTCCAGTTCTACAACCTGATCTCCAGCTTGACCGCGCGCGAGAATGTGTCATTGGTAACAGATATCGCCAGCTCACCTATGCGCCCGGAAGAAGCTCTGGCCATAGTTGGTCTTGAGTCGCGAATGAACCACTTCCCCGCACAACTTTCAGGTGGCGAGCAGCAACGGGTAGCCATCGCCCGAGCGATCGCGAAGAGACCCCATATACTGCTTTGTGATGAACCTACTGGCGCCCTTGATGTCAGTACTGGCCGCTTAGTGCTCAGTGTACTCGACCGTGTCAATCGAGAAACGGGTACTACCATGGCAATCATTACTCATAACGCTGCGATTGGACGCATAGGGGATACAGTACTCCGTATGAGTAGTGGCAAGATCGTAGAACGTAAGCACAATGCGCGTCGCGAAGACGTGGCGAATATACAATGGTAGCGCGGCTTGTGCAGTGGGCTGCGCTATTTCGAGTGCACACATTGCAGCTCAAACTACTACGAGAGTGCTGGCACCTGAAGGGGCAAATCCTCTCAATTGCCTTGGTGGTGGCAACTGGCATCATGACGGTAATCACCATGCGGGGCAGTTACGAGTCCTTGGTGGAAGCACAGCAACGCTATTACAACGACATGCGTTTCGCAGATGTGTGGAGCAGCTTGCGTAGAGCGCCCGAGTCAATGCGCGAGCGTATTCAGGCGATCCCAGGTGTCGCATTAGCGGATACACGAGTTAGCTTCCTTGCAACCTTAGATCTCGAGGGGCTCGATGCGCCCGCACAGGGTCGCTTTGTCTCGCTACCCGAAAGTTCTCGTCCTATTTTGAATGACATACTCATCGTGCGTGGACGTTATGTAGATAGTAGCGCTACTGATGAAGTAATAATTAGTGAGAAGTTTGCGAATGCACGTGGCCTGAGCCCGGGTGATGAAATTCGCGTCATCATTAATGGTCGTGCGCGCAGTTTGGATATTGTGGGTGTGGCGATCTCTCCTGAGCATTCCTATTCAGTCCCTCCCGGTTCTCTCTTGCCAGAGGATGAGCGCTATGGAGTGCTGTGGATGGGCGTTCGTGCGCTCGGTCCAGCCTACGATATGGATGGAGCGTTCAATGAAGTCTTTGTAAAACTTTCACCGGGTGCGAACGAGCGAGCCGTAATCGCCGGCCTTAACGAGCTACTCGAACCCTATGGTGGCTATGGAGCCTATGCGCGACGAGACCAGCCCTCGCACATGATGCTGCAGGGAGAGCTCGACCAGAACAAGGTTATGGGAACCGCTATGCCCGCTGTTTTTCTAGCAGTGGCAGTGTTCCTACTTCATTTGGTATTAGGGCGACTAATTACCACGCAGCGTGGTGAAATAGCTGTACTAAAGGCCTTTGGGTATACCGATGTGGAAGTAGGGCGCCATTTCCTTATGTTCGCGTTGCTGGCGGTTCTACTGGGGACTCTCATTGGGACGATCGGTGGGATGGCATTGGGGCGGGGTTATATCGATATCTATCGACAATACTTCGACCTGCCGGGCTTGCAGTACCGTCTCAGCCCGGGCTTATTGTTCATCGCATTGATGATTAGTGTTGCGGGGGCCCTTAGTGGTGCGCTGGGGGCAGTGCGTAAAGCAGTGCGTTTGCCTCCTGCGGAAGCCATGCGACCAGAACCACCCGCTAGTTTCACTCCCGGGTTTCTAGAGCGTTTAGGAATTGGTCGCTTTCTCACGGCCTCGGGACGTATGATTTTGCGCAACGTAGAACGTAAACCTCTGCAAGCATTCTTCTCCTCACTCGGTGTAGCATTCTCTGTGGCTATCTTAATCATCGGTTTATTTATGTACGATGGTGTTGTTGCTCTTGTAGACCTTCAGTTCCGGAAGATACAACGCGAAGATATTACGGTTTCCTTTCTACAGAATGTCCCTGCCTCTACACGCTTTGAATTGGAACGTATGCCTGGTGTTACTCGTGTTGAGACCTATCGTGCGGCTCCTGTTCGCCTGCGCAACGCGCACTGGCATCGTGAGACTGCGATCCAGGGTTTAGAGGGCGATGGTCTGCTGCGTAGGCTTGTGACCGCCAAAGGAGCCGTGCACCCTATTCCAGCGCAAGGCATGGTGTTGAGTAATGTGTTGGCACAGCGACTACATGTTGAGATCGGGGACTGGCTGGTCGTGGAGATGCTCGAAGGTAAGCGGCAGAGAGCTCAAGTACAAGTGGCGGGAATCATTGAGGATTTTCTCGGTGTCACCGCTTATATGAACCTTGACGCCTTGGACCGACTTAGCGGGGAGCATGATGTTGTATCCGGCGCTTATCTTTCCGTTTTGGAGTCCCAGCGCAACGTACTCTATCGTGCTCTAAAGCGAGTGCCTGCTGTCGCGGGTGTAGCCTCTCCCGCCTCTATGTTGCAATCGTTCGAACGAGAGCTGGCCCGAAATATATTTATTTCAGTAGGCTTCCTCGTTGGTTTTGCCAGCGTCATAGCGGTAGGGGTTATCTACAATGGCGCTAGAATTGCTCTCTCTGAGCGCGGTCGAGAATTGGCTAGTTTACGGGTGATGGGTTTTCATCGTCGAGAGGTGGCAACTTTGTTATTGGGCGAGCAAGGAATTATCACCTTGCTGGCCATTCCCTTGGGTTGGGGTATTGGCTATGGCCTTGCCTACTTAATGGTGATGGGTTTGCAGACGGATACCTTCCGTATACCTTTTGACATATCAATGCGCACTTATGTTGTATCGGCATTGATTACGGTGTTGGCTGCTGCGGTGAGCGCATTCGTGGTGCGCCGCCGACTCGATTCAATCGATTTGATAAGCGTATTGAAAACCCGCGAATAGAGACTGCCGCACGTCCATGCGCGTGCGAAAGGAGCGTAGATATGACAACAACTTCGAAGCGGAGCAAAGGTAAATTGCGAAGCTGGGTCATCGTTGCAATAGTGCTAACGTTGGTGGTCGCGACTCTTGTCCTTTCCATGGGTTCGGCAACTGTGAGTGTAGAGACCTACCGCGTGGCATTTAGGCCTCTACTTGTGTCGGTAGAGGAGCAGGGGCGCACTCGCGCAAGAGAGCCTTATATCATAGCTGCCCCTGTCTCTGGTCAACTCCTACGCACCGACAGAATTGAAGGGGACGCGGTAGAGGCCGGTGATGAGTTGGCAAGGATCGCGGTAGCGCCAGAGAACCGGCGTACCCAAGCGGCACTGGAGGCTGCGTTGGCCGGTGCGCGGGCCAGATACAGTGTTGCGCAGGCCGCTTTAGACGAAGCCCGAAGTGCACGCACGCGTGCTACCCAAGAGGCGCAACGCCGCGAACAACTGTTTGTGCAGCGCGTGATTGGGCAGGAAGAGCGGGACAACTTTCAACAAGCAAGAGATGCGGCAATTAGTCGGGAGGAAGCAGCGCAGGCGAGTTTACTTGCAGCGACAGCCGAGGTAGAGAGTGCTAGGTCCCAGTTACTTGGGGTTAGTAAAGTTGAACCCGAGAGCGTGCAGTCGATTCTGGCACCAGTGAAAGGCACTATTCAGCAGGTTTTCGAAAAGAGCGAGCGTATTGTGGCAGCTGGCACTCCTTTGTTTCAACTTAGTGATGGAGACCGATTGGAGTTGATGATAGATCTGCTTACTCAAGAGGCGGTAAAGGTAAGTCCTGGTGACACTATTTTAATTACTAGCTGGGGAGGGGCGCAGACATTACATGGTCGGGTAAAATATGTGGAACCTCAGGCTTTCACCAAATACTCTGCACTTGGTGTGGAGGAGCAGCGCGTAAATGTGATTGGTGAACTCACCGAAACCAATCCGGGTTTAGGTGCTCAGTATCGTATCGAAGCAGCCATTATCGTCGATGAGATTCCCAACGCATTGACTTTGCCGATTAGTGCCTTGTTTCGCAGAGACAATGAGTGGCAAGTCTTTGTAGTTGAGCAGGGACGGGTGCGCTTACAAGCGTTGCAGATAGGTGCTCGTAGTTCGGAGTATGCGCAGGTACTAGAAGGTTTGAGTGATGGCGAGCAAGTGGTCATCTTTCCTTCTGATCAGGTTGTTGAGGGGCTCGCCGTGCAAGTTTTGGAGTAGGCCGTCATGGCATCGGTGAACACCGGCCACTTATTCGGCAGCATGTGCTGGATGTTCTCGCCGCTTTCGGAGTTGTGCTAGACGAACAAGGGCGTGTTGCGGCTTAAGCTTTAAGTAGTTTACCTCGACACCAGTGTCGGGTTGCCCATTGCTTGACGCCGGTCAATGCATTCGGCGAGATGTTCTGGCAGTGTGAGCCTCTAGTTACGACGCTAATGGAGAACGAGGCATGAGTGACAATAAGGCAGTATGGCTTGCCGGTTATGGCGTCATAGAACATCGGGCTGAGACTGTTCACGCAGTTCAGGAATTAGTGGATTCACTTGTTGCCGCGGGCGTTTGCGAACGAGAGCGAGCTTGGCAGCTTTTTATTGCCGCCGATAGGTTGTCGAGTATGGGGCTTTGGCTAACCGCTCACATGACCTACGCACAAGAGGTGCATCTTGATGGGCGCACACTAGCAGCAGAGGACTTCAAGCTTACGCCTGAGGGGCATACAGGTGGCGCGCTCAACATGGTGCCAGCGTATGTTGGCTACCTTCTGGCTAATGCCCTGAGCGGCACCACACGCGCTTGGGTAATGGGGCAAGGGCATTGTGTGGCGGCAATTGATGCCGTGAACATCTTGATGCGCAATCTCGAGCCTGAGCAAGAGGCGCGATACCCACGCTCGGATCAGGGGCTCAGCCAGCTTTGTCAGGATTTCTACAGTTATGAGATTGGCGCCAATGGGCGGCCGGTTGCGCCCTTGGGGAGTCATGTGAATGCGTATACTGCCGGTGGTATCAGCGAGGGCGGCTATCTAGGTTTCGCTGGCCTTCAGTATGTCCACATGCCATTACCTGGGCAGGAGTTGGTGAGTTTTCTCAGCGATGGCGCTTTCGAGGAACAGCGCGGCAGCGATTGGGCGTCGCGCTGGTGGCGTGGCGAGGACACCGGTTTGGTAATGCCCATCATGATTGCCAATGGCCGGCGTATTGATCAACGCACGACTATGTCCCAGTCTGGAGGCGTGCATTGGTTTCGTGATCATCTAAGGTTAAACGGTTTTGAGCCTGTAGATATCGATGGGCGTGATCCGGCGGCATTCGCGTGGGCAATCCTAAGCATGGCGCAGCGACTTAAGAACCAGCATGAGCAGATTGTTGCAGGGGAGCGTAGTTATCCTGTCTTGCTGCCATACGCGATTGCGGAAACGGTAAAAGGCTTCGGTTTCCCGGGCTCTGGTACCAATGCAGCGCATAACCTACCGTTGCCAGGCAGTTGCGCAAACGATGAGGAGAGCCGAATTTTATTTAACGAAGGCTGTGCGAAATTATTCGTTGCCCCTGCCGAACTGGACGCGGCAATCGAGTCTTTGCAATCACATGGCGCACAGGGGCGAGTGCAGGAGAAGGATCACTGCCTGCGTCAATTGAAGGTGCAAACTCCAGTTCTACCATTTCCTGAGAGAATTATTCCCGGCACGGCCCTTGCCCCGATGGCCGCGATCGATGTGTGGTTTTGCGCTTTGGCCACGGCTAATCCTAATATGCGGGTTCGAGTAGGCAATCCGGACGAGATGCGCAGTAATCGCATGAATAAGAGTTTGGACCTACTTCGGCATCGGGTTACCTCTCCCGAGGACGGAGTCTCCGAATCCTTACACGGCGCCGTGATCACAGCGCTCAACGAGGAAGCAGTAGTGAGCGCGGCGCTTGCGAACAAACAAGGGCTGAATCTTGTTGTCAGCTATGAGGCGTTCGCCGTCAAGATGCTCGGCGCAATGCGACAAGAGGTAATCTTCGCTCGGCACATTCTGGAAACGGGGCGGCGTGTACGCTGGCTGTCGGTGCCAGTGCTGCTTAGTTCCCACACTTGGGAGAACGGAAAGAACGAACAGTCACATCAAGACCCGACACTTTGTGAGGCCTGGTTAGGTGAAATGGCAGACGTGGCACCTGTGTATTTCCCCTTCGATGCCAATAGCGCCGTCGCGCTAATGGGTACGCTTTATAAGCAAACTGGCCGAGTCGCAACCGTGGTAACGCCGAAAAATGTGACCCCCTATTTTTGCAGTGCTGCGCAGGCTCAGCAGGCGGTGCAGGACGGCGCAATGGTATTGCAGCACGACACCGATGCGATTCTGCAGTTCTTAGCAGTAGGAGCCTATCAATTGGAGGCGGCTAATAAGGCGGCACAGGTGATGCGTGAGCAAGGTGTGGATTGTTCGGTCGTGGCGATTCTAGAACCAGGCAGATTCCGCATCCCCAGAGACGCGCGGGAGGCAAGCTATGTGCACTCCGATGCAGAGATAGCGCGAATTATTCCTCCGGTTGAGACGCGCCTGATTGTCTGTCATACCCATGCGGAAGTCATGACTGGTGTGCTACGTCGTCTCGACACAGGAATCGCGCAAACCCGCGTGCTCGGCTACCGTAATCGTGGCGGAACCCTCAGCGTCGCTGGCATGCAGGAAGCCAACGGTCAATCATGGCAAGCGATTGTCAGCGCAGCGAATTCGATACTGGGTCTACCCAATTAGGAGAGTGCTGTGACTTCGAAGAAAGGCCCACCGGTTACTCCGGACGAAAACTTTCTGTATCTCACTAAGGCGGGCATCGACACTCACCAAGAGCCCGTCGTGTATATGCGCAGTGATTGCCATGTAGTCCGCTCCGAGGGCTTCAGTGCTCAGGGCCGGGTACGGGTGTGTATTGAAGGTCGCAGCGTTATCGCGACCCTAAATATAGTAACTGGTGAGCTTCTCAGTCACCAAAAGGCAGGATTAAGCGATAGTGCTTGGAAGCTGCTGAATGCAAAAGAGGGCGACAAGGCTACTTTTAAACATGCGTTGCCAGTTGAGTCGATGAGTTTTGTACGCGGAAAGCTCTATGGTAAAACACTGGGGCTGGAGGCCGCGCGCGCTATTATTGGCGACATAAGGGAAGCGCGGTACTCCGATATTCAATTAGCTGCCTATGTGACCGCGTGCGCGGGTAATAATCTGAATCTCGACGAGACGATCGCCATCACTAAGGCGATGGTAGAGTGCGGCGAGCACTTCGATTGGGGTGGGGGGGTGCAAGTCTTAGATAAACACTGTGTAGGGGGGTTGCCCGGCAATCGCACCACACCTATCGTTGTGGCTATTGTAGCGGCGAACGGTTTGATGATGCCTAAAACATCTTCTCGGGCAATCACCTCGCCGGCGGGTACGGCCGATACCATGGAGACGCTCACAACGGTTGCGCTAAGCTTCGAGAAAATGCGAGAAGTGGTACAGGAACAAGGGGCCTGTCTCGCCTGGGGCGGCTCCGTTTCCCTAAGCCCTACCGATGACATCATCATTCGTGTGGAGCGCGCGCTAGACCTGGATAGCGAGGGTCAGCTCGTTGCATCGGTAATCTCGAAGAAGCTAGCAGCAGGCTCTACCCACGTCCTTATCGATATCCCTGTAGGGCCGACTGCGAAAGTTCGCAGCGTAGAGTTGGCGCAAATGTTAGCCGATCTATTGGTAGAGACTGGGGCGGCACTGGGTATGAAAGTGCAGATTTTAATCAGCGATGGTAGCCAACCCGTTGGTCACGGTGTCGGTCCAGCCCTAGAGGCGCGGGATGTCTTGGCTGTGCTGCAATGCACGAAGAACGCGCCAGAGGATCTGCGCGAACGCGCACTTACCCTTGCGGCGACTATGCTGGAAATGGGCAATGCCTGTCCCCGAGGGCATGGCTTAGCCTTGGCTACCCAGACCTTAGACAATGGCGATGCCTGGAGAAAATTCGAGGCCATTTGCGAAGCGCAGGGCGGATTGAAAACGCCCCCTGTCGCGCCGTTCCAGCATTCTATTACGGCACACAAGTCCGGTATCGTAGCCCTGTTCAATAACCGCGTGATTTCTCGCTTGGCTAGTCTCGCAGGTGCACCCAATGCTGTCTCCGCGGGTATAGATCTACATGTGCGTCTTGGCGATAAAGTGGAAAAGGGACAGTTGTTAATGACCTTACATGCTGAGGCGAAGGGTGAGATGGAGTATGCGCTCGACTTCTATCGGTCTCATCTCGACGTGTTGCATATCGAGGAAGAGTTCGTATGAAGCCAATAATATTTGTTATGCCAGGTCAGGAAGAACTAGGCGATTCACTTGTCGCGGGCGGGGGTTTTGAGCAAGGCGTTCTGGAATTGCGCAATTTTCCAGATGGGGAAAGTTATATTCGCGTGCTCAGTGATGTGGCCGATGCGCAGATTATTATCCTCTGCCAGTTACATCAACCTAACGAAAAGATGCTGCCGTTACTACTGTTGGTGGGTACGCTGCGAGACTTGGGCGCACACAGCATCGGTTTGGTTGCTCCTTATCTTGCGTACATGCGTCAAGATAAACGCTTTCATGAGGGCGAGGGCGTCAGCGCGCAGTATTTCGCCCGATTGCTTAGTCAGCAATTCGACTGGCTGCTAACAGTCGACCCGCATCTGCATCGTATACACGCACTCAACGAGGTGTATAGCATACCGTCGACTGCCTTGAGTGCAGTACAACCCATTGCGCAATGGTTAAGTGGGCAGGTGGATAAGCCTATCGTTATCGGCCCAGATGGAGAGTCGGAACAGTGGGCCTCCAAGGTGGCGCTGGCTGCTGGCTGTCCCTTCGAGGTGTTGAATAAAGAGCGCTTCGGAGATCGCGAGGTGCGAGTCTCCTTACCCCATGTTGCAGACTTTCTCGATCACACGCCAGTGCTAGTAGATGACATTATTAGTACCGGCCATACCATGATGCAGGCCGCTGCGCACTTGCGCGATAGTGGCATGCGAGCACCCGTGTGCATCGGTGTGCATGGGATTTTTGCAGCGGGTGCGCTCGCTCAGATGCAAGCGCTGGGGTTGCAGGTTGTCACGACTAATAGCATCGCCGATTCTAGTAATCAAATTGATCTGGCGCCTCTTATACTGGAGGGGTTGCAGCAATTTTTGAAATAGCACTTTTGCGCCTCGCTAGTGCCTTGTCTATTTCAACCAATATCAACACCACCATTGCACTGGCGGTCACTAGAGCCCAATCAAACAGAGAGATTGCGCTTACCTCGAATATCCGCTGCGATATGGGAAGATAGGTGAAGGCGAGTTGTCCGAGTAGCACCAAAGCTATAGAGATTAGGACGGGCCCGCTGCCACGACGCATGTCAGAGTGCAGAATACTCTGCTCGAAGAAACGTGAGCTGAGCAGATACAGAGCCTCGATCATCACTATGCTGTTAACGGCCATTGCGCGTGCGCGTTCTAAAGTGCCATCTTGGTCGAGCACCCAAAGGAAGAGGGCAAACACCACAAACGCGCCGCTGATACCTACGAGTAAAAGGCGGCGCAGCAGCAAAGGGGTGATGAGCCCTTGTCCAAATGGGCGGGGCGGGTGTTGCATGGTATTGCGCTCGCTCAGCTCAAAGGCTAGCGCAAGGGAAAGAGTCACAGTGGTCACCATGTTGATCCATAGTATCTGGGGCGCAGTGATCGGAAGCTCCCATGCGAAGAGGATCGCCAATAGCACAATACTGGCCTCGGCCAGGTTGGTCGGCAGCATGAATAAAATCGATTTGATGGTGTTGTCATACACCGTGCGACCAACCTCCACTGCCTGAGTAATGGTGGCGAAGTTATCATCGGTGAGCACGATGTCTGAGGCTTCTCGGGCGGCATCGGTGCCCTTCATGCCCATTGCTACGCCGATATCTGCCTTGCGCAGTGCAGGTGCATCGTTGACGCCGTCCCCTGTCATTGCCACAACGTGCTTGCGCTGCTGCAATGCAGCAACCAGTTGCAACTTATTAGCGGGGCTAGCACGGGCATAGATATCGACCTGTTCAGCAGCCTCTGCCAATTGCTCTGGGTTCATCTCGTCTAGTTGCTGGCCGGTTAGCACCCTTGTTGTATTCAGCCCCAACTCTTTGCCGATTGCAGAAGCAGTTAGTGGATTGTCACCGGTAATCATCTTCACCCGAATGCCAGCGTCGTGGCATCGCGCGATTGCTGCCACAGCCTCTTTGCGGGGCGGGTCGCTGATGCCGAGCAGCGCTATCATTTCCATACCTTGCGCGACGTCTTCGTGGCTTAGATTTGTGTGTTGCGCGGGAGAAATCTTCTTTGCTAGAGCAATGACGCGCATGCCTCTTGCGGCCAAAGCGGCAGTCTTGTTTTGCCACATTAGCGTTTCGATGGGCTGTGCCCCGTTCGGGCCAGATTGAGTGTGGCACATCGGCAGTAGACTCTCTGGTGCGCCTTTTAAGGCGATCATGACGTCTTTGCCAGTAGCGTTGTGCGCAGTTGCCATGTATCTCCTCTCAGTCTCGAATGGGAGAACATCAACCCGTGGATAGCTGGACTTTATGGATGCTTGATCCAAGCCCAATTTAAGGGCGAATACTTGCAGGGCCCCCTCGGTAGGGTCGCCATTGACCTGCCACTGACTCTTATCATCGCAGCTGATACTCGCGTCATTGCAGAGCATGCTGACTAGGGCAGCGCTCTCTAGTATGGCTTCCCATTCGGATCTGTAGGTGCTGAAGTTGCCCTTGGGCTCGTAGCCCTCACCGCTGACATTGATGTCTACACCCGCGGTGGCGATCTCCCGCACAGTCATGGCATTGGCCGTTAGAGTGCCGGTCTTATCCGTACAAATAATATCGACTGAGCCGAGGACCTCGACGGCTGGTAGGCGGCGTACCAGTGCATTGCTGCGGGCCATGCGCATGACGCCGAAGGCGAGCACGATGGTGACGATGGCGGGCAGCTCCTCGGGGATTGCGGCCACTGCGATGGCGATAGCGCTCTGCAACATCTCGGCGAAGCTATAGCCATGGGCGAGCATTCCGAATGCGACAATAAGCGCCGTTAGCCCTAGGACAGTGAGTGTTAGATTGCGGGCTAGAGCGCTTAGTTGTCGCTGTAAGGGCGTTGGCTGAATCGACACGCTATTCACGAGTGTGTTGATTGCGCCAATCTGGGTTGCAGTTCCGGTATGGGTGACTACTCCGGTCGCTGCGCCCGCGACAATCATGGTCCCCATAAAGACCATGTTGTGACGCTCTGCAAGTGGACAGTCCTGGGCAAGTACTTCACAGCGTTTTTCGCTGGCGATTGATTCTCCAGTTAAGGCAGATTCGTCGCTGCGTAGATCCTTGCTGTTGAGGAGGCGCACGTCGGCGGGGACTCGATCCCCCGCCTGGAGCGAAACGACATCGCCGGGGACGAGAGCGGTACTAGCAACACTGAGTAGCTCTCCATCACGCAATGCGAGGCAGTGAGTGGTGCTGATAGACAGAATGGCACTTAGAGCAGCTTCTGCCTTGCCTTCCTGTATAAACCCGATGAGACCGTTGATGAGCACGACAGCAAGAATGACACCGGCGTCTACATAGTGCCCAAGGAAATAACTGATGAGCGCACCGCCTAGCAGTACGTAGATGAAGAGACTACGAAATTGCCGCAGCAGGCGTTGCCATGGGGGAGTGCTAGCGGTTACTGGTAGTAGATTTGGTCCATATCGCTGCACGCGAGCATCCGCTTCGCTGCCGCTTAGTCCTTCCCGCGTGCTGTTAAGCTGCGCTAGAACTTCTTGTTCGGTAAGGGCGTAGGGAGTACTCACTCGTGTTGCAGACTCGGTTCGTACTGTATTCTCCACTGGTGAAGTCATCGGTTTTCTCAGAAGTTAATGCTTTCACCCAAGCTAGGCACGGTACAGCGAATTTCATGATCTTCCCAAAACTTCAGTGATAGAGCCTCTAGTGCCGTCGCTTCACCATGCACGAGAATCAAGCGTGGTTTGTCTTTGAACTGGGTAGCCCACTCGATGAGTTCACTCTGACCTGCGTGGGCAGAGAACCCTCCGAGGGTTTCGATGCGTGCGCGCACGATAAATTCATCACCGAACATGCGGTAGCTCTTCTCGCCATCGACTAGGCGGCGGCCTAGGGTGCCAAAGGCCTGGAAGCCAATGATCAGTACCGTATTTTTCTCGTTCCAGATGCGATGCTTGAAGTGGTGGCGAATGCGCCCACCAGTGCACATGCCGCTGCCGGCAATGATGATAGCCCCTTTCTTGATCTTATTGATGGCCATGGACTCTTCTGAGCTATTGGTCAGGTTCAGTGTCGGTAGGAAGCTTTCGAGGGACTCTTTGCCAAATTTGTCTAGGCAGCGCACGTCCTCATTGTCCAATATCTTGAGCCAATTATCGTAGACAGTAGTCACCTCGATCGCCATGGGGCTGTCGAGGAAGACTTGCCAATTATCCAGCTTGCCGGCGTGGTAGAGACACCCTAAGTGATAGATGATTTCCTGCGCCCTGCCAACTGCGAATGAGGGAATCATGACATTGCCGCCGCGCTCCCAAGTCTCGTGCAGGATCTGCTCAAGCTCCTCCAGTGTGTTGTCCAAGCTGCGGTGATTGCGATTGCCATAGGTTCCTTCCATCAAGAGGATATCGGCATGTTCGACAACTGTTGGGTCGTTCATCAGGACTGAATCGGATTTGCCTAAATCGCCAGAGAAGACGATGCGCCTAGTCTGACCTTTCTCAGTTAACTCTAATTCTACAATCGCAGAGCCCAATATATGACCTGCATCTTGGAAACATAGCGAAGCGTCGGGTGTAATTTTAACGGGTGTGCGGTAAGGGCTGCCATCGCAAAGCTTAAGTACTTGCTCAACATCTTTCTCGGAATACTCCTCTTTCAATAGGGGGCGCCCACTGCGCTTGCGCCGCAGGTTTTCGTGCTCTAGATCGCGGTGGTAGAGACCAGAGGCGTCTTCGAGCAGAATACGCAAAAGGCTTTTAGTCGCTTGCGTGCAATAGATCGGTCCGCTGAAACCTAGATTGACTAGAGTGGGTAGCAATCCGGAATGGTCAAGGTGAACATGGGAGAGTATGACGGCATCGATGCTGCTTGGTTCGAAAGGGAAGCCCTCGTCTTGAATTCGGTTTAGTGCATCTCCGCCTTGGCGCATGCCGCAATCTAGTAGAACTCGGCCAATGGCAGGAGACTCTACTAGGTGGCAAGAGCCTGTGACTTCCTGTGCGGCGCCGTGAAATGTAATAGTGCCCATAATTTTCTCTCCCTTTGTGTAATTCTTACTTATAGACCTCAGGGCGACGCACTGAAGTGAATGTCGGCATACCAACTGCGAACGCTGCCCCCCGCGTTGTCGGTGTCTGTCATTAGGGCAAGTCCGTCGAGACTTTCAATGTGCTCTCCAAATGCTGTAAACCAGTCCTCCCTGATGTCTCGAACATGTGTATGCCATTGTTCTGCATTCTCCAAGCCGCTATCTAATGCCCACATCTGTACGGCTTCCCCTGCGAAGGGGTTCGACCAGCGGCTACCACTTGGCTGGGCGCTCGACCAGACGTAGTTGATGGCCTTCGTCCGCCAGAAGGCCCAGCCATCACGGCGCACTACATAGACACGTGCTCGATAGTCATCGCCGCTCTTGCTGCGTTCATCTTTGTCGTTTGATTGGGTTTGCTCAATACGCCAGCGCCAGTGCAGATAAGGTGTCTGTGTAAGATCGACCTGTTGGGTTCGGTATAGCGCGCTGGCGCTGTTGATGGCGACGGCTTGAAGTACTGTTTCTCCCTCTAGATCTACCGCGTTGTATTCGGTTGTTCCTTTGAAGCTACGGCTATCCCAATCCAGCATTGCCACAGGCTCTTGAGCCGCACTGCTGCCGGCTGAAGGTATGCACAAAGGCAGCAAAACAAGCACGGTAATCACTATGGCTTTTGAGTAGTGCATCATTTAGGCTTTTGGGCAGTCCTCTGGATTCGAGCGTCAACACTAGCAGCTATTCATTTTCTTCAACAAGGGCAGCATGAGGTTCTCATGAGCGAAATCAATAATCAGAACAATACAGAAAGTTTGGAGCGTGTAGCAGCAAATGGCTTGATTAATCGTCGTCACCTGCTTGGCTTAGGCCTTACAGGAGTGGGGGGGCTTATCTCTCATTCTGTCTTGGCTGCAGATAGCTCACGAGTCGAGATTCCTGCTTGGTCTAAGGTGCCGGGGCGTGATCCCTCGGGTTACGGTAGTCCTTCCTCCTTTGCTAGTTCTTATCAACGTTTAGCAGGCGCGCCTAGCGCTATCTTGCCGGGTTCAGGCGTGTCTCGTACCCCGCTGCATCTATTGCAAGGCAATATCACGCCGAATAGCCTGCATTTCGAGCGGCATCACTCTGGGATTCCAGCTATCGACCCTGCCCAGCACCGTTTAGTGATTCACGGCATGGTGCGTCAGCCACTCGAGTTTTCCTATGAAGACTTGCTTGCTTATCCGCTGCAAAGCCGCATCTATTTCCTCGAATGTTCGGGTAATAGCGGCGCGAATACTAGCGCTGCGGCTGGAGACAGTAGCGCTGCGGCCATCCATGGGCTGCTCTCCTGTGCCGAGTGGACTGGCGTGAGCCTTGCCACATTGCTCGATGAGGCGGGCATAGCACAGGGCGCTACATGGGTAACTTCGACCGGCGCCGATGGGGCTAGCATGGGCCGTTCTATCCCGCTAAACAAGGCGCTGCGCGATGTATTTATTGCGCTTTATCAGAATGGTGAGCCCATTAGGCCCGAGCAAGGCTATCCCATGCGCCTGTTTGTGCCGGGTTGGGAGGGTAATGTGAGCGTTAAATGGCTTACCCAGATAAAACTGGCCGACGGGCCTGCTAATTTTCGTGATGAGACTTCCAAGTACACAGACCTGTTGCCGGATGGGAAGGCTCTGCAGTTCACCTTTCCCATGGGTGTCAAATCTCTCATTACTACTCCCTCGGGACAGATGAGCCTGCGCCGACAGGGTCTTCATGAAGTTACAGGAGTGGCCTGGTCAGGTAGTGGGGCCATTAGTCGTGTTGAAGTCTCTGCGGACGGGGGGCGTAGTTGGGCTGATGCCCATTTAGATGGTACCGGGCAGGACTTGGCCCTGACGCGTTTTCGCATACCATGGATATGGGAGGGCGGTCCCGCAATATTGCAGAGCAGGGCGACGGATACTGCGGGGCAAGTGCAACCGACACGCGCGATGGTCCTCTCCAACTACGACCCGATAAATCGTTATCATTTCAACGGCATACAAAGTTGGTCTGTGTCCGCTCAAGGGGAGGTGAAGAATGTTTATGCCTAAGCGTAATGTATTGATCGCCCTAGCGGTTGGCTCCTTGCTGAGCGTTACACTTGTCGCGCAGGAGACGCCGCGTCTGGGCAAGCCTGTTAGCGAGGCTCAGCTACTAGGTTGGGACTTAATCATAAGCCCTGATGGTGAGGGACTTCCGAGCGGAGGCGGGACTGCCGCACAAGGCAAAGTGGTCTATGAGCAACAATGTGCTGCCTGTCATGGGCAGGAGGGGCAGGGCGGTGCTGGTGTGCCCGGTCTTGTGGGAGGCTCTACTACGTCTAGACCCGCTTTGCTTACGGTGGGGAGTTACTGGCCATACACCAGCACACTATACGACTATGTGCGTCGTGCAATGCCCCCGACTGCGCCGAAATCTTTGAGTGACACGCAGGTCTATCAGCTCGTTGCGTACATTCTTAACTTGAACGGGCTCGTGGACGAAAACGTTGTTCTCGACAGTGCCAGCTTGCCGAAGATCGAGATGCCAAACCAGGCCGGTTTTATCGATCGTAGCCAAGTTCAATAGGAGTTCATATGCCAAATTCAGAGCCGCAAATCAAAGACATCAAGTTGTTTCGCCAACGCTGTTGCATAGATGGTGTGTGGGAGCGTGCTGTTAATGATGCCGTTCTGGAGGTGCACAACCCAGCCACTGGTGAGTTGCTCGGCACAGTGCCTAGTATGGGGGTGGCGGAAACGCGCCACGCGATAGAGGCAGCTCAGCTCGCCCTGCCTAAATGGCGCGCTAAGACCGCTAAGGAGCGAGCGGTCATCTTGCGGCGCTGGTTTGAGCTGATCATGGAGAATCAGGACGATCTTGCCCGCATAATGACGCTAGAACAGGGCAAACCGCTCACTGAGGCAAGCGGCGAGATTGCCTATGCTGCGTCTTTTGTCGAGTGGTTTAGCGAGGAGGCGAAGCGCATATATGGAGACACCATTCCTGGGCACCAGCCGGATAAACGTATTATCGTTATCAAGCAGCCCATCGGGGTAACCGCGGCCATAACACCCTGGAACTTCCCTGCCGCCATGCTGACACGTAAAGCGGCCCCTGCTCTAGCGGCGGGCTGCACCATGGTTGTTAAACCCGCCTCCCAAACGCCATTTTCGGCACTGGCATTGGCGGAGCTAGCCTTACGTGCGGGTGTCCCACCGGGTGTGTTGAACGTAGTCACCGGTAGCGCGAAGAAGATAGGGGCAGAACTCACTAGTAATCCCATCGTGCGCAAGCTCTCCTTTACTGGTTCCACGCAGATTGGCCGTGAGCTTATGGCACAGTGTGCTCAAGATATTAAGAGAGTGTCCCTCGAATTGGGTGGCAACGCGCCTTTCATCGTTTTCGACGATGCCGATATCGATGCGGCAGTAGAGGGCGCAATCGTCTCTAAATTCCGAAATAACGGGCAGACCTGTGTGTGCGCTAACCGTTTCTATGTGCAGTCCGGTGTCTATAGCGAATTTGCCGAGAAGCTGCAGGTTGCTGTGAATCGCCTAAAAGTTGGCTACGGCCTTGATTTGGAAGTGAATCTTGGCCCCTTGATAAACTCAGAGGCAATGGAGAAGGTGGAAGAGCATATTCAGGATGTACTAGATAAAGGGGGCAAACTGACCCTTGGAGGCAAGCCCCATGAGAAAGGCGGGCTCTATTTTCAGCCTACTGTTCTCGTGGATGTGCCGCAGAGCGCAATGCTCACAAAAGAAGAGACCTTTGGCCCCGTTGCCGCTTTAATACGCTTTGAGAAAGAGGTGGAAGTTATTGAAATGGCGAACGATACTGAGTTCGGCTTAGCATCATACTTATATTCTCAAGACCTCGCAAAAGTGTTCCGCGTGGCCGAGGCGCTGGAGTACGGAATGGTCGGCATCAATACCGGGCTAATTTCCACGGAGGTCGCGCCGTTCGGGGGTGTCAAGGCATCTGGCTTAGGCCGAGAAGGTTCTAAATATGGCATTGAAGAGTACTTGGAACTGAAGTATCTCTGTCTGTCAAATATCTGAAACAATTCAATAGGGGTCAATAGTCCCTGTCTAAAGGGGTCACATACCCGCCATTGTCATGTCAAGCATTAATTGCATTCTTAATGAATGTCAATTTTTGCTTTACATGTGCTCCCCCGATGTTATATTCAGCGCCCGGAATACCCACGCCTTGCGTTTGGGTTTTTTCGAGGGAGAGTAAAAATCGATTTAGAGCAATAGGTCCGTCCACTGAATATACGGTTCTGGTGTCGCATAGGATGTAATTTCTAGTAGTTGTGACGTGTTACAGGCAGCCTTTTTTCTAAATCAAACGACCACCCGGCGCCGCAAAGGAATTTGAAACAGCGGAGATCGAGATCGGGGGGCCACAATAAAATCTTAGAGGTCGCAATATGAAGTTTAGCAGTCCATTTCCACAGAAAAAGTTGCTTTGTGCAGCCATTTCCATTTCCTTGCTGCAAATCAGCGGCGCTGCACTTGCCCAAGCCCCTGAAGTTGAAGAAGTAGTTGTTACTGGCTCCTTTATTCGTCGTACAGAAGGTTTCCGCGCAGCATCTCCAATCACTCAGATCACTGCAGATGACCTTGCAGCTGAGGGTACACCTAACATGGGCGACGTGGTCGCCAACCTGAGTTTCAACCAAGGTTCATCGGTTACTCAGAACTCTTTGACTGGCGCATCTAGTACTGCAACTGGCGTCAACCTGCGTGGTCTTGGCGAGGGCGCTACTCTGACCCTAGTCGATGGCATGCGTACTATCAGCAATAACGTCAACACCTTCCTGCCACAGATCGCGATTCAGCGTCTTGACATCGTGACCGATGGTGCCGCGGCACTTTACGGCTCGCAAGCGGTAGCTGGTGTTGTAAACTTCGTGCCACGTACTTCTTACGATGGCGTGAAGGTAGAGCTTTATCAGCAGGGCGATAGCCGTGGTGATTACAAAGACACCACTATCAGCTTCTTGGCTGGTACTGAGTGGAACGGCATCAACATCGTTGCAGCGGCAGATTGGCGTACTAACGGTCGCCTGAAGATGATTGATCGCCCAGACCAGATGAACGCAGGTCTTACTTCTTCATCTACACCAAACCCAGGTCGTTACCTCGTGCCAAGACGCGATGCAGCGGGTAATTTGACGGGCACAACAGCGCTTAAGTCAGATCCTAATTGTGGCGGCACGCGCGAAGATCCAACACAAGTTGGCAACAACCCAAATGGCTTCACTTTCGGTGGCCAGTGCTGGTATGACTTCGGTGAATTCTGGGACTACCGTGTAAAACAAGACACGGGTACAGCATTCCTTAACCTGTCTTATGACGTAAGCCCAGATTTGAGCATCAGTGCTCAGACTAGCTACTTCTCACGTCGTAACTACAACCGTGGTTCGCCCTCTAACCCAGGTGGTCGCGTAAGCGAGTTGCCAGGTATTCGCGGCGAATTGCCAGGCAACCCATTCCGCGCAGTAACTTCTACTGGTGCTCCATTGTTCGCAGCAGATGCGAACGGCGACGGCGTACCTGATCGCAACAGCAATGGTCAAGTAATCCTTGATCCTGCCGGCATCGCGTTCAACGAAGACGTGACTTTCGGCGCATGGCGTCCATGGGGTAAGCACGGTACATTGCCTTCACAGTTGGGTGCTGACGGCGCTACTGTAGGCGATGCGTATATCCGTGGCGTGCGTCAAGCATTCAAGGCTGACTTCGCAGTGCCTTACCTGAATGACTGGCGTGGTAATGCGACTTACACCTTCTCTTATCAGCAGGATAAGAGCATGGCGAACAACTTCAGCATGGGAGCTTTGACACAAGGCTTGAACTGTGACGTGGTCAATGACCGCGAAGCGTGTTTCAACCCCTTCGTTTCTCCTGATGGTTCTAACCTGAACACTCAGGCAGTTGCTGACTCTACTTATGTGCAGAATCGTGTAAACGACGAAGACAAATTGCAGACATTCGACCTAGTGTTGAATGGCGTAATCTCTCCAGGCGGCTTTGAATTGCCAGGCGGCACTATCGGTGCAGCATTTGGTTATCAGCGTCGTGAAGACCGTTTCAGCAACGTGCCTTCATTGCACAGCTTGACTGGCGATGTGTTCATTGGTGCGCAACTGTTCCCGAACAGCGATGGTCGTTCTGTAGATGCATACTTCGCAGAGCTTTCATTGCCACTTCTAGACAACTTAGAGCTGAGCTTGGCACTTCGTGATGAGGCTTACTCTACTGGTCAGAGCTCTACCGATCCTAAGTACGGTATCGTTTACACGCCACTCGATCGTCTGACTCTGCGTGCGAGCGCGGGCTCCTCTTTCGTTGCGCCTTCATTGTCGCAGTTGAACGATCCAGAGTCCTGTGGTCTGACAAACGTGGCTGACCCGTTCACTACATTTGCGGCCTTCACGGCTAACTGCTCAAGCGGTAACCCAAATCTAGTGCCTGAGTCTGCTGATACATTGAGCGTTGGCTTCGAGCTAGACTTGATCGAAGGCATGGTAGTGTCGGTTGACTATAGTGAGACTGACTTTACCGATCGAATCATCGCCTCTACAACTAACGATGTATTGAGCGCTGACTTCTTCAACTTCAAGCAGGCGACTGGTTTTGCTGGTCCTGGTATGCCTACGTTGGCACAAGTTGCTGCATGGAACGCAGATCCACGTTCGGACAAGCGCATCGTGCGTGACCCGAACAACATGGCACAGATCGATCGCATCTATTCGGGTGACTCGAATGCGTCAAGCATGCTTGTTAAAGCCTACGACTTGAACTGGTCTTACCGCTTCTCTGTTGGCGACATCGGCATGTTCAATGTTGGTTTGAATGCGACTTATGTCGACTCTTACCAGTACCAGCTATCTGTTGACCGTCCTGTAGTAGAAGGCAAAGGCCAGCAGAACGACAACACTGGTGCGGTACCTCCAATGCCAGAGTGGAAAGGCAATCTGAACATGGGTTGGTTGATGGGTCAGCACAGTGCAAACGTCACTGTACGCTACATCGACAGCATGGTATTCGATGCGAACCCATTCTCCTTCCAGCGTCTGTTGCCTTTCAGCAACTACCGCGCTACTTCTGAGTTGCACGAATCTACTATCGTAGATGCGTCTTACAACTTCAGCCAGTTGGAAGCTCTGGGTGGCGACTTCTCGTTCACTGTTGGTGCACGTAACCTGTTCGACCGCTTGCCACAGAAAGTGCCAATGCTAGGTGGTATGGAGTCGACTCTATATGACCCAACAGGCCGCATGGTCTACGCACGTGTCACTTACGAAATGTAAGTGAAAGACACTCGCTCGCAGTAAATGCGAGCAGCGTTAATCGAGTCGGGGTGCTATCGAAAGATAGTGCCCCGATTTCATTTATAGCCCCTTTTGCATCCATTGAAACTCTCTAAGCCCCACCCTTAGGTCCAACATTCGAACAAGAAATTAGATATGCGACGCTGTGTCTTTTTGGCTTGTAATTTCTTCTGTTCGTCTCAAACTCGATTCCAGCGGCAGTTGTCTACATACCCAAAATCTAGACGTTTGTGTGAGCTAATAAAGACATACGACTCTTTGCTTTGTATGCACGGGAAATGCGACTTGACCCTGTTCAAGTGTTACAGAGTGTTTCAGGGTTGGGCGTGAGGCAAGAAAATGGGGCGTCCTAGCGGTATATAAAATTAAGTTGTGTAATGTCCTTCCATACAAAGGTCTAAGGTTTCTATTACAAATTAGCGGTGCATGCTCGTTACTGCCGCTCAGCAATGCTTAGATAACGAAGCTTATTTGCTCGCAGCAACACTCCGTAATATAGCTTTACAAAAAGATATCCAATGATATATTCCCCGGTCGAAATGTGACACCTGCGAGGTGGCACCATTTCGAGGGAGAGTTAAAAGTCGGCTTAGAAAGATAGGTGAGTCTCACAACTTACGCGTCTGGAGTCGCATAGGTCTTAACCCCTAGTAGTTGCGAAGTTTTACAGACAGCCTTTTTTCTAAGTCAAACGACCACCCGGTACCGCAGCAGTAGTTTGTAGCAGCGGAAGTAGTAGGTCGGGAGGCCACAATAAAAATTAAGAGGTCGCAATATGAAGTTCACTAGTCCATTTCCACAGAAGAAGCTGCTATGTGCAGCTATTTCTTTTTCTTTGCTACAAGTCAGCGGGTCTGTGCTTGCGCAAGAGCCCGACGTTGAAGAGGTAGTTGTAACTGGCTCCTTCATTCGTCGTACTGAAGGTTTCCGTGCAGCATCTCCAATCACACAAATAACTGCGGAAGATCTTGCGGCAGAAGGGACACCGAATATAGGCGACGTCGTCGCTAACATGAGTTTTAACCAGGGTTCAACGGTTACTCAGAACTCCTTGACAGGTGCATCCAGCACCGCT
The DNA here is from genome assembly GCA_963977405.1 of uncultured Gammaproteobacteria bacterium. Taxonomy (GTDB): domain Bacteria; phylum Pseudomonadota; class Gammaproteobacteria; order Pseudomonadales; family Pseudohongiellaceae; genus UBA5078. The sequence goes on from CAXBOY010000020.1 coordinate 33,257, forward strand.
ACTTCCATCAATTTACGTGGTCTAGGTTCAGGCGCCACTCTGAACTTGGTGGATGGCATGCGTGTAATCGGCTCAAACGTTAACACCTTCCTGCCGCAGATCGCGATTCAACGTATGGATATCGTGACTGACGGCGCGGCGGCCCTATATGGCTCACAGGCTGTAGCCGGTGTCGTTAACTTCGTACCCCGTACTGCATACGATGGCGTAAAAGTAGAGCTCTATCAGCAAGGCGATAGCCGTGGTGATTATAAAGACACGACCCTAAGCTTCTTAGGCGGCACAGAGTGGAATGGCATCAACATCGTTGGCGCTGCAGAGTGGCGTACTAACGGTCGTCTGAAGATGATTGATCGCCCAGACCAGATGAACGCAGGTCTTACTTCTTCATCTACACCAAACCCAGGTCGTTACCTCGTGCCAAGACGCGATGCAGCGGGTAATTTGACGGGCACAACAGCGCTTAAGTCAGATCCTAATTGTGGCGGCACGCGCGAAGATCCAACACAAGTTGGCAACAACCCAAATGGCTTCACTTTCGGTGGCCAGTGCTGGTATGACTTCGGTGAATTCTGGGACTACCGTGTAAAACAAGACACGGGTACAGCATTCCTTAACCTGTCTTATGACGTAAGCCCAGATTTGAGCATCAGTGCTCAGACTAGCTACTTCTCACGTCGTAACTACAACCGTGGTTCGCCCTCTAACCCAGGTGGTCGCGTAAGCGAGTTGCCAGGTATTCGCGGCGAATTGCCAGGCAACCCATTCCGCGCAGTAACTTCTACTGGTGCTCCATTGTTCGCAGCAGATGCGAACGGCGACGGCGTACCTGATCGCAACAGCAATGGTCAAGTAATCCTTGATCCTGCCGGCATCGCGTTCAACGAAGACGTGACTTTCGGCGCATGGCGTCCATGGGGTAAGCACGGTACATTGCCTTCACAGTTGGGTGCTGACGGCGCTACTGTAGGCGATGCGTATATCCGTGGCGTGCGTCAAGCATTCAAGGCTGACTTCGCAGTGCCTTACCTGAATGACTGGCGTGGTAATGCGACTTACACCTTCTCTTATCAGCAGGATAAGAGCATGGCGAACAACTTCAGCATGGGAGCTTTGACACAAGGCTTGAACTGTGACGTGGTCAATGACCGCGAAGCGTGTTTCAACCCCTTCGTTTCTCCTGATGGTTCTAACCTGAACACTCAGGCAGTTGCTGACTCTACTTATGTGCAGAATCGTGTAAACGACGAAGACAAATTGCAGACATTCGACCTAGTGTTGAATGGCGTAATCTCTCCAGGCGGCTTTGAATTGCCAGGCGGCACTATCGGTGCAGCATTTGGTTATCAGCGTCGTGAAGACCGTTTCAGCAACGTGCCTTCATTGCACAGCTTGACTGGCGATGTGTTCATTGGTGCGCAACTGTTCCCGAACAGCGATGGTCGTTCTGTAGATGCATACTTCGCAGAGCTTTCATTGCCACTTCTAGACAACTTAGAGCTGAGCTTGGCACTTCGTGATGAGGCTTACTCTACTGGTCAGAGCTCTACCGATCCTAAGTACGGTATCGTTTACACGCCACTCGATCGTCTGACTCTGCGTGCGAGCGCGGGCTCCTCTTTCGTTGCGCCTTCATTGTCGCAGTTGAACGATCCAGAGTCCTGTGGTCTGACAAACGTGGCTGACCCGTTCACTACATTTGCGGCCTTCACGGCTAACTGCTCAAGCGGTAACCCAAATCTAGTGCCTGAGTCTGCTGATACATTGAGCGTTGGCTTCGAGCTAGACTTGATCGAAGGCATGGTAGTGTCGGTTGACTATAGTGAGACTGACTTTACCGATCGAATCATCGCCTCTACAACTAACGATGTATTGAGCGCTGACTTCTTCAACTTCAAGCAGGCGACTGGTTTTGCTGGTCCTGGTATGCCTACGTTGGCACAAGTTGCTGCATGGAACGCAGATCCACGTTCGGACAAGCGCATCGTGCGTGACCCGAACAACATGGCACAGATCGATCGCATCTATTCGGGTGACTCGAATGCGTCAAGCATGCTTGTTAAAGCCTACGACTTGAACTGGTCTTACCGCTTCTCTGTTGGCGACATCGGCATGTTCAATGTTGGTTTGAATGCGACTTATGTCGACTCTTACCAGTACCAGCTATCTGTTGACCGTCCTGTAGTAGAAGGCAAAGGCCAGCAGAACGACAACACTGGTGCGGTACCTCCAATGCCAGAGTGGAAAGGCAATCTGAACATGGGTTGGTTGATGGGTCAGCACAGTGCAAACGTCACTGTACGCTACATCGACAGCATGGTATTCGATGCGAACCCATTCTCCTTCCAGCGTCTGTTGCCTTTCAGCAACTACCGCGCTACTTCTGAGTTGCACGAATCTACTATCGTAGATGCGTCTTACAACTTCAGCCAGTTGGAAGCTCTGGGTGGCGACTTCTCGTTCACTGTTGGTGCACGTAACCTGTTCGACCGCTTGCCACAGAAAGTGCCAATGCTAGGTGGTATGGAGTCGACTCTATATGACCCAACAGGCCGCATGGTCTACGCACGTATTACTTACGAAATGTAAGAGCGATACGCGCATGCCGGTTTAACCGGCGCAGTACAGCAAAGGGTGTCTCCTTCGGGTGGCACCCTTTTTTATTTTCCTGCACTAGACTAAAGACCTCAAAACAAAGGGTAGTGCGGTATGGTAGATCTGGCTAAGATTCCTCAAGCACA
>CAXBOY010000021.1:0-34888 GCA_963977405.1 uncultured Gammaproteobacteria bacterium
CTCACCCCAGTACTCGGAGTACCAATTCATGCCGTGCAGCAATAAGACCGTCTGCCCGTTTGCTGGGCCTGTTGGCGCAACATCCATGTATACCATGCGTACTGCCTGCTCATAGAGATCGAAGTCCCTGTAGCTGACCGGATAGGGGTAGGGAACGTCCTCGAGATTGATACTGGTAGCTTCAAGATGGGCCGGCGCCTGACGACGCTCTTGGGCTTGCGCAAATGTGCCACTAAATAGCAACGCTGCACCGAGTAATGAACATAGTGTGTGACGCCAAAATTGGCCCGAATAATTAGGGTGTACCTTTCCCATTCTAGTTCTCCATTTTAGGGTTTGCGGATCTTCTTAACTGGCTCAAAAAGCGCTACACACATTGCGAAGGAAGGGTTTGCAATACGAGGGCATGACGCTAAGCGCCACTATGCGAAAGGAGCCGACTTCAAAAGTAGACCGCAAGCACTGTAGAAACTTTCCACACGGCCTGCAGCATCTTCTTTATACGGTTTTACTGGCTTGGTAATTTTCTTTAATAAATCGTCCTAGTAACTCGAACTCTTCGTTGCGGGTGCTGGCTTTACGCCATACTAGCCCAATCTCGCGATAGCTCTCGCTATCCAATGCCGTGGTCTTTATACGAGTGTTGCGTAGCAAGGGGGAGCCGATTGCCATCTCTGGCAAATAAGTTACGCCAAGGTCCGCATCCACCATCTGTACAAGCGTGAGCAAGCTGGTGGCCGTAATATGGCTCACTTTGTCCGCGTTCTTAATACTGCAGGCAGACAGCGCATGATCGCGCATACAGTGGCCATCCTCTAGCAACAGAATGCTATCCTCTGGCAACTCGCTGACCTGATGGTCCCGCGCATCTACCAGAGTGCTCTTGGCCTGATGCGCCAAATAAAAATGATCTCGGAACAGAGTCATCTCGGTGACATTACGCAGCTCGTAAGGCAGCGCAATGAGGATTACATCGAGATCGCCATCCATCAGCCCCGCATAGACGCGGTCGGTAAGGTCTTCTTTCAGGTACAACTTCAAGTCTGGATATGATTTACGTAAGGCAGGCAAGAGCCGCGGCAATAAGAAGGGCGCGATAGTAGGTATGACCCCTAACTTCAACTGTCCTGTTAGTGGCAGCTGATTGCCCTGGGCAATATCTACCAACTCTTCTAGGTCGCGCAGCACTTGGCGGGCCTGTCGCGCGATATCTCGACCCAAGCTAGTGACAGTGACATTCTTATTGGTGCGATCGACTAGCTGGATGTTAAGTGTGTTTTCCAACTCTCGAATAGCAACGCTAAAAGCCGGCTGCGATACGAAACACGTCTCTGCCGCCTTACCAAAGTGTCCTATCTGTTCCAAGGCCACGAAGTAGCGCAGCTGTTTAGTAGTAGGTAAATGATTCATGGTTTCCCCCGACTCTGTAGTCCGAGCGTTAGTGTCATCGAGAACCTCAGGCTAATCCATTATAAATATCACTGCAATAGTTTTAATCCATTTTCTATATACATAGAGAATGCCTAAACTAGGATCAAGTTGAGTAGCTTGGAAGCTTACTAAAGACAGGCCCTTACCGGAGTAGACTAATAGTCCCTCCGGTTTTTTTTACTTTGCGTTGCCGGCGCGGTATTGTTGTCGCTGGACAATCAGGGGCCGACATCGGCGCAACGCAGGAAATCGATTGCTAGTATTGGCGCTTGGGCTATTTTTGTTTATCGCTGCACACCTGTTGCGAGAACTGGGTTGGCGAGAGACTCTCCAAGAGCGTTTTGGCCTAGGACCCTATAAAGGCTTGGTAAGCTTTGCTGTAATCAGCAGTATTATTCTCATTGTTATTGGTAAGGGAGAGGCGTCGTTTATTCAGCTATGGGTGCCACCGTTTGGCCTGCGCTCCATCACCCATTTATTGATGATTTCCTCCTGTATTCTCGTCGTCGCCGGCTCGCTACCCAATTCCTACACGCGTGAATTAATCGGGCACCCTATGTTGATCGGCGTCATCGTATGGGGCTTCGCGCACCTTCTGTCCAATGGCGATCTTGCTTCTTTACTATTATTCGGAACTCTCGGGCTTTGGGCAGCTTTTAAGATCTTTAGCCTTGAGTTCAATAAAGGACACCGGAGAGATGTTAGCTCCAGTCGCAAGGCATCGTTGATTTGGGACGGCGCTGCAATCGTGATTGGGATGATTGCCTATATGCTGCTTTTAGTGTTTCATGGGCCGCTATTCGGGTTCGCACTGGTCGCGTTAATCTAAATCTAAATTCTGGGAGTGGTCTTTATGCGTAAACTTTCTGCCCTGAAGACATCGGTTTATACACTTTCTATGTTGATGTTATACAGCCTAGCGGGAGAAGCCTCCGCGGCAGATGAACGCTGGCTAGGAATATGGCAGGCAAAGGACACACTGTTCAAACTGCAGGTAGTTGAGAGGGATGATTTCCTGCATATTAATCCCGTCGAATCCCTCGGCTTCATTTGGCGCAACAGCCCAGGTCGCATCAATGGAGACAGCGCTTTGTTCAATGTCGAATATCAGGGAGTTATGGCGACTGTGCATGTGCAATTAGGTGAGGACGGCACCGCGATCGCCAGACCCGTTAGTTGCAGGCCTGACTATCACGTAGTGTGTGCCTTGGTGCAGAACCAACAGGCCTTGTTTAAGAAGGTTAGCGAGCCAGCACAAATAGCAGACTGAAGCCTCGCAAGGCTTCCTCCCACCTCGACACAAGCTTTAGCGCGTAGTGAAACTTACTTCAATTGCGCAATAGAGTTGATCTGCTTGCCAACGATGCCGTATTCAATAGCCTCGGAAACTGTCATCCAATGATCTCTATCTGTGTCCTTGGCAACGCGCTCTAAGGGCTGGCCGGTCTCATCAGCGATAAGCTTGTTGATACGCTCGCGCATCTTGATGATCTGCTCCGCTTGAATCTTGATATCGGACGCGCGCCCCCGCGAACCACCAGAGGGCTGATGCACTAGGAATCGAGTGTTGGGCAGACTGAAGCGATTCTCTTTCTTTGCTGCAAGGTAAATAGTGGTTGCCGCACTAGCAACCCAACCGGTGCCAACTACCCGCACTTCCGGCTTGATGTATTTGATCATGTCGTAGACCACATCCCCAGACTCCACATGGCCACCAGGCGAGCTGATGTAGATAGTGATCGGCTCGTCACTATCTGCCGCCAGAGCCAACAATTTCTCAGTCACAGAGCGCGCGATCCGCTCATCGATATCACCGAAAATTGTAATAGAGCGCGACTTGAAGAGCTTCTCATCGAGAAAACGGCCGCCCTGCGATTCTGGCTTAGTTTGTTCTGGTTTTTCATTCTGCATCTTACATCTCCGAAATATTGAGCAAGCCCTATTATAGAGGGGATTTATCTGTTGAAGGTGAAGCAGTTTCACCGAGGCCCGTGTGCGTCTCTGCACCTAGGGGACGAAACGAAATCAATAACTGCGGCAACAATGTGAGCGCACCAATGAGGGCAACCATCATCGCGATTGAGGTTAACAAGCCAAACACGATGGTAGGGATGAAATTTGAGAGTACTAGAATCGAAAACCCTGCCACTACCGTCATCGTCGTAAAATACATCGCTCTTGCTATGCTGTCGTGGCAGAAAAACATTGTCTCTTTGTAGTTACCGAGACGATGAAATTCGTGTTTGAATCTATGCATGTAGTGAATGGTATTATCGACGCCAATTCCTACTGCAATCGCGGCGATAGTAATAGTCATGATATCCAGTGGCACACCCATCCAACCCATAATACCCAGCACGCCTAGTGCCGCTAGGATGTTCGGGATAATGCACAGCACTGCTACTTTGAGCGACCGAAACAGAAATAAGAACATGATCATGATGGCGAACAGCACCACTCCCAGCGTCATGATCTGAGACTGATACAGACTCTGCAGCACATTGTTATAGAGCACCAATATTCCAGTAACCCGCACTTGCTCAGCAGAATAACCGAACTCATCTTGCAATCCTTGCTTGATACCGTTGATAAGCTCATTGCGATTCAAATTCCGATCCGACTCTATAACTCGCACATTGAAGCGCACTTGATTCTCAGACACTGACACAAATGGGGTCAAGACGGACTCTTTTAAAGTCTCGGGAATGCGGTCGTACAATAATGCCCATACGAAACTGTCGACCGGCGCATTGCCGTTGAGACGCTCCGCTAGATGAATAACCGAACCGAAGGAGAGCACCTTGCCAGTCTGAGGATTATCGTTCAGGTAGTCATGAATGCGCTTAATCTCATCCATCTTATCGCCGGTAAACCAGTAGGCATCGTTTGGTTCCTCTTCAAACCCGTCATCGAAGCCATCGTCAAAACCGTCGTCTAGCGCCGCCGAGGTATCTGGCAAATTGACAACTACATCCATCGACAGAGTGCCACCGAGCTTCTCATCGAACACGGTCATGCCTTTGTAGATTTCCGTGTCTTCACTGAAGTAGTCGATGAAGCTGTTCTCAACTTTCAAACGCAGCAATCCCATCACACTTAGTAGCAATAACAGCGCGGCGATCCACAACACTTTGCTGCCTAGCTTATCGGTCACTCGGGCAAGACCAGAGGTCAAGGCGAGCGACCCTTGCTGCTCATAGTTAGAGTCGTCCTTACTAAATAGACTCATCATCGCAGGGAAGAGGGTGAAGACGACTAAGAGTGCTGTAGCCACCCCAATGACCATGATCCAGCCGAAAGAAATAATCGGCGATATGCCACTGACCAAGAGTGAGGCGAAGGCGACAATGGTTGTCATCGCGGTAAATAGGCAGGGCTTCCACATCGACAAAACGGCGTGACGCAGCAATTTATTGTGATTGGAGAAATGGCGCGTCGAGCGAAGTTGACGATAGCGCACTATTAAATGCACCGTTAATGAGATTGTCGTGATCAACAGCAATGACATGAAGTTGGAAGACACTACTGTAACGCGCCAGTCCATCAGCCCCAGAATACCCACGACAATGACGCCAGCAATGCCACAACAGGCGAGGGGAAGGAATATCCACCGCAATCGCCGGAAGATAAACCCAAGCGCAAACACGATAAACGCAAACACACCAAGACTGAAAGTTGTGAGATCGTTCTGTACGAAAGTGACCAAGTCATCGGCAATCATCGGCGCACCGCCGAGATAGACAGTAGCATCGCTCTGATAGCTAATCAGTATCTCGCGGATCTGCGCAATATCCTGATGCCGCTGCTCTGCAGTAACTGCGCTGTAGGCGTCGAATTCATCACTGACTTGGTCAAGAGTGGCCTGTTGTTCTGCACTCAGGCCCTCAGTGTCGCGTAGCTGTCGTAGGTCTTGGCGCGTATCAAGAAGCTCATGATAACGTTCATCGAGCACAAAACTGACTAGCAAGGCCGCAGTCTCGCCATCTGGACTCACGATGGCATCGCTGAACACCGGGCTGGTAGTGAGCTCTTGCTTCGCCGCTTCGAGGTCGATACCGGGAGTTAACAGGGTATCGTAATTCTCAGAGATACTGAGTAATTGCGTGTTTCCGAAGATCGGGACATCGAGCAAGCTGTTGACTGTTTCGACGCGCTCAAGCGTGAGTAACTCGCTCTTGAGGCTTTGAATGCGCTCGAATACAGGCTGGCTGAAGAGCTCCGCTTCGGGGGTATAGGCAATCGTAACCGTGTCACGCGCACCATAGCGGTTGTTGATTTGCCGCGAATACTCTAATTCGGCGTCGCCTTCCATGAGCAAGGAATCGGCGGAAGCGTCGAGTTTGAAGTACTGCGCATACCAACCCATAGTGGCAGTGACACATAGCAATAATAAGATCACCAGCAATGGACGCTTAAAGACCATTTGGCTATAAAAACGCGAAACTGCGAGCATAAGAATCCTTGAATTGACGGCTAGGGACTTAGGCAATGGCGCGGGGCACAATAGGTGCCGTGCGATTGCACTTTACCGTGCCTGTTTAACGCGGCTAACTATACCCTGTTGCCCGAATGCTTGCATCAATAGCGCTAGAGCGCAGAAACAATGCACATGCATCGAACAAATGTTCGAAATGAACTGCTCTCAGACCACTGCCTTTAGAAAATAATCTGTAAAATTAAGTACTTCTACCACTTGCAAGCATCACAATTCGTCACAATGTTAGCCTTGCGGGGACTAGCAACTGTTGTATACAGTGGAATTCAGGTTCGAAAGAGGTTAATTTAACGACCCGCGAATAGAACGACCCTAAAACAGAGTCATTTGGATGTCGGGAGGAGTGTAGTAATGAGTAAGATTACAGGATTTTTGCTAGCTGGTTTGTTGCTTGCGGTCTCATTTGGAGCGAGTGCGGATGACTATCTCAAGCCAATCAAGGACTTCAGCTTAGTTGACCAGAATGGCGCAACGCACACACTAGAAGATTATGCAGACAAAGAGTACATCGTGCTCTACGTGCATGGCACGGGTTGCCCAATCGCGCGCCTATCTGTACCTGAATACAAGGACATCGCTGCAGAATATAGCAGCAAGAACATCGAGTTTTTGATGCTGAACTCCTTCATTCAGGACGATATGAATCGCATCAGGAAGGAAGCTGTAGACTTCAAAATCGATTTCCCGATCCTCAAAGACGAAGACCAAACAGTGGCTTATACCCTTGGTGTTGAGCGTACCGCTGAGGTATTCATAATCGACCCGCGCACTAAAGAGACCCTATTCCGTGGTCCGATCAATGATGCACTAGGCTATGAGACACAGCGCACTAAAGTAGATAATCACTATCTAACCGATGCACTGGAAACAATTCTTGCCGGTGGCGTTGTCGACATGGACGAGATTCCAGACTCTAAAGGCTGCTTGGTTGGTTTCTTCCACCCAGCGATATCAAGCCTGTAAGACTCGAAAATCTGAACATAAAAAAGGGCGCCTGCTTTTGCAGACGCCCTTTTTTATTGTTTCGATTGAAGCTGATTTGAGGGAAATCTGAACCTTTCGCCTGCAGGGCAGGCTCCTACAATCAGAGCATTCGTTCCGGCCAGATCGAAACCAAAAACCCCGTAGGCGGTTGGGTTCGATTGATACAGGTTCTCTCTCAGGAACAACCTAACCTACGAATGCTCGCTCAATGACATACTCTGCTTTGATGCCCTGACGTGATTCCTCGAAACCCCAATCGTCCAATATCTTGCCAATATCCTTGAGCATCGCGGAGCTGCCACACAGCATGAAGCGGTCATCATCCTTATTCGGCGTCGGCAGGCCGATATCATCGAACATCTTGCCACTCAACATCAGATCGGTTACCCGCCCAGTATTGACAAACTCCTCTCGAGTCACAGTGGGGTAGTAAATCAATTGCTTACTGACCTCTTCGCCAAAGAACTCGTTCTTAGGCAATTCATTGGTGATCATGTCTCGATAAGCTAGGTCGATCACACGCCGTACACCGTGCACCAGAATTACCTTCTCAAAGCGCTCATATACCTCTGGATCGCGAATCACGCTCATGAAAGGTGCTAGGCCTGTGCCAGTGCTTAGTAAGTACAGATTGCGGCCAGGCAAAAGGTGATCGGCCACTAAAGTGCCCGTAGGCTTGGCGCTCACGAAGACCTCGTCGCCGATGCGGACATTTTGTAGGCGCGAAGTTAGCGGCCCATCTGGAACCTTGATACTGAAGAACTCGAGCTCTTCTTCATAGTTGGCGCTAGCGATGCTATACGCACGCATCAAGGGGCGACCGTCCACCTCCAAGCCCACCATCACGAAGTGGCCATTCTCAAAACGCAGGGACTTATCTCGCGTTGTCGTGAAGCTAAACAAGGATTCGTTCCAGTGATGGACACTTGTGACGCTCTGTTTGGAGATTGCAGCCATGCTGTAGTTCCTGCCTCAATAACTTGGGTTAATTCTCAATGCTAGCGACGAATGGGGGCACCAGCTTGCGTGCATTCTAAACGCTCTATATGCTATTCGTAAAACAGATAATGATCATATACTTAATCGGTTTTACCGGTATAAGATCAAATGCAGTTTGTATACGGAATCGGAGCCGGACAATACAGCGGGACGCCGCTAATTTCAAGGCCGACTGTGCTTTCCACTTGGAGTTACCCCCATGCATTACACATTGCGACAGATCGAGGTCTTCCTAGCCACCGCTCACTTCGAGAACGTAACTCAGGCAGCCTCCAGCCTTGCGATGTCCCAATCCGCAGCCAGTTCGGCACTTCAGGACCTAGAACAACGCTTTGCGATGCAGCTCTTTGATCGAGCAGGTAAGCGGCTGCAACTTAACGAATTAGGGAAATCTCTGCGCCCTCGCGCTGAGGCCTTGATGGCACAAGCAAGGGAGTTCGAGCAGAACCTTGCGCTCCATTCGGAGATTGGGGAGCTCAAGGTTGGCGCAACCCTCACTATCGGCAATTATCTGGCGGTGGCCATCATGGCCGACTTCATGAAGCAGAACCGAGGCGCCAGAGTTAGCCTCACTGTCGAGAATACCGCGGGCATCGCCGCGCGAGTGCGCAACTTCGAACTCGATATAGGACTCATTGAGGGCGAGCTGCAAGACCCGGTTCTAGAAGTAATTCCCTGGCGGGACGACGAGCTAGTCTTGTTCTGCGCACCGCAGCACCCGCTCGCGTCTCGTGACACATTAGAAGATAAGGATTTACTGCAGGCGCAGTGGATCGTGCGTGAGGCTGGCTCGGGCACTCGACAGGCCTTCGATCGCGCCATGCACGGCCTCTTGCCGGAGCTGAACTTACGCCTAGAGCTTCAACATACCGAGGCTATCAAGCGCGCCGTGGAGGCGAATCTGGGCATTGGCTGCCTTTCCGCGATCACGCTACAAGAGGCCTTCGCGCGGGGCACTCTAGTAGAGCTGCGCGCCCCCCAGCGCGACTGGGCGAGGCAATTCTATTTCATATTACACAAACAGAAATACCGCAGTGCCGGAATCAAAAGTTGGCTGGCACTGTGCCGAGAGTTTCAACCAGAGACTTAGACCAATCCAGCGTCGGCGCGATTGAGTAAATCGTGCATTGCGGGGTAAAGAGTCTCGTTAGCAACGAGGATATTCTGGTGATGAAACTCCTCGCTGATCCCTTCTGGGACAGGCTTAAAATGACCATAGCGCGCGCCCGCCTCACGGGCGATCAACTGTGCAGCCGCGAAATCCCAAACACTGAGATTCTCGTAATAGACGTCTAGGCGCCCCATTGCCACCCAACAGATATCAAGGGATGCCGCACCCAAGCGGCGGAGATCCGCACACTCTTGCAAGACTAGCGCCAAACGCCTAACTAAAGGCGTCATGTCCCCTTTGATATACGGAAAGCCGGTAGCCACTAGCGCGCGCCTTAGTTCCGTCTTTTGAGCCACTTTTATCGCTTTGTCATTCAGGAAAGCGCCTTGGCCAAGAACGGCATGAAAAGTCTCTGCTACGAAAGGATTGCAGACGACACCGCTATGTACGCGTCCGTCCTCGGCATAGGCGATGGAAACAGCACTCTGGAAATGTCCATGTGCATAATTAACGGTGCCGTCTATAGGATCGATAATCCATAAGGGACCTTTAAAGGAAGAGAGATCCCGCATATCTGGCGCAGACTCCTCCGCAAGGATGCGGTGCTCCGGATAGGCCTTGCGTATCGCATCGCAGATGAATTTATCCGCAGCGATATCGGCATGAGTCACTAGCTCCACACCATCCTTGTAGGAAGTCTCCAGAGACTCCAGTATCGCTCGTTCTTTCTTGATAAGCTCACCAGCAGACTCAGCTAGGGCGCGTGTAAATGCGGGGATTGCGCTGTCCATTGTCAAATGTTCCTAATGCAATTGGCCGGGCAGTATAGCAGCTCACACACCTGCCTCCCATGTAAGCGCAGCCCTTCGGTTCGCAGCGGCGAATAGCCAAGCGCCCCATAGCAAGGTATTCTGCGAGGCGACTTGAACACTGTCGCCTTAATCAGTGCGAGATACCTAGACCATGTCATTGCTCTTCCTATACAGCCTATTCGCAATCATCGCGATCGCTGCCAACGTACTCAGCCAAGAGTTCGCCCTGCTTTTCTACCGAGGCGCCCATGAACTCGTCGTCGCGATACCGGTAGGCACCGCTGTAGGCCTCGTTGTGAAATTCGTACTAGACAGAAAATATATTTTTAAGGCCGACACCGTACCCCTGAGCAAAGATGGCCGCCAGTTCATCGCCTATGCCGCGACTGGGGTTTTGACCACTGTCTTATTCTGGGGAAGTGAGATCGCATTCGAACTGCTCTTCGCTAGTCGTGAGGCACGCTATGTTGGCGCAATCCTAGGTCTGAGTTGTGGCTATATCCTCAAATACCAACTTGATCGCCGCTATGTATTTACCAGAGTTCGACAGTCATGAAGATGCATTCCTGGGGACGTTACCCTGTAAGTGACACTACGCTAGAGACACCGACAGCCCAGGGGAGTTTCGCCCAGTACCTCGCTACGCTTAGAGAAGATGACGACGCGCAAACCATCGCAAGAGGGATGGGCAGGAGCTATGGCGATAGCGCATTGTCACACACCGTCCTAGCCACTAAGAACATCGATAACTTCATCTCCTTCGATGAGGACAGTGGGCTTCTGCGCTGTGCGGCAGGGCTTACATTGGATGCGATCCTACAAGTCTTTATGCCGCGCGGATGGTTCCTTGCTGTCGTGCCGGGTACACGCTATGTCTCCGTCGGTGGAGCAATCGCCAGTGACGTGCATGGTAAGAACCATCATGTAGATGGCACCTTCTGCGAGCATGTTACCGAGCTAAAACTATTGCTCGCGTCGGGGACGGTTTTGAACTGCTCTAGAGCAGAGAATGTGCCACTGTTCCACGCCACTTGCGCGGGAATGGGATTGACCGGCATCGTTTTAGAGGCGACCTTGCGTCTACGTCGAATACAAAGCTCCTCTATCGAACAACGCACTATACGCACCAACAGTTTGGAAGAGGCATTCGAGAAGTTCGAGCAGAATTTAGACTGCACCTATTCAGTGGCATGGCTAGACTGCCTAGCCACTGGACAAAACACCGGCCGCTCATTGTTGTTTCTAGGTGAGCACACTAGCGATGAGAAATTCGTTACGCCGGGAAAGCGCTCTATCAGTGTGCCTTTCTCTAGCCCATCTTTCTTGCTCAATCGTTACAGTATGGGTTTATTCAACAACGTTTACTTCCATAAACCGATACGCGCGGGGGAAGTTCAACGCATCGAAGCCTTCCAGTATTTCTTTCCACTGGACAGTATCCAGAATTGGAATCGACTCTATGGCAGCAAGGGTTTCCTGCAATACCAATGCGTCATTCCGGATGAGGGTGCTTTGGAAGGAATGCGTAAAATTCTGAATATTGTGAGTGCTGCTGGCAAAGGCTCCTTCCTATCTGTACTAAAGAAGTTTGGGCCAGCTAATCAGAACCTACTTTCATTCCCTATGCAGGGCTATACCCTAGCGATGGATTTCAAGTTCGAGCAGGGAGTTTTGCCGCTTCTAGATGAGTTAGATCGCGTAGTTGCGGACCATGGCGGTCGACTCTATCTCGCGAAAGATGCAAGGATGAGCGCTGAGTTTTTCCAAAGTAGCTATCCACACTGGGAACGGATGCGCGAGATACGGCGCGAGTTTTCTGCAGATTCACTATTTCATTCGCTGCAATCGCAGCGCCTCGGGCTATAGCGATTAGCTCGATTCACGGAAGAGGGTCGAAGAGATGAAAAATATTCTAATTATCGGGGCAAACTCCGCAATTGCCAAAGCGACGGCGCGTCTCTATGCAGCGCAAAATGATTCTCTATACTTATTGGCGCGCGACCCGAAACAGCTCGCCGTACAGAAAGACGACCTAATGGTGCGTGGCGCTACGAGCGTCGAATGCACCGCATTCGATGCAACAGATTTCACGAAGCACGGAGCCTTGATCGCGCAAGCACTAGAGACACTTGGGCACTTCGACATCGTACTTGTCGCCCATGGCAGCCTACCTGACCAAGCCCTTTGCGAGAGCGATTTCGATGCAGCACTCGAGGCCTTCAATGTGAATGCGCTGAGTGTTATATCGCTATTGAACTATGTAATTAAACCAATGCAAACACGGCGCGACGGCTGTATTGCGGTGGTCACCTCGGTAGCAGGGGACCGCGGACGTCAATCGAATTTCATCTACGGTGCCGCCAAGGCGATGGTCTCCACCTATCTTCAGGGGCTGCGAGGTCGCCTTTTCCCCGACAATGTTGCGGTTGTGGATATCAAGCCAGGCTTTGTGGACACACCTATGACGGCGCACCTACCTAAAGGTGCACTTTGGGCTCAACCAGAACTAATTGCGCAGCGCATTGTGAAAGGGGTCGAGAAACGCAACAGTACGGTATACGCACCCGGCTTCTGGCGCCTCATTATGTTCGTAGTATGCAGCGTGCCGGAAGTCCTATTTAAGCGCCTGAAACTTTAGAAACTCAGAAAGAAGACCCAGGCTGCGTGAGGAACTCCAATTCTTGCGCCGTCGACTCGCGCCCTAAGATGACGTTGCGGTGAGGGAAACGTCCGAAGCGCTCTATCACCAATGCATGCCGCTGCGCATAGTCAACAAAGCCATTGAAAACACCCTCGGCCTCCTTCCCAACATCCGCAGCAAGTTCGCGGAACAGGGCCACGCTGCGGGCCTGCAGCGCCGGGTCCTCTGCATGCTCCAGAGGAAGATAAAAGAAAACTCTGTACACCGCCGGCAATGCTGCGTCATCGTGGCGCTCTAGCCCAGTCTCACACTGCGCCCTTGCTAGGTGATCGAATGCAAAAGCCTGCGGGCTGTCGCGATAGATGTTACGAGGCATTTGATCGAGCACAATGATGAGCGCAAGTCGCCCTCGCGGGGTTTCGGCCCAACGGTCTAGCTCACCGGCGGCAGCGCTATGTAAAGTCTGCTCGAAACGCTCTTTAATAAGGGCATCCGTAGAGGCCTGTTTCTTAAACCACAAACTTGTTTGACGCTTGGCGACAACAGCATCTGGTCCTGCTTCGCCAAACCAAAACTCTATAATGGACTCTGGGCTTTCCGTCATCTCATATACTCCTTTTCTATTGCCTTCGTGCTTCCACATTTAGGCGCTCAATCGTCCCGTCACACTGGCATTATGCCCACTGTAGCTGGCATCATACGCCACTGACTCGTTGTGCTCGGCCCTAGCCTACACAATGCATAACAGAACCTCGCGACAAGGCGTAGCTATGCCCAAACAAGAAAATAGGCTGCCACCACTTTATGTGGATTTGGACGGCACTCTTATTAAAAGCGATTTGCTTTTAGAGTCCTTTCTAGAACTCATTAAACACAACCTCCTGTTCATATTCCTTGTGCCAATTTGGCTACTCTCCGGCAAGGCGCATTTGAAACACCAGATTGCCAAGCGTGTTGAATTACGCGCAGATCTGCTGCCCTATAATGTTGAGCTGCTCGCCTATCTGAAGGAACAGAAAAAGCTGCAGCGCAAGATCGTATTGATTTCGGCATCTAATCAACGCTTGGTGGACGCCGTGGCTACACATTGCGCTTGCTTTGATGCCGCCATCGGCAGTGACAGCACTAGTAATTGCGCAGGTGCACGCAAATTAGCGCGAATTCAGCAGGATGACTCGCAATTCGTCTATGCTGGCGATAATAATGTCGATCTCGCGGTGTGGGCAAAAGCGCAAGCCGCTATAGCTGTTAATCTTTCGTCCTCACTACACAGCAAGCTCTGCAAGCTATGCCCTCTCGAGGCTGAGTTTAACTATAGTTCGGGTAGCTTTAGATCCTATATCCGCACCCTACGCTTGCATCAATGGCTCAAGAACACACTAGTATTCCTGCCACTAGCGCTCGCGCATCAACTCGACAATCCAGCACTCATAGTTAACGCGATGATCGCATTCCTATGCTTCGGGCTCTGCGCCTCCAGTGTGTATATTTTGAACGATCTTCTCGACCTTGCTAGCGACCGACAACATCGCAGCAAATTCCGCCGACCTTTCGCTGCGGGCGACATCCCCTTGATCAATGGGCTTTTCCTGAGCCCTGTACTGTTACTCAGTGCGTTCAGTTTGGCCACTACATTGCCAAGGACTTTCATAATAATATTAGCTTTTTACTATTTGTGTACTGGCCTGTATAGCTTCGTGCTCAAACGCATCATGCTAGTCGATGTTATTCTACTCGCGGCGCTCTATACTTTGCGCATCATCTCTGGCGCGGCGGCGGTCTCGGTAATTCCTTCCTTCTGGCTCCTAGCCTTTTCGATGTTTCTGTTTTTTAGCCTTGCTGTTGTGAAGCGTTACACGGAGCTGGACTACTTGCGCAATGCTGGAATCGAGCAGTCAGAAGGTCGGGGCTATTACGCCCAAGACCTCAATATGATGGCAATGTTCGGCTGTGCTAGCGCCTTTCTCTCGGTGATGGTATTCGCGCTCTATATCAACAATGAAGAAACCCAAAATCAATACCTAACGCCCGAACTCCTCTGGCTGATTTGCCCACTTTTACTCTACACGGTGACTCGAATCTGGCTACTGGCGGCTCGCGGTAAGATCGAAGAAGACCCGATAGTATTCGCACTTAAAGATAGGGTGAGCCAAATGGTAACTCTGACTTGCGGCTTACTGCTCTGGCTTGCGAACTTCCCCTGGCGACAAATAATATTATCGTAGGCTATCAGGCAAGGGGATGAACTCGGTCTCTCCTGGGACCAAACTAAAGCGCTCCTCTGCCCAGTCTGCACTCGCTTGTTTGAGGCGTTCCATGCTTGAGGACACGAAATTCCAATGGATGTAACGCTTACCCTCTAGCGGCGCACCACCCAATACTATTGCCCGGCACCCCTCCGGGCCTGCTTCCAAGAACAGCGAGTCACCGACTACAAGCAGCTGATAAGTATCTACGTTTTCGCTGTTCGCCTTTGCCGTACCGGCAGCAATATATACTGCGAGTTCTTGTCGCGAGAGCTCGACACGAAACTGTGCCGCTGGCTCTAAGATTATCTCGAAATAACTAGTGGGCGAGTAAGTTCGCACCGGAGAGCTGAGCTCGCCGAGGGTGCCAATTAATACTCGCGCGCTACCACCCGGAATCTTCGTTGCGGGGATTGTGTCTGCAGCATAATGCTCGAATTTCGGGTCTACTTCTTCGTGCTCGATGGGAAGGGCAAGCCAAGTCTGAATGCCCTCTACTGGCACTTCATTATCGCGGATGTCCGCGGGCATGCGCTCAGAGTGAACGATGCCTTTGCCCGCCGTCATTAGGTTAATAGCACCCGGCTCGATCCTCTGCACCACGCCTAGGCTATCTCGATGCATCATCGCGCCGGTAAACAGGTAAGTTACCGTAGCAAGCCCTATATGAGGGTGCTGTCGCACGTCTCCAGCCGTAGTGTTCTTCTCGAATTGCGCAGGCCCCATGTGGTCCACGAAGATGAAAGGTCCTACTCGTTGACACTCGCGAGCAGGTAATAGGCGCCGCACAGGAAATCCAATATCCTGCGTTTTTGGATTAATCATCAAGGACATGGAGGCCTCCTGTCTTAGACCATTAGTAGCAATGCAATTTATTGTAGGTGTTTAGCGTGAAAACGAAGATGCTCCTCGATAAACGAGGCGATAAAGAAATAGCTATGGTCATAACCAGGACGCGACCGAAAGTCTAAGGGGTAGCCCTTATTCTTACAGGCATCAATAAAGCGCTGTGGAAGCAATTCACTCTCTAAGAACTGATCGGCCTCGCCTTGGTCAACCAGCATCGGCATAGTCGTCTGCGAGACCTCTATGAGCCGGGCAGCATCGTACTGTTCCCATGTCTCGCTATCCTCCCCTAAATAATGAGTAAACGCTTTCTGCCCCCACGGACACTGCATTGGCGCTACGATTGGAGCAAAGGCCGAAACGGAGCGATAGCGCCCTGGGTTGCTCAGCGCGACAACTAGCGCGCCGTGCCCACCCATAGAATGGCCACTAATCGCGCGCTTGCTATGGTTGAGAGAAAGATTGGACTCAAGTAATGCGGGTAGCTCATGCACAATATAATCATACATTTGGTAGTGCTTTCGCCACGGCTCCTGAGTTGCATTAAGATAGAAACCAGCGCCCAGTCCTAAATCGTAAGCGGCATCTGGGGCATCTGGCACCATTTCTCCGCGCGGGCTAGTGTCGGGAGTCACGATCACTAGCCCAAGCTCAGCCGCGATGCGCTGCGCACCAGCCTTATGCACAAAATTCTCATCACTACAGGTCAAGCCTGAGAGCCAATACAACACAGGCGAATCCTGTGTAGCCCCGGGTGGCATAAAGACAGAGAAATGCATTGTGCAGGACAGCACCGCAGACTCGTGCTTATAACGGTTCTGCTCGCCGCCGAAACTGCGTGACGAAGAAACTTTTTCTAAGCTCATGGGACTTTCCTTTAGAAATTACCTATATGCTAGATCAGTTCAGCGCTTTCGACTCAACGATATCTTGCAAGCGTGCCACCGATTTCTCAAGAGCGCCCTTTGCCTCTTGATCGTTCGAAACCTTCGAAAGCACAAAATAGGCCGTGCGGGCGACTTGGCGCCAACGCGGGTTGCTCGGCAATTTATCGATAGAGAGATAACGATTCATTGAACGCGTGCGCAAACGACCATTGTCGATACTCACACTCCAGATGCGGCTTTTTTCTGCCAATTCAATTATCGACTCTCCGGTAACTTTCTGCCAATAATAATGACAATCTTGCATCAGCTTCACAAGAGCTTCGCGATATTGAGTATCTTCGTCTGCATCGTTCTCGAGGCTGCCGGAAAGATTCTGAATGATACGGTCAACGCTCTCCAAATCTGCAAACAAATGTTTATGCTTCTGCAAGTCCTCTGGCGTAATTCGCGCTAAATACTCGCCTAACACCTGTGTACGCTCAACATTGCGATTGATCTGGTCGATAAGTCTCGGCAGAGAACCCTTCAGCTCATCGTCATCGCCTAACTCGAGCACAGGCGTATCGCGCTGGAACATCAACAGATAGAATTCTTGGTCTAGGCTCAGGGGCAACACGCAGACGCGAATCTTGTTCTCTACTCCTGGATCATCGTCTGGCTGTTTAATCGTGAACCCATAATAGCTTGGCTCTTCGGCTGACGAGATGACCGCCTCATCAAATGGGAAACTCACCACACCAGAGATTCCTCCACAAATGGTCTCTAGCCTTTCCGCTAGTTTGCTCAGCGGCTCACCCTGAAAATCGTCAGCCAACAGGCGCAACAAGTCTTCTGCAGCTTTGTTGATGTATGTGACACACCCACCCTCATCGATGGACACTAACGCATCGCCTGTGACGTCCAGCATCTGCGCAAGCCGCGTCTCACGTTCACGCAATTTCTTTTCCGTCTCTTGATATTTCTGTAACTGCCAAGATAGACGTTGATTCTCTTGACGCACATCTAGCAAGTGCAGCATCTCGAACTGTTTACCTATGCGCACCTTCAACTCTTCCTTACTGAAGGGTTTGCTAATGTAATCATTCGCGCCGAGGTTGAGCCCCTTAACGAGGTCTTCAACGCGATTCTTTGCAGTCAAGATCACGATCGGCAACTCATCCATGCTGTATTTTTCGCGGATACGTTGGCATAACTCGAAGCCGGTCATAATGGGCATCATCAAGTCCAATATCACAAGATCAGGCTTGTGTTGCTGCATCATCATCAAGGCATCGTGGCCACTAAGAGCACTATCGATATCGTAGGTACTAGAGAGATGCTCTTTCACGATACGCACGTTTAGAAATTCATCGTCGACTACCAATATGCTGCGCCGCTTACCAGACAATGTCAGCGGTGCAACATCGTTAGTCGGCTCCAGTGGTCCCTCACGATTACGGCGGTCCACGATGGGGCGCGAGGTGTCTTCGTTAGAAATTAGTTTCTGATTCGATTCTTTCACCAGTTTCTTCTGGGCGGAGCTTTTGCTAGCGGCGATCCGCTCTTTTTCCGTAAGTAGCGGAAGATCGAAATAGAAAGTTGAGCCCTCGCCAGGATTGCTACGCAGAATAATCTCGGTGCCATGTAATTCTACTAGTTTCTGCGAAATCGCTAGACCTAGGCCCGTGCCACCTTCCTCGCGACTAGCCCCCGAGTCTACTTGATAGAATCGATTGAAGATGCGTGACTGCTGCTCTTTAGAGATACCTATGCCAGTGTCTTTCACGATGACCCGAGCATCGATATCGACAATCTCGATGGAGACTGCTACCCAGCCACGTTGCGTAAATTTGATGGCGTTGGAGACTAAGTTAAAAAGAATCTGCTGCAAGCGATCCTCGTCACCAATCACCAAGACAGATTCGGAAGGGAAGCTCTCGGCCAATTGGATCGGCTTATCGCCAATCAATGGTCTACACATCTTGTTTACGAGTATGCAGATATTCTTCAAATCTACCGGTTTCTTATGCAGCTCTAAATGCCCATTCTTGATTGCAGAAAAATCGATAACATCGTTCACGAGATTCGCTAAGCGCTGCCCGCTGATGCGAATCATATTCAAGTTCTCGAGTGCATTCTCATCAAGACTTGCGCCACTCTTCTCAAGAATAATTTCAGACAGACCAATGATACCTGTGAGAGGCGTACGCAATTCGTGGGAGACGTTGGCGATGAACTCTTCCTTAACATCGTCGGCTTTCTGCAAAGCCTCAATCTTAAGCTGATTGGCTTTCAGCATATCGCCCTGTACAAAGCTATATTCCTTGATGAGAGAGTTGATACGATCCCCCAGCCCTAGTGTCAGAATAATGATGCTCAAGACATTTGCGTATTGAATGCTGTGATAACTTAGCACTGGAGGAAGGTTGACGCCCATGCGCTGCACTAGCTCGATTAAGATGCCAATTACAAACACCGACCATGCGGCCAAGAAAAACTGCGCGGGTCGGTAACTCTGTTTGGCCACTAGCCAAGTCGCGGCGCTAAGTAAAACGACATTGCACGAGGTGATGACATTCATTAACACCACCAGCGCGCCATAGGGGAGTATCAATGACAGCACGGCATAAGCTAGGCACACATAAACTGCAATGCGCAGGTATTCATCGAAGTTGCGTTGATATATTTTCAACTCGATAAATGTGCGCACAAACATCAAGCCAGAGGCGCTAGTTAGGGCGATAAACGTATGGATGCTCCTGTTAGCCCAGTAGGGACTATCCGGCCACAGGTACTGGAATGCGAGACCCTGGAAGGAGAAAGAGAACAAAGCACCGCTGACTATAAAAAATAAGAAATGCAGATAGCTTTTATCTTTACTGGTGTACCAAATAAACAAACTATACAGGGCAATGATACCCATAAGCCCGTAGTAGAGCCCTATCCAGAAAAACTCGCGCTGCGATTCAACTTGAAAATCCGCAAGACTCGTCAAATAGATCGGGAGCTGAATAGACCCTTTGCTCTGTATTCGAAAGTACAAAGTCTGTGATTGGGAGGCTAATACTGGAAAGCGGAATAACAAGGAGTGATGCTTGAGGTCACGCTCTTGGAATGGAAGGGTGTCACCTGCACTCTTTTCTATCCAATTACCCTGAGCGTCCTGAAAGTAGAAATCGAAACGATCCGTGCCCGGAAACTTCATCTTCACTAGCCAGATCTGGTCGCTTGCGAAGTGATTGTCGACGTCGATGGATATCCAGAATGCGGAATCGCTATAACCGAGCGAAGGAAAACCACGAGTGTCCCACGCGTCCCCTTCGCTCGAAAGGCGCTCGATAGCCTCTTCGCGAGTCCAATTAGCGCGCTCATCCTCAATCACCACCATGGCGCTGCCCGGTGCGATCTCTCCAATCCCTTCCTCTAACTCGACCGCAGCCAAACTCGTATTGGACAAGCCAGCACAGATGGCTACTAAAAGGAATAAAGTGAATGTTATAGGCTTGAAACTTGCCATATTGTTATTTTGCTCGAAGACCGCCGCAAAAGGCGTGTGATATTGCGCAAAATTCCGCTTACCTTTACAAAAGGGCGCTAGAACGCAAAGTTCAAGGGTCGATCATATAGAGTTTGATTTACTCGTTCAATGATAGTGCGCAAGTGCTTAGGTGCTGACGCTTTTTCCCGGAAATTAGTGAATATGAATGACTAACACGGCCTCTAAATTTTCTGGTGCCACAGGGCTAAAGCAGACATAATCCGCTAGCTGCGCTGAACACCCGTGTTTGCTCAGAAGCGAAGTGAATCTCACACTATTGAGCACAACGAATTGGAGCCTGCGAGGACTCGACCCCGCGACCTGCACGAGTATAATCGAAACAAGGACCTTCACTCAGCTGCATTATAAGATCAATAACAAGACGAGGTTAGATATGTTCAAGATTGAATTTCGCACTGCGCAATACGGCATCTTTATGACATTTGCGCTTTTCATACTCAGCAGTAGCTATGCCGCAGCGCAAGATATGAACGCGCTACATGGCCGACTCTCTCCTATGCCGGTCACCTCTGCAACGGTCAAGACAATTACCGGGCAAGGGCAGGTCACTGCAAAGCTAAACGGCACCACACTCACTATAGAAGGCCAATTCGAAGGCATGAGCTCCTCCGCAACAATGGCGCATATCCATTTGGGACCAAAAGCCGTCCCGGGCCCGGTGATCCTCCGTCTTGATGTCAGCGCTGGTAGCAGCGGCACTATTAGCGGCAGCCTAACACTAAGCCCAGAGCAAGTGCGCGCCTTGCACGCCGAGAGCCTCTACGTGCAGATTCATAGCGAAACAAACCCAGAGGGTGAATTGCGTGGCTGGCTGACTCACTAAGCTAGGCCTGCAACCGGTAACACCTAAAATAAACACCGAAAACAATAGGTATCACTATGACCCTCTTCAGACCTTCACTGTCCCGTACCACTATTCGTAACGCCATACTCACTGCACTTCTGGCAAGTCACGGCGGTCTCGTCTCCGCCCAAGAGCCAGGCCCATTTACAGCGGTGCAAGCCGCCGCGGGCGGCGGACTTTATCAGAGTACCTGTGCCTCTTGTCACGGCGCAGATTTACAGGGCACCCCGACGGCCCCCACTCTCAGCGGCACCGGTTTCATCACTCGCTGGGGCGGCCGTAGTGCAGGCGAGTTATTCCGTTACATAAAGTCCTCTATGCCACCCGGCTCTAACTCTGCGCTACCAGATGCCACCGTCGGCAATATCGTGGCGCAGATACTCTCGGCAAACGGCGCAGTCGCCGGTACTCAACCACTTAGTTCCGATAGCGGCGTGCTGATCTCTGCAGCTACGGGCAACAGTGCGGGGGGCTCTGCAAATGCGCCAGCACGTCGAGCAGCAGCACCAACACCCGAAGGAGTCACAGTCGCTGGCACTGTCGAAAATTTCATCCCCCTTACCGATGCGGATATGCGCAATCCGGACCCTTCGGACTGGCTCATGTGGCGCGGTAATTACCAAGCCCATAGCTATAGTGCGCTCGACCAAGTGAACCAAAGCAATGTCAAAGACCTGAAACTAGAGTGGGTGTGGAACATGTACGAGGGTGCCTCGGAACCCGCCCCAATCGTCTACAACGGCGTGATGTACCTCATTAATACAAGCAACATAATCCAAGCCATAGACGCCAAAACGGGCGACCTGATTTGGGAACACCATGGCGGCTCGGAGACACAGGAGGATATGCGCAACATCGCCATCTACGGCGACAAGATTATCCATGCCACAACCGATGCGCGACTGATGGCGCTGGATGCCCGCACAGGCGAGAAGATCTGGGAGACTGTGATCGCAGACAGCAGCAAGGGTTTCTCCAACTCCAGCGGCCCGCTCGTCGCGGATGGCAAGATCATCATGGGTCAGGCAGGTTGTGCGACTTATATCGTTGAGAACTGCTATATGACGGCGCACGACGTGAATACCGGAGAGCGACTCTGGGAGTTCAATACCGTAGCCCATGCCGAATACCCCGGTGGCGACACCTGGGGCGGCCTAGACAACCTGTACCGCAAAGGGGGCGAGACCTGGATAACAGGCAGCTATGACCCAGAGCTTAATCTAACCTACTGGGGCACCGCACAGGCCAAACCTTGGGTGCCGGTAAGCCGTCATATGTCGATACACGATGCAGGCCTGTACACGAATTCGACGATCGCCTTGGATGTAAGCACTGGCCAACTCGCCTGGCACTTCCAACACGTGCCTGGCGAAGCACTTGACCTCGATGAAGTGTTCGAACGCGTACTCGTCGATCGCGACGGGCGTAAATTAGTTTTATCAATCGGCAAATACGGAATAATGTGGAAGAACGATCGTGTTACTGGCGAGTTCCTCGGTTTCACGGAAACCGTCTTCCAGAATTCCTTTACTAATATCGATCCAGTCACAGGCGCAGTCACCTATCGCGATGACATTATCAATGCCCAGCTCGACCAGTGGACCTCTTCCTGCCCCAGTAGTGCTGGCGGCAAGGACTGGCACTCCATGAGCTATCACGAGCCCACCGGCGTAATGGTGGCACCTCTTAGTCAAACCTGCCTCGAGAACGCAGCGCGTGAGGTCGAGCTCGCTCCAGGCTCTGGTGGCTTAGCGGCGAGCCGCAAGTTCTTCGAGATGCCGGGCACCGATGGTAACGTGGGGAAACTCGGAGCATATGACGTCAGTACCATGGAAGAGATATGGAGCTATGAGCAACGCGCATCCTTCATCACTGGCGTACTCACGACCGGGGGCAACCTCGCCTTCGCTGGCGACCTCGATCGACGCTTCCGCGCCTTCGATGTCACTAACGGAGATATCCTGTGGGAAACACGCCTTGGCACTGCAGTGCAGGGTCACCCGTTGTCCTTTAGCATAGACGGCAAGCAATATATCGCGGTAACTACAGCGAATGGCGGCACTAGCCCCCGTTCCGTGCCTGCAGTCGTGACCCCTGAGATTGTTTATCCTTCAACCGGCAATGCCGTCTATGTGTTCAGCTTAGGCGATTAGACCCATTCGAGTAGGAGTCTATTTAGCCTAGCGTGGCTAAATAGACTCCTACAATTCCAATGGCCAACCGAGCAACAGTATCGATACCGTTGAGATACCAACCACTATGTTCATGGGTAAGCCCGCCCGCATGAAATCCGAGAAACGATATCCGCCAGGACCATAGACCATCAGATTGGTTTGATATCCAAGCGGCGTTGCGAAACTCGCAGAGGCGGCCATCATCACGGCAAACATAAAGGGTTCGGGGTTTAAGCCCGCGCTCGCCGTAATCGCTAAAACGATAGGTACCATGATCACCGCAGCAGCGTTATTGGTGATGGTCTCCGTCATCAATGACACCGCCGCATAAGTCAGAACCAGCAATAACCACGGTCGGCCACCGCTGAGGCTCACTATGTTCTGGGCCAACATCTGCGCCACCCCAGTCTTCTGTAGGGCAGCACCGAGCGCGAACGAGGCGGCAATGGTTATCAGTACGGGCAGGTCTAGGCTCTTCTCCGCCTGACTCACCGAGAGACAACCCGTCATCAGCATTGCGCCAGCACCGAGCAGCGATGCGTTCAGCATACTAATGATGTCGAGCCCCGCGCAGGCGACCAAGACCAACAGAATCAACCACGACAATAGCGCTTTCTTATGCCGAGGCTGCACCGTGTCCAGATCGTTGACCACCAAGAAATCCTTATTGTATTTCTGTCGGGTTACGAACACGGGACGCGCCTCGAGCAACAAGGTATCGCCGGGTTTGATAATGATATTGCCGAGATTACCGGCGATACGCTCACCATTGCGCGCCACTGCCAAGACAATGGCGCCATAGCGGTCATGGAAGCGCGAACTGCGCACGGTCATCCCTATGGACGAGCAGGACTGCGACACCACTACCTCTACAAGACGTCGCTCGGCGCGATCCTCAGACAGGGGAGTTTTGTCGGTATTGATCGAGGCCACGATGCCGTTAATGCGCAGTAGATCCGAGATTGCTTCGGTCTCACCAGCGAACACTAAGCGATCACCGCCACGTAGAATCTCCTCCGAGGGGACCGCGGTAACAATGCTGTCGCGGCGATCAATCTCCACCAGATAGACTCTCTCGAGATTTCTTAACCCGGCCTGCTCAACACTCAAACCAACTAGGGGGCCATGTGGATCGATTGCGACCTCTAAGGTGAACTCACGCATGTTCTCGAACGGTTTACGCTCGCGGCGGTCGGGAAGGATACGTGGTAGGAAGAACAGCATGAAGGCCACCCCGATGGCTGCCACTGGTAAACCAATTGGGGTGATCGCGAAGATGGAAAAACCTTCCTCACCGGTTAATGCCTGATACTGGCCACTCACCACGAGATTGGTACTGGTTCCAATCATCGTCAGGCAACCGCCCATGATGGCGCCATATGACAATGGGATCATTAGTTTGGACGGGGCAATATTGATGCGGCGAGACCAAGCATTGATTGCAGGAATCATCGTGGCCACAACAGGGGTGTTATTGAGAAAACCACTCAAAGGAACCACGGGGATGAACAAACGCACCATGGCTCCGAGCACATTGCGCGGCCGGCCTAGGAGTCTATTGACCAGAAGATCGATGCCGCCGGAGGAGTGCAGGCCCGCAGCGACCACGAACATCGCCGCCACAGTGATCAAACCTGCGTTGGAAAAACCCGCTAGCGCCTCTGTGGCGCTGAGCACGCCGGTAACGCTGAGGATCGTCAAAGCCCCTACCAATACTAGGTGAGGGCTAAGCCGCGTTAACATTAAAAGGAGCCCTGCCCCGAAAGTTACGCTCAAAGACACCCAGCCCTGCCACTCCATGATCGTCTCCCTTGATGATCTAGATGGCGGGCATTATAGGCGAGGACTTATATTCTAAAAAAGAATATATAGCGATATAGTTATTTCGATTTAGAATATAAGACTATCGAGTAAGATTACCATCTCGGTAATCTATCAAAGCCTGCTCGATCTCTTCGCGCGTGTTCATTACGAATGGGCCATAGCTCACTATGGGCTCCCCAATTGGCTTCCCTGCGATCAGCAAAACCCGCGCCGGCCCCAGGCCCTGCAAGTCGACTGAACCGGAGCGCGATAATCGGGCCATCCGCGACTTGCCAACTACGGCGTCGCCCACCCGTACTTCGCCCTCGTAGACATAAACAAGAACCGTATTACCGTCGGGCACATCGAAGCTCTCTTGGTATTGCGCATCTTTTATGTCGATATCGAGATAAACCGGCTCGGTCACCTCGCGCTGTACTCGGCCCTGCAGTCCAGTAAGCGCACCAGCGATTGCCTTGATCGTTGCACCCTCGCGCTCAAGAACGGGAATCTCTTGGGCCGCGATGTCCTGATAGGAAGCCTTCTGCATCTTGTCCTTGCTAGCCAAGTTCAGCCATAGCTGAAAACCGCGCATATGGCCCTCTTTCTGCTGCGGCGTCTCGGAATGGATAATCCCAGCGCCTGCTGTCATCCATTGCACATCGCCGTTTTTCAATTCTCCCACATTGCCCATGTGATCCTTATGCTGCATATGCCCGTCGAGCATATAGGTCACCGTCTCAAAACCGCGGTGTGGATGAGAAGGGAATCCACCGATATAGTCGCTGGCGTCCTCAGAACCGAACTCGTCCAACATCAGGAAGGGGTCGAAGCGGCTCAGCTCTCCACCGCCGAATACTCGTTTCAAACGCACGCCGTCACCATCGGAGCTTGCTCTGGCAACAAGTAACTCTTCGATCTGGCGCGTTTTCATATAGCGGCTCCAATGGCGTTGTTTGAGTTGAGATTCTGAATCTGCTGGTGGGCTTTGCGCAAGCCTTCCTTACGTGGCTCCTCTCCCATATTGAGCCCGTCGGCGACGATGAACTCTACGTCCTTCATGCCTAGGAAACCCAGGAGGGTGCGCAAATAAGGCCTTAGGAAGTCCGTTACGCCCTCTGCATGTTGACCACCACTACTGAGCACAACGTAAACCTTCTTGTCGCTCAACAAGCCTACAGGCCCAGTGTCGGTATAGCGGAAGGTGACTCCGGCACGGGCAATATGATCGGTCCATGACTTGAGCGCTGCGGGCAGCATGAAATTATACATCGGAGTCCCAATCACAATTGTGTCGGCGGCTTTTACCTCGGCAATCAAGACATCAGAATACGCGACCTTCGCTGCCTGATCTTCGCTGCGCTCATCGGGTGGCGTGGACAATGCTTGCAACCAAGCATTGTCGAAGTAGGGCACTGGGTCTAAGGAGAAATCCCGCACGTGGAGCTCCAATTTCGAATCTTCGTCGCGTAGACGAGTGACTAAGACGTCGCCCAATTGACTAGACACACCTTGATTCTCCTGCGTGTCGAAAATGCTGGTCTTTAGCTGTAGTACTTTGCTCATCATGATTTCCTCGTTAACCGGCCGCACGCAACTTGCGGCTGCTCGGGATAAATTAGATTGAGAGCAATAATAAACCTTGTTTTTAGATGTTTTTATGCAATTATTGGGGCTTATAAATCAGGTAATTAGATATATAGGCCGATATGCGCACACCAAAGATCAGCTTAGAGCAATGGGCTAGCTTCAAGGCAGTAGTGGATCACGGCTCCTTCGCCATGGCGGCGGAGGCAATGAATAAGAGCCAATCAAGCATTAGCTACGCCATAGCGCGCCTCAACGAACAACTACCACGCCCAGTCCTAGCCCTCAACGGGCGCAAAGCTGCGCTTACAGAGGATGGCAAAGTCTTATACCGCCGCGCCTCGCAGCTGCTCGCCCAGGCCGAAGAGGCGGAAGCAGTGGCGCGCCAACTGGCACAAGGACTCGAGCCAGAAGTTACAATCGCAGTAGACAATCTAATCGACCTTCGACTTATCATTCCCGCACTGGATCGTCTAGCTCAGACTTACCCACTAACCCGCGTAAGGATTCTAGAGACTTCCCTTTCGGGTACCGAGGAGGCATTACTCGAGAAGAAGGCCGATATCGTAATCGGGCCAACAGTACCGATTGGGTATTCGGGCGCCCCAGTAAGGCAGATCAAGATGATTCCCGTCGCTCACCCCCAGCATCCTTTGTTTCAACAAAAGACATTGCCAAGCCAATCTTTGCAGTGCGACCCCGATAGCGTCGATTCCGGCATTAACGACTGGGAGCTTAAAACTCATCGCCAAATCGTGCTCCGCGATAGCGGGCAAAGACGCGAGCGTGATGCGGGCTGGCTAGGCTCGGAGCAGCGTTGGACAGTGAGTCATTTCTCGAGCACGATAAAGGTACTGCGCGCAGGCCTAGCCTTCGCCTTCCTGCCGGAGGACTGGGTTGAAGAGGACCTACGCGCTGGCACCCTGCAACGTCTAGTGCTAGCAAGACCCCAAGAGAGAATATTAGCTGTTTACATGATGCTAAGCTCACCCGAGTCGGCTGGTCCTGCTACAGTGCTACTGGCCAAGACTCTAAAGGAATGCCTTGATCACTAAACCGGGCTCTAAGCATTCTCTTGGAGTGCCTGCTTACGGAATTCGGTTGGCGTGAGCCCTTTCGCCTGTCGGAAGGCGTTGTTGAAAGGAGTGATCGATTGATACCCCACGGTCAAAGCTATTGTGAGCACTGGAAGGTGCCGCTGCTGCGGGTTTGCCAACATGCTGCTGGCATCCTTAATGCGATATTCATGTAGCAGCGCATTGAAATTGCGATAGCCCAAATGCTTATTGATTAGTGCGCGAAGCCGATATTCCGGAAGGTCCAGCTTCGTCGCGAGATTCGCAATAGTCAGACCGTGCTCGTGATAAACACGGTCTTCCTCGAAGACCTTGCGGAAGCGTTTAACATCGGCAAGCAATCCATCGTCAGCCTGCTCTGGTGGCACGAAGGGCGTTACTTTGCGTATAACCTTGTCGAATCCGACATAGTCGATGTGCAACAAGGAAGCGAGCATGAGGAAAGTTACCGTCGCTACAACATAGGTGATCGCGGCTTGCATCTGCGCGTAACCGGCCGAGGCACTGCTGAGTAAGTAATTCTCTAGAAATACGATCGCCAAGATCAGCACTCCTTGCACAGACACGATTACCCAACGCAGAAACCGGCGCGTCTCCACAAGATCACTGCTCCACCCCCTAGCCGTCCAATACACAGCGAAGGCGGCGAAAATCAGTTGCATAAAATCCGGCACAGGGCCAAGCAAAAACTGGCTCAAAGAACTATCTGCCTCGACCGAGAGAAATGCCGAGGGTCGATAGGAGCGATAATATAAATGATCTAAAACCAGCTGCAGAATCAATAGCCCGGTCAATAAGCGCGGAGAGTGCTTACTGTCTTGAAAGACGTAATAGCAATAGATCATGAATAGTCCGGGGATAGAACTGATGCCCAGATTGAGCACTGCCCCCCAAGCCCCGGTGTTTAAGCGCAGAGCTGGATCAATATGGCTCATTGACATATTGCGGATGAGATAGCACACAATCCCAATAGCCATGAGGAAGAACAAGCGCGAGCTAGTCTCTGTGCCTTGCGTCTTTAAATTACCAATTGCCAGCAACAAGACAGACATTATCGCGATGATCTGCGCACTAAACAGTAACAAGGAGTATGCTCCGCGGTTATAATTACCGACCCAACGTTCGGACTGGGATATATAAGCACAGTCAATCGGGCACCTCAACATACATAGACGCATGTACTAGCGCATCGAACTCAAAGCAGCGATTCCTAAGGCAAAGGCCCTTCGGTAGAATGCCGCACTGTCAACGCCACTCGACACCACGCCTTGGAATGCATAATGAATTTGAACTCAAAACACTTGCTCGCTACGGGTTTATTTACTGCTTTCAGCCTGCTTTTCGCAAGCCCGCAGCTTTACGCTGCGCAGGACGACGCAATGAATCTGTGCCTGCAAGAGCAAGTGCTATTACCAGAGAACGATACGCAAACTGTTAGTCAATTGCGCGCACACTGCATCGCCATACTGAGCCCCATCAAGCCGGGAGACGAGCGCATAGCCGAGTCTGTCGCACAAGCAAATATCATGAGACCCTATAGCTTCGCTGACGATACACGCTCGGGTTTCGTCCAAGCCTATAAGAACAATTACATCAGCGTAGGCAAAATGCGTAACGAGGATGGCCAAACTCCATTCAGTGGCAAAACACTCGACATCAAATTTGAGCTCGGCATGAAGTTCGGTTTGTTCCCCGATGTCGACGGCCTAGAGCCACTCAGCCCACTTAAATTTGGCTATTCGCAGCGCTCTTGGTGGGATATTTCGGAAGACTCCGCCCCCTTTAAAGAACATAACTATAATCCCGAAGTGTTTTGGGACTTTACCGAAGCCTTAGCACGACCCAGTAGCCAACCACGCCTACACATTTTTGACCTTGTCGGTATCGAGCACCAATCGAATGGGCTCGATGGGGTGAACTCGCGGAGCTGGGATCGGGTCTATGCATCTCGCAACCTGCGCATCAGCGAAGCATGGTCTTGGACATTCAAGTATTGGCAGGCGATGAACCTTGGTGACTTCAACGAAGACATCGAAGACTATTTAGGATCCGCCGAGGTCACGACTCATTTCGATATTAATAACTGGGCACGCCTAAACCTTAAGACTTTGCTAGGCCGAAAGTCCGATAAATTAAGTTATCAGTTAGACTTAATTGTGCCGATGTCGCGCTGGATCAATAGCCGTTTCTTCTTAAGCTATTACAATGGTTATGGCGAGGCATTGATAAGCTACAACAAGAAGACCTCGAGTATAAGAGCCGGTTTTTACTTCCCATTGGGTTTTTAGAATTGCCCTAATATTTTCGGCTTTCAGATACATTATAGAAAAGGATGCAATTAAGAGTTGGCATGAAACAGGAAAAAGACGCAAGTCACAATCAAGATTATGGGGTGATATTCAACTCCTTAGGCTATCTAAACGGTAATCGTTTCGCACCCTATCGCGATTTGAAAATAGTCTCTGCGTTTCAACCTATCTACAGTATCGCCCATCGTCGTATTGTTGGGCTTGAAGGGCTTGCGCGCGGCTTCAACTCTAGCAATCAAATAGTACCGCCAGTGCAACTGTTTGATGTTGCCAGTACTGATGACGCGATAGCACTCGATCGAATCTGCCAACTCGTGCATGTAGAAAACTTCGATGCCCTTAGTCCTCCGAATGTTTGGCTATTCCTTAATGTTGCCCCCCATACGCTCAGCGACCATAAACGCTATAGTCGTTTCCTGAACGAACTACTCGCAAAAAAACACTATCCACCGAATCGCATCGTTATCGAAGTCCTCGAATCAATGATCGATGATGAGCAAGTGCTAGAGCAACATATTCAAGAATACAAGAAGATGGGTTTTCTTATCGCGATTGACGATTTTGGCTCTGGACATTCTAACTTCGAACGAATCTGGCGCATCAAACCTGACATCGTCAAGCTCGACAGAAGTATGATACAAAAAGCCGGAGTGGACTCTAGCGTTAAAGGTCTATTGAGAGGCATTACTAGCATGCTGCACAACTGCAAGTGCATAGTTCTTGCGGAGGGAGTAGAAACCGAGGACGAAGCAATTGCGGCGATGGAAGGAGGCGTAGATCTAGTGCAAGGATTTTATTTTGCGCGCCCATTCCTACTCTCAGAATCCATAAAGACGCGTTATGGACTTTGGCGAGATCTCTATCAAAGCTTCGATCAACTTAGTGCCATCAGCTTATCGCGCTATCAGACACTATTGACACCCTATCTAAATGCCTTTACTACGACGACTACGGGCCCAACGAAACTCTCTAGTCTAATGCAAATTTCGCAAGTCCTCCTACCACTCCCAAAGACCATACGCCTTTATCAACTCGCCTTGGATGGCAGCCAATGCTTCTCAAACATCAACTCACAAACCATAGAAATCAGCACTAAAGATCGGCTTAAGGCCCTCGCCGATACTCAGGGGGCAAGCTGGAAGCGCCGAGACTATTTCCTCAATGCAACGAGCAACCCAGGAGTTGTGCAAATCACAGAACCCTATTTCTCAATCTCCGATGGCACCCTGTGTATTACGCTGTCGGTACAAACTGAGGTTGATGAAGATGTCTTCATCATTTGCTGTGATGTACTGTGGGATGAGAGCAACACGCTTGTTTAACGCTGTAAAGCAGAGGTGATAGAGTCTAGTGTCTTTCTATAGTCCTCACTAAAACTACCGCCGATAGCAACTGCGGTTTCAGCGTGTCGCTTTGCCTCCTCTAAACGATCCATATCAAATAATGACTGCGCCAAATTATTGTGCCCTGCCGCATAATCCGGAGCCTGCCTGATAACTTCTTCATAGCCACGAATAGCGTTGCTTAAATCGCCCTGTGTGTAGAACAAGTTCGCGCGTGCCATAGCAAGATTAATACTGTCTGGCCAACGCGCCAATCCTGCATCATAGGCTAACTGTAGGGCGCCATGATCCTCATTCGCCACTGCAGCAAAGGCACTCACGGATTGAAAATAGGCTTGTTCCCTCTCATCCGTTGGTAGCTCCCCAGGTGCCAAGAGAACTACAGCCCAGTGCTCGGCACGCTGCCAAGTACGCTCAAAGAGAGCTAGGGATATGCGATAATCGCGTACCAGCCCAGAGCGCAAGACGATCTCACCGCGTGGAAGGTCGAAGCCCACTACTACTGCATAATGCCATTGGGGATACCAAGATAGTCCTAGATTCTGCATCACTAAAACCGGCTTGCCTGCCTGCACTTGTGCAAGCAAACCTTCTAAATTTGGAGCTAGCGTTTGCGAGATACGACCATAGCGACGCGCTGCCGCGAGCATCTCGACTTGCAGACTACCTTGACGGGAAGGAACGTACACTTGAGAGACTAATGCTTCTGGGAGTATGTCGACCTTACTAGCTTGTAACACGGTTGCTAGTGCCGCAGGGCCACACTGAAAGTCTTCTTGAGGAAAAAAAGGCACCTGCTCTAACTGAATGCGAGCGCTTAATGTGACGCTGGGCTTCGCGCCAGCATCTTGTGAAAAGTGTGTAAGTAATGCATCTGACTGAGGGGCACTAACGCAGCCGCTCAGCCAGAGCATTACTACTATCCCTCCAACAATTCGAAGGATATTTTTTGCCATAGCAATGATGCTCTGGTTTATCTAGAGCGCTGGAAATACGTCAGTGACGCCAGCGATATCCAAGAGCATGAAAATCACGATCAGACCTATCACAAAACCCAACGCGCCTTCACCCGCTGGTAAAGTATCGATTTGCTCTGATAGGGATGCCAACTCGGAAGCGGTTAAGCTATCAACGCGCTTTAACGCATCGGCGGCGTCTACACCACGGGCTTCAAGTTGCGCTTGCACGTCAGCACGATCTAGAAAGCCTCGCACTGCGTCGCGCTGGTCTTGACTGCGCTGCTCTGTGGCGATCTGATCGGTGCTCACAATATCGGCCATCGCAGGCATCTGGATGCTAACCATGCTGAACGCAGCCAAAAGTACGGTAGTCGCGAACTTTCGTAAGTAAGAATTCAATTTCATTCATTTCTCCTTTTTGCTGTTTATGGCGGAAATCAACTATTTCGAGACACAATTTAGCATGTGTAACTTGCTAAAGCTGTGACTTACTTCTGATATACATGCACGTCGCGCTGGGGAAAGGGAATGCTTAGCCCTGCTCCTGGGAAACGCTTGTATACCAACTCATTCATGCGGAAATGGACGCCCCAGAAATCGGGGGCATTTACCCAAACTCGCACGACTAAGTTCACCGAGCTATCGGCAAGCCCAGATACAGCATAAAAGGGCTCGGGATCTTTCAAGATGCGCTCATCGGCAGCGACTAATTCCTTCAACAATTCGAAGGCCTTATCGACGTCGTCACCATAGGCTATGCCGAATGTCCAATCCACACGACGAGTAGCTTGTGCAGAATAATTAATGAGTGTGCCGGTTGCGAGGGGTCCGTTTGGAATGATGATGGTCTTGTTATCAGGGGTCGTCAAAATGGTGAGGAATATTTGGATCTCTTTGACAGTGCCCGAATAGCCTTGTGCCTCGATAAAGTCACCCACTTTAAAGGTCTTGAAGAACAGGATCATCACACCCCCTGCGAAATTCTGCAGAGTACCCGACAAAGCCAAACCAACTGCCAAACCTGCGGCACCGAGTATCGCCACGAAGGAGGTCATCTCTACCCCAAGGACTCCTAGAGCAGTGATGTACACCATTACTTTGAAGAGAATACCGAACATGCTACTCAGAAAGCTTTGCAGCGAAGGATCAACTTTACCCTTGCTCAGCATCTTCTTGATTAAGCCGACGAGGAAGTTCGCAACCCATAATCCGAGTACAAGGGTCAGAATAGACGCCACTAGTTTTGGGCCGTATATGTATACGTAACTGATGAGCACGTCTGTATTTACTTCGATATTCTCCATTAAATGGTCTCCAGGAGTATTTTAAGATTGGATAAAGCTGGCTAGGGCTTGGAATTAACCTACATTACCCCTTAAGCTGTCAAATCTAAACGCCTAGCTCGTTATTGGCTGTCTAACAAGAATAAGGGAGAAAACACATGAACTTAGTGACACGCGCAGGCCTTCTAGCACTGGCCATCAGTTGTGCGAGCGGTGCGGCACACGCGGGCCTAGGCACTATTGCCTTCGTTGGGGGCCGCATAATAGACGGCACTGGCGCGCCTGCAATCGAGAACGGCGTCTTGATCAGCATGGATGGCAAAATTGTAGCCATGGGAAGTGCCAATGACACGCCCATACCCTCCGACGCACAGCGCATCGATGTCACGGGCAAGACGCTAATTCCGGGACTCATTAACAGCCATGGTCATGTGGGCCAAGTCCTAGGCTTAGAGTCGGGCCACTACGATCGCGGCAATGTCTTGCGCCAACTTGGTCTTTACGCGCGCTACGGAGTCACGACGGTAAACAGTCTTGGCGACGACGAGTATGAGGGCTTTGCCATTCGAAACGAGCAAGATCCGCTGTTTATAGATCACGCCCGACTAATGGTCGCGGGCCCTGTATTGGCCCCAGAGACGGTGGAGCAAGCCCGCATCGCAGTAAACGGAGTGGCAGATCAAAGCGCCAACTTCATCAAAATTCGCGTGGACGACAACTTGGGCCGCACCGCCAAGATGGCTCCGGAGATCTATACTGCTATAGCCGAAGAATCGGAGAAGCGCGGCATTCCCCTCGCAGTGCACACCTATAGCCTAGAGGATGCGAAAGCGACTCTGGCGGCAGGGGCAGATTTCATAGCCCATAGCGTACGCGATACCGAGGTCGATCAAGCCTTTATCCAAGAGCTAAAAACACGCGATGTCTGCTACAGCCCAACACTCACAAGGGAACTCTCAACTTTCGTTTATGAGAGTGAGCCGAGCTTCTTTAGCGACCCATTCTTCACCAAAGAGGTGGACCCAGCAGTAATGGCAAGCCTTCGTGAGCCGGAGCGACAAGCGCGTATGCGTGACAATGCCTCGGCACAGCACTACAAGAACAATGCACTGCCTATGGCGATGCGTAATCTTAAGCGCCTATCGGATGCGGGGGTCAAAATCGCGATGGGCACGGACTCGGGTCCGGCAGCACGCTTCCAGGGTTATTTCGAGCACCTCGAGCTAGACATGATGGTGGATGCGGGCATGACGCCGATGCAGGTAATTCAATCAGCCACCTCTGTAGCGGCAGACTGTCTAGGCCTAGATTTTCTAGGCAGCCTCGAAGTGGGGAATTGGGCTGATGTCGTAATACTAGATAGGAATCCTCTTGAGGATATCAATAATAGTAAGTCAGTTAGTCAGGTTTGGATCGCGGGCAATATCGTACCGAGCGAATAATAAGCTGCCACCGAGCCTTTTTGTAGGAGCGGGCTTGCCCGCGAAATGAGGTGCGATTGATCGAGATCCGCGCATGAG
>CAXBOY010000022.1:0-34677 GCA_963977405.1 uncultured Gammaproteobacteria bacterium
TCTAGATCGTCACCGAGATTATGATTTATGGCTATGACATGCCAATCTGCCACTTGTGCAATACCATAATCCCACTTCATGCCACCCTCATCATAAAGGCGGTTATAGAGAAATTCGAGGTAACGGAAGTTTTCATCGACAGCTGCCCAGTCTTCTAAGGCAACGTTGTATTCGACGAGACGTTCGACAATGGCGATTTGAGGTTCGCTATACAAACCTTGGTTGATTCGCAGGACGTGTAAGGCGCGCTCTATGTAGTTTATTGCACCATGGTAGTCGCCACTTTCTGCAAGCATGTCGCCGGTTGAAAGTAAGGGCTCGCTCAGGCGCGAATCGAAGGGACCGAATTCTGATTCGAGCTCTTCAACTAGAACTGCGTATTGCGACACAGCTTCTGTCGCTAACGAGGGCTTGGCTGCGTTTTCAGTATCGAAGAGAGTTTGCTCTAAGCTTGAATGCCCAGCGGTGGAGCTAAGCTGACTAGCTACATCTGGTAGGCTTTGTGCTTGAGCGACTGCGCAGGTGCAAATGAACAGACTGGTGATTAAGAACGCGCGCATACTCTCATAATTATTATTATTCATAATGAGTACCATCCTTTCTTATGGACTCAATATCGCGCAACGAATGCTCTAATTCAACAGAAATATCTGAATTAAATCTGAATTTTTTCTGAAATATGACATTTATATTAAAATCTCGTGACAGGCCTAATGCGCATTATCAATGAAAACAGCAACTTAAAAATATTGCAGAATTCATTAGCCTCTAGAGGCTAATTCAGAAAAAAAGGAGGAATTTTATCGGTAAGTGGTATTAGCGATGCGGGTTTCAGCAAGCAACATGAGCATAACCAGCAAAAGAACCCACCACCACACACGCTGCGGACCCTCCAGCTCTGCCACCAACTGAGCAGTTCTTACCTGTTCTGATTGCACAGGTGCAGTCTCTGGATTGCTAATACTGTCAACAAGTGTGCTCGGCGCCATCTTCGCCAAAATAGACTCTTCGGGGTCTGCGTTCACAGCGTAATACTGAGGACCATCACCTCCATCCACCGTTTGGAAACCGATCTGGCGTGGCGTAAACGAACTTCCACTCTGGTTCAAAGCAATTAGCTCACCCGATGGGCCTGTGACTTGAACTTGCGCACCTTCACGGCCTACTTCGGACAAGTCGATGAGACTGCCGATACGGTAGGCACGCTCCTTTGTGGTCGCCTGTGCGAGATATCGTAAAGATTCGTGCACGAAGGGCAGGTACAGCCCCTGTAGAGGCAGATTATTCCACTCCGTGTCTAAGGAGGAAGCAAACAGCAGCACATTGCCACGGCCGACATGGCGCTCTATAAAGGCAGGGCTGCCATTGTCGAATTGCATGAGCACATCCGCATCTTCCACCGCGTTCACAGCCCAATAACCCTCAAAACGCACCCCCCAATCTACCCCTAGAGGCAATAGAACGGGATGACGCCTATCCATATCGGCTATCAACAGGTAGTCGTTACCAGCGAAACGAATACTCTCATTGAGTACCGCCGGGCTTATGCCTTCCAGTAACTGGTTGAACCGTGCTGGGTTCACTCGATCTCCAGGGGCTATTAGCAGGCTACCCCCTTCCGTTACATAGTCATCAAGTGCGCGCGCTTGAGAGCTGCTTAGATCGCTACCTGCGTTGAGTAAGACCACAACATCTTGCTGGGCTAGCAGTGCCGCATCTATTTCCTCAGACCGTGCCGAATTGAGCACGAAGGGCGATTCTGCGGCGTTGCCACCTATAGCCAATGAAAGCCAATGCGCTTCATCTTCGTACCAGTCCGCAGATGGCTCTCCATTGACTACTAGCACCTGTATTTTCGCCATTACGTCTACTGTAAAGAAGTAGCTGTTGTCGATTGCGAAATCATCCGCGCCGACGCGAATTTCGCCACGATGAGTTCCCGCACTGTCGAACAACGCTGGCAGACGGACAACAGCCTCCGATGCCTCGCTGAGGTCCACAGCTACGCGAGTTGTCTCTTGTCCGTCGAGGATAAGGCGTACATCGGCTTGATCCAGATGCACACTGCCAGTGCTGCGCACGCGAGCGAGAATCTCGTACTCATTACGATTCTCTATCAATTGGTCGGGGGAACGCACATCCGTTAACAGCAAGTTGCGCGTGGCACCCTCGCCTACATCGATGGTGCTCAATACTACACCGGGGGACAGCATCCAGCCCGAATCGTCGGTGCCCATGCCACTGGCCTGATAATCCGACAGTAAATGAATACTCCTCTTCTGATGGCGCGCAGACTCGAGCATGTCGTTGGCCAGACGCAGTGCCGGCATATAGCGCGTTACTTCGAAACTAGGCTCACTCAAACCATCGACAAAGGCGCGCGCTCCATCCAGATCCGTACTCAACTCGCGCACGCTTACCGTGGCATTGTCGAAGACGATAATTGCCACTTCGTCACCCGGAGCAAGACCGTCGATCACGTCTCGCGCAGCATCTTGAGCCCGAGCGAAACGCTCGCCATAGCGCATGCTCATGGAGACATCCATCAGGATTGCAGCGGACTCGGGCTCGGAGTCCACGAGGCTCGCGATATTGCTATCGAACAGTGGGCGCGCGAAGGCGAAAGCTAATAATGCGATGAGTGCGGCGCGCAGAAGCAGAAGTAACCACTGTTGGATTTTCTGAAACAGAACCAGTTTTTTTGTCGTGTTCTTCAGGAAACGCAGCGTACTGAAGACCATCTTCGGCGGCTTCTCCTTGCGAATCAGGTGAATTGCAATAGGAATGGCTGCTGCGAGAAGTCCAAACAAGAAAAGTGGCGTTAGAAATGTCATCTAGAAGCTCTTGGCCCTGCGCGAAATATAGGAATACAGTGCCGTATCCAATGGTTGGGAGGTGTTGAGCAGGCAGTAATCCACCCCGCTACTCTGGCACTTCTTCTTACAATAATTCAGGTAATTATTAAAATTTTCTAAGTAGGCGTCGCGAATAGAGGCCGGCGAGGTTATGAAGGTTTCACTATTCTCCGAATCGACAAACTCAGTCGCTTCTTGAAAATTAAAAAGTAACTCTGCCTCGTCCAATACATGGAATACGATCACGTCATTGCCCATTGCGCGCAGGCGTTGCAAAGTCTTTATGATGCGCTCTTCATCTTCGAGCATATCGCTAATCAAAATCACCATGCTCTTGCGATTCAAGTTCGACGCCAAATCCGACAACGGCTTAACGATATCTGTTTTTGTACCGGCTTTAAGATTGGCCAGCACGCGCAGTATACGAATCAGGTGGGGCTGCCGGCACAGCGCTGGAATATACTCGTTGACCTTATCATCGAATGTGATCAAGCCTACGGCATCTCGCTGCCGGGTAATAAAATACGCAAGCGCAGAGGCCAGCGTACGGCCATAGTCGAGCTTGCTCATGCCGCCCGAGGAATAGGCCATTGAAGCACTCGAATCGAGCAGCACATAGCTGCGCACATTCGTCTCATCCTCGTACTGCTTGATATAAAATTTATCGCTTCGGGCGTAGAGCTTCCAGTCCACGTGCCGCATATCGTCACCTTGGTAATAGTGACGATAATCGGTGAATTCGACACTAAAACCTCGGTGCGGGCTCTTGTGCAAACCCGAGATAAAGCCCTCGACTACGACACGTGCGCGTAGCTCAAGATTATCCAGACTCGCGAGTATGGAGGGATCTATGAATGTGGTATTTGCAGCCATATCAGGTGCTTCTCGCGTCGCGATTAGAGATTGGAACTTGGTTCTGGGACAGTCTCTAGCAAACGCTTCACTACATCATCCGTAGTCACTCGCTCAGCCTCAGCATGGAAGTTTAAAAGCACCCTATGGCGCAACACGGCGGGCGCCAAAGCGCGGATATCGCCATAAGAAACATTGTAGCGACCTCGCAGCAATGCACGCACTTTGCCCGCCAACACTAGGTTTTGCGAGGCACGGATGCCCGCCCCCCAACTTACCCAATCCTTCACGAAATCTGGAGCGTTAGGATTAGTTGGACGAGAGGCATGCACTATCTGCACAGCATAGCGGATCACGGACTGTGCGGCTGGCACCTGCCTAGCGATACGTTGGAACTCGAGGATATCCTCGCCGCTCAGTGGGTGGGAAACAGTGTTGTCGACGATCTGAGTGGTATTGCCCACTACCATCACTTCGTCATCCTCGGAAAGATAGCCAAGCTCAATCTTGAACATGAAACGGTCAAGCTGCGCCTCAGGTAGCGGATAGGTGCCCTCCAATTCGATCGGGTTCTGCGTAGCCAATACGAAGAATGGACGCGACATCTTGTGCGTAATACCCGCGGCCGTTACCTGACGCTCTTCCATCGCCTCTAGTAGTGAGGACTGTGTCTTCGGTGGCGTACGGTTGATCTCATCCGCGAGGAGGATATTGGTGAAGATAGGCCCTTTCACGAACTTCAATCGTCGTGCGCCATCGACCTCCTCCACGATCTCGGACCCCACTACATCGGCAGGCATAAGGTCAGGAGTAAATTGAATTCGGCTGAAATCTACTTGTAGAATATCCGCTACCGTTTTAATCAGTAGGGTCTTAGCTAGGCCTGGAACCCCGGTGATAAGACAGTGTCCGCCGGCAAACAAGGCGATCAGTAACTCATCAATCACCGCTTCTTGGCCCACAATGACCTTCTTGATCTCCGCGATGATCTGATCGCGGCCATCCTGCATCTTTTTGACCAGTGCCAAATCGTCTTGGCTCTCTAGTCCATCGACAACTTCCTCAGCAATGTTTTCTAGTTCTGACATGAGTGCTTCCTGTTTCGCCTGTTGTAATGAATTAGCTTAATGCGTGAATGCGTATATCAGATAGTTGATGGCAATTTTATAGGCATCGTTACTATAGCGGGTTGGGTAGGGTTCGTAGAAGGTATGCTCCCATCCATCGCCTAGGTCCGCATTATGATTTGCCACCAACATCACCCGCCCATCGTCATCGAGAATCGCATATACCGAAGGAGGATAGTTAGGATCATCTAAACTAAATCCGCCATTATAATCCCACGTTACCGCACGACCTGGCACTTGTACAAACTCGTTAATGTCAAAAAACGTGTGGAACAGTTCATGCCGCACATCGAGTTTGACGAGCTCGCGCTCCGGAAATAACTTCGCCATTTCCGTCTGAAAATCCTGTAGGTGCGCGTCTCCCCAAAAATCATCGAGAAGTACGAAGCCACCTCGAAACATAAACTCTCTAAGCGCCGCTATCTCCGCGGGTTGGAAGTCCGGCCCAGTATAAATGGAGCCGATGGGCACCCGCTTCATATTCATATAGAGAAACGAGTGCTCGTATAATCGTGGGTCAGTCAGATCTAGAAAATCATAACTCTTACTATTTGCATCGATATTGGTATAACGCTGCACCCCACGCAGGAAATTCGATTCGGCGTCAGGGTAATCGGTATCCCACCAGCCACCTCTACCGCCAAAACCTCCGCCACCGCCTCTTCTGCTACGCCCACCACCGTAATTGGTATAGCGACCACGCACCCAAGTAAACTCAGTGTTCAGACCTGACTCTGCCCCGGATAAATCGCGCATGAAAGATTCAGCGTCGAAGTCCAAAGGTACCGCGGAGTTCTGCGCTTGCACTGGGATGGACAGCAATGCACAAAGGCCGACTATCGCGACTAGCGATAACGCCTTAGTGTTAGTCCCTGTACCCACCTGCTCGCTCATCAACGTAACGCCTCCGACCGGGGAAGATCTCTACTGTGTCAAAACCTTACTGTTCGTTGACACTGTCTACTGCTTTTAGCAGCACTTGCTGCGCCCTCTGATAGCTTGGTGCTATCTCAAGCGCCGTCAAAATATTACGCTTGGCCTCTTGCGCCTGGCCATTATTCATATACGCCTCGGCGAGATTGGTGCGCGCCTCTACAGGATCGTTACGATCGAGTGTGACTAAGACCTCGAATTCGCGCACAGCCATAGAGGAATTCTCCGTAAGCGCGGCGATCTGTGCGCTCACCTGGTGCACATCGAGTCTATAGGGACTAACGGACAGCGCGCGCTGCACATAGTAGTCCGCCTCTTCCGTGTCACCTGCTTCCAATGCTCTCTTCGCCAGCAATACCGCCGAGTCATAGTCATGCTGTTGATTCACCATCATGCGCTTGAGCTGTTCTATCCGCGCCGCGTCATCGCCCTGCCGCTCGTAAATTTGGGAAAGTACTAGAGGTGGGCTTGGGTAACCCGAGTAGTCTGGGAGTATCTCATCGGCAATCTCTAGGTGCACTTTTGCCTCTTCGAATAATTCCTCTTTGAACAATACGATGCCCAGCTGCAAATGCGCTTGGAAGTCACGGGGCTGATCCTGTACGCGCTGGCGCATATGCTGTTTCAAGGAAGCATTGTTATAGAGCTCGGCTAGGACCGCGCTGGAGTTCTCGCGCTGACCATGACCATGAGCAGCACCTTCATCCGCAGCATCTTCATTGTGAACGTAGACGTCGATCTCGCTCACGCGGCGGTCTATCCAGCTGCGAAAATCTGCGTCGAACTCCTCGACGGGCTTGCCGAATACGGTGCTGAACATCTCGGACTCTTCTTTGATTAGCGCGTATTGATTGATCAATTCGACCATTTTCTCGAAGCCATACTCTTTAGCGATAAAGTCCACAACTAGGTAGGACTGGAAGTAAGCGAAACCTAGGTCTTCGTTGCTATTAGCCCCAGTGAAACCTTCGTTGAGGCTCGCCACAGGCAGCAGTTTCTCGTCTTCGACGGCGCGCACTAGTTCGATACCCTGACGACGTCCCCACTCAGGGCGCGCCTCACGCTCCTCCCAAGTGGAGATACCTTCGGATAGCCAGCGTGGCATGCGGTTATTGGTCATCTGCAATGTAAATACGTGAACTAACTCGTGCCACAGAATTTCTTGCCAATTGGCGTCCAGTGTCGCTGGAGAGATCAGGGTGACGACCTTGCCAAAACAGATACCCACAAGAGGTCCGATATCGGGCAGGCCAACAGAGCGCACGGCAAAATCTTCTGTGCGATCGAATATCTCGATCAAGACTGGCGCTTCGGGCTCGAAACCGTACTTCTCAGTTAAGGTAGCCCAATTCTCTTCGATGAGCGGCGCCATATAGGGCCATAGAACGACCGCATCGCTCTGGCTCATGCGCACTTCGAAATGCTCAGTACGCAGCGTTGCATACTCTTCTAAAGTGTCGAAAACCTTGAGCATATTGGAGGTCATTACATTGAAAGGGTCGTTATCGAACGCAAGCTCGAGAGACTCACGCCCCGCCTCTTCTTCGCCTAAGCGAATGAGGTTGGTGCCTAA
The DNA here is from genome assembly GCA_963977405.1 of uncultured Gammaproteobacteria bacterium. GTDB lineage: Bacteria > Pseudomonadota > Gammaproteobacteria > Pseudomonadales > Pseudohongiellaceae > UBA5078. The sequence continues at coordinate 7,341 of CAXBOY010000022.1, forward strand.
CAATGTATGCCCTTGCCAGTAATTCGGGTCGGCGGCGATGGCTTGACGGGCATAGCCAACAGCTTCGGTGAAGCGATAATTATTGCCGAAGGCATCGGCGATATCGCCGTAGAAGTGAGGGTTATTCGGGCTGAAGGATTTTACTTGCGCCTCTAACTGCGCAAACTCGGCAAACTCTTCCTTCATGGCTGCCTGAGTCGCCTTCAAGCTGAGTGACTTGATCGACTCTGGGTTGATCTCCAAAGCTGCCTCGATAAATTCTTCGGCGTCTTCCTGACGATTATTCAGCACCAACAACGTAGCCATGGTCTCCAAGGCTTTGACATCGCGCTCGTTCACGCTCAGAGCAAAACTTAGCGAGCGTTCGCCACCGCTGATTTTGGCCTGGCCTATCAAGGCTGGCCCATAGCGACGATTAATTGCTAACGCCGCGTCATAAGACTTCTCAGCGTCGGGAGTATTGAACTTCTCCATGAAGAGGTCGCCCCACAGAACCTGCGCCTCGAGATTATTCGGATCAACCCTTGTTGCTTCACTGAACAGACTATTGGCATCGTGGAAACGGTCCAGAAGCCAACTGGCCAAGGCCACCATCGCGATCTCTTCGGAATCGAAAACCAAGCCGTTATCGTAGCGAGCAATAGCGGCATTCAATGGCGCTATCGCCTCATCGCGACGCCCCACGAATTGCAACAGGCTACCGTACTGCACCAGTGCGCGAACGGGGGGGCTAGTATTTTCAGAGACGACTTCTTCTAGAATATCTAGGGCGCGAGCAGACTGCCCAGTCGTGCGCAGCAACTCCGCTAACTGTGTGCTCAATACCGGCGAGATGGCATAGGCCCCAATCTCGTCTTCAAGCAAGGCGATGCCCTCTTCGTATTGCCCGGTTAACCCATAGGCACGGCCTAGCCCTAGCAGGGCAGCCTCCTCGTCGAAACCATTGACGCGTTGGAAACTATCGATCGCAGCGATATAGGAACCAGCATTGAGCAGCTGCTGGCCACGCTCTAGCGGGGGCTCAGTTCCCAGTAATGCATCCTGAGCATAGAGAGGGCTACTTAATACGCCAAGGGCAAGACATACGGCCAAGGCGAGGCCCTGACGGCGCTTATTCTTGTGCATGAGCTTTGCTGTTTGCTTAGGGTAGTTCATTGTACTGTCCTGTAGTTCTCGCCAGTTCGATTAACAATGCTTCCATCCGGTTCCAATAATCGTCCTCAAGGTAGTTCGCCTTCTGCCCACGCAGCAGGAATATGGAACGCTCCAAGTCCTGCATCTGCGCGTGTAACTGCTGGCCTTGTGCCGAGCTTTTCACGTCCCCGGCATTACTCAGGTCCAAATAGGCAATCTCCGCCAATGCTCCGTCACCCATGCCAGTGCCGGGCTCAAGACTAAAAATGCCATCGCCATTATCGTCAATAACGGCGCGCTCTGTCGGCAAACGACCCTGATCGGAATACCAGCCTAGAACGGACTGACTCGCGTAGAGATAAGCCTCTAGAATCGATACACGTTGATTCTTATCGCGGTCGCCGCTCCGGTTGTCGAGAGCCTCGATGAAGAAGCGCATAAACATCGGGTCATACCGCTCAGCTCTAGAACGGGTGGCGGAGAGCACTACCCGACCGCGAGCGGATAGTGCAGCAGCGAACTCGTAGCCCGAGCTTGTCGCATTCACTACAACTAGGTCCTGTTGATTCAATGGCTCTAGCAAGATGGCGAACTCTTCGCCCGTTATGTCTGGGCCGACAATATTAAATTTCGCTGCGGCATCGGAACTTGAGCCGTGCCCAATCATGATGATGCTAAGTTGGTCGCCACGCTCCAACTCGCCAGCAAGACGTGCCAAGTTGCTCTCTATATCTTCGCTGCGCGAGCTGCCATCGACACGGAAGTTCGGATTCTGCGCATCAGGCCCATCATCGAAAAGCAAAGTGATGCTATCTCGGGTATAGCCATAATCTCGCGCTAGGGTGTCATGAAGGGACAAGGACCATTGCCAGAAACGCTCGCGTATCTCGTCTGAGGCAGCGGCGCCGGTGATTATCAGGACATACTTCTTCGCATCGCTGTCATTGAGAAAATAGGCGTCTTCGTTATTCTCCGCAGCACCCTGTGCAATCGCTATATTCCCCAGCATCGACAGAGACAGTAGAGCGCACCAACGCGTTGGACTATTGACTTTAAAGAGCTTGCGGCACTGTTTAAGCATGTTCACGACAACCCCTTGAAGCGGCGCAGCATCCAGTCAGCACACAGCAAGAATATGAGTAGTAAAAGTAATGCAGGCGTATCCCAGAGATCTTCTTGAACTTCTTTCGAATAAGCATTCGGAGTATAAGTAATATCAGTGGCTAGTGCAGAGGTTTGCTCAAGGTCGAAATAACGCCCACCGCTCGCGGCAGAAACTCTCTCTAGCAATGCCGTGTCACGACCCGCCGATGAATACTCTCGCAGGGAGGGGGTCACAACGAAGGCCGCACTTCGTTCGGTATCACTTCGGTCCGCCTCCCCAGCGGCACTAGCAACATCAACCATCAAATTAAACACGCCCTCGGTTTGCACCTCGAAACTGCTGCGATAAACCCCATCGCGATCGATGTCCCATTCCATCGCATTATCGATAACACCACCCTCTGGGTCGCTCAGGTGCATCCACACAGAGGCATTATTATCGGGGAGATAATTGATGTCGCGCACCGTAGCCGTAACATTGACACGGTCGCCAACATGATAGAACTCGCGGTCGAAATCCACTGTCACTCGCTCGAGCGCTGACACCGCCAACCAACGCAGCAATTGGCGCCAGATGCGTTCATGGGATTGGTCCTCGGCTGGCATCATCATCTGCCAGCGCCATGTGCTAGCGCTGGTGATAGACATGCTGCGACCACTGCCGTAACGCTGGGTTGCAATTAGGGGCAGGCGTTGATTCTGGAATTGCAGCAATGGATGTTCCATTAGCACCGTTGCGCCTGGTTTAGCACGACCGGTGACATAGACTCCCTGCAGCTGAGGCATTTCACGCCACAAACGCAGGTTCTCGCTGTCGTCGCTATGCAGACGCAGTAGCTCAGAATACTCGCCCGCTGTTGTCAATTGCGGCGTGAACAGCTGCCCGGTGGGGTGATTGCCACGGGCAATACCTCCGCGCAAAGGCTGTGGCAGTAAATTGCTGCTAACTAGGCTGACGGGCAAAATATCGGCAAGTGGCGTGTCCACGAAGAGGTCGTCGAGCATGCCAGCGACCAAGAGACCACCACCGCGCTCCGCCACAAAGTCCTGTAGCATTGTCAGCTGACCATCGGTGAAGAAGTCTTTATCTACGTCGCCTAAGATGATCGCCTCATATTGATACAGCTCATCCATGCGCTCGGGGAAGCCGCGGCTCAACTCAAGCGGAGTCTTAATACCCTGTCTGTAAAATTTTCCTGGCCCTGTCTGGAGATATGTAGCCAGACGTATAGAGCTATCCGCTTCAACAGCGCGGCGAATAAACTTGTACTCGTTGCGCGGATGCCCATCGACATAGAGAATGTCCAAGGCGGGCTTAGCACTATTGTCTACAAGGAAACTGTAGTGATTATTCTGCAAGACGATCTCGCCGTCCTGCTCCTCGACCTCCAGGCGATAGAGTATGGCTTCCTCGCGCTCTGGAGTGAGCTCAATAGAGAATCGCCTAGTGGAACTATCTGGACCTAATAAGACTCTCTCTGTGCTGACCAAGGTGTCGCCATCGTATACCGTCAGACCTACCTCTTGCCCAGAGTAGCCCTGATTACTCAGTGCCACATCGACATTAAACACAGAGCCCTCGAGCACTGTCTTCGCCGCAGCAACGTCGACGATGCCGACGTCTCGTGGGATATTCTCTTGCCCTACGCCAACGGTAAACACAGGTATCTGCCGCGCACCGAAACTCTCTGCACGTGGAACAGGATCGATACCTTCGTTATCAGCGCCATCGCTCAATAGCAATATGCCCCCAAGCGCTAAACCACTCAACTGTTGGTCTATGTACTCTAAGGCTTGATCAATTGAAGAGGCGGTACCTGCAGTACTCAAACCTGCAGAATCCGTTATTCGCTGAGTGTCCTTGTCGAAACGGAATGTGCGCACCTGGAACGAGTCAGATAGGGGCTCAAGTATTCCGCCACCCTCAAAGAGTAGTTGCTCAACCGCTGCTGCTCTAGAGCGCCCTCCCGGAAGATCCTCGATGGACATGCTCTGGGAGTCATCGATCAATACGGCGAGATAACTTTCCTGGGGCACGACTTGCTCAGTTGTGACCACTGGTCGTAAAAGGCAGAACAGCAGAAGCAACAGGACCATGCTGCGTAATGTGATGAGGGTGCCTTTCCAGCCAGCACTTAGATTGCGGGTAGTCTTGCGATAGAGCAGCCAAACTAGGCCAATTAGCACTACTGCGATTAGTGCAGCTAGCCAAGGGCTGATTCCATAAGCAAAGGAGAAGCGACCCTCTTGGATTGCGTCAATAGCATGTTGATCTAGAAGGTAGTTCATCGCTACGGGGCCGCGTTTCCTGCCCCGTTGTTCTCGGACAGCACACGATAGTACTCCTCGACAAGGCGTTTATATTGATCGGGTACGTCTTCGTCTGTCGAGGCGTAGAGTTTTTCATTAATTCGATCTAGTTCGGCCTGCGCGCGCAGCTCTGCCTCTAACTCGATAATCGGTTGCAGCAACGCTGTAAACAACTCAGGCTGACTCAGGAAATCTTCGATGCTTTGGCGAGTAATCTCACTGCGGATCGACCGTGCGTTGCCGAGTGCGTTCGCAGCACCAGTGCCAGGTCGCCCATCTCCACCGCCGGTTCGCGTTTGTCCCTGTCCGCCGCCACCTTGACCAGAGGCCTGCTGATTACCGCCCTGCTGGCCCTGACCCTGACCTTGGCCGCTCTGCTGACCGCCTTGACCTTGCTGACCTTGCTGACCTTGCTGACCTTGCTGACCTTGCTGACCTTGCTGACCAGACTGGCCTTGTTGATTCTGACCGCCTTGTGCTAACTGCTGTGTCTGTCGATTGCCACCGCGCTGGTTCGCCACACGCTCTTCCATTTGCTGTTGCTGTAGCTGCTGTGCGAGTTGCTCGGACAACTCTTGCGAACGCGCCAGCTGCTGTCTCATCTGTGCAATCGAGGCCTCGCTCTGCTGGCCCTGACTAAGCTCTTGGGCCTGCCGCTGTAGATCCTGCATCTGTTCCATTAGCTCGGCAGCGTTTCGAGCAGCCTGTTGCACGGGGTCATCAACTGTGGGGCTGTTGGCGCTATTCATCGCCTGCAAACTTCCGCTTAACTCTTCGAGCGAATCGCCAATTTCAGTTTCGATATCGACAGCCAAGTTCACCATGCCATTGCTCAGCACACGTCCGCTAGTGTTCATCTGCTCACGAATCGGGCGAATAGCACGGCTAGCTTGTTGCGCCTGGCTCAGCAATTGCTGATCTTCGCTCTCGCCGCGCGCAATGATTGCCCTGAGCATCTTCTCAATTTCCTCCAGCTCTCTGCGCTGCTGCTGTTGCTGCGAGAGCAGCTCCTGCAGCTCTTCGCTGTCGCGCGCGGTCTGACGTGTCTGCCCTAAGCCCTGCTCGCGATTCGCGGCCTGCAGGCTCTGCTGCAACTCACGCTGTTCCTGAATAAGTTGCTGGCCTCGCTGTACGACATTCTCCGCCAATTGATTAACAGAGCTGTTCTCCTCTGCGTTCATTTGCCTCTGTTGCTCGCGCAGACTTTCTAATGCGCGCTGACTGCGCGCCGCTGCCTGAGCGGGAGATTCCGCTTGTGCCGCCTCTGCCATCTGCTGTGCTGCGCGCTCTAATTGACTCTGCTCTCCTGCTGGTTGCCCAGCGCCGCCGCCGGCAACTTGCGACTGCCCGCTCTGAGAGGACTGACCGCCCTGCTGACCCTGCTGACCTTGTTGGCCTTGTTGACCTTGTTGGCCTTGCTGACCCTGCTGACCCTGTTGTCTCGAGAGTTGCTGCGAAAGTTGAGCGACCTCTTGGCTCAACTGTTCTTGCTCACGCTGCAAGCGTTCCAATTCGCGGCGTCGCTGCTCTTCATTCATTTGCTCCATACGCCGCGCTAAGTCGCGTTGCGCGCGCGTCAATCCCTCTTGACGACGGGCCAGTTCCTCGAGCTTGTTGGCTTCGGCAGAAGCCTGTTCGCCACCACCGCCAGAGCGACTCTTAGGCGTCTCGTATCGGTTCTCTAATTGCCCCATCTCCATTTCGAACAACTCGCGCAGATCTTCACGCTCCTGTTGAGCGCCACCTCCACCACCACCGCCACCGGCTTGTTGGCTACTGACGTCGGTGCGATTGATATCGGCTTCCGCCTTGAGGATGAATTGCAGAGCAACCTGCTCGGGCTTCAAGGCACTGGTGATTTGTTCCATTTGTAACTCGGCAATCGCGTTGTTCATCTGCTCGATAGCCTGCTGTAGATTCAACACCGCATTGTCGTAGCTATCATCCGAGAAATTGAGGCGTTCGGAGAGGCGGTCGATTGACTGCTGTGCCCGGGTAGTTGCCTCCGCTTGTGATTCGGCGATGATGCGCACATCGTTGGTAAATTGCGCGGGATCAGACTCTGTAACTTTATTGCGTAGCTTCCAAGTCGCCGCAATGATGTCTTTCTGTAGAGTAACCAGCGCACTGCTTTCGCCGCCCTGTGCTCCACCCTGACCGCCACCGCCTCCGCCTGCGCGTCGGAACTCCTGATCGGTAGGAATAACTTGAAGGAAATAAATATCCGAGACGACCTCTGCGGGACCTTTCAGTCCGTTATTATCCGCGAGAGTTAGGTAATAACTTACGAAATCACCAGGTGCCACATTAAGATCTTCGAGATAAATCATCTCGTTACCATCAATGTTTCGCGTCTGCTGCGGAGGAAGAAAGTCTACCGCCACCTCGTCAGTGCCGACGACATTATAGTGTAGAGCGAACTGGCTCAAACCGTAATCGTCGTTGGCCTCAACTGCCAGAACGACCTCCTCTAAAGGCATTACGTCTTGGTCACGACCAGGACTCTTCAGAGTCAGCTCTGGAGGCTGATCCTCGATGGAGCGAATATAGTAATCGAGGGGGTCTTGGCTCTCCAAGTCATCGAAATCCACAGCATTGACCCGGTACACGCCATCGCCAGCTACAGTTATGGTAGCGCGACCAGTGCTGCCATTTACCTCGAGCGGCAGGGACTGATAAATATCATTGTCTTGAAACTCGATAGTTGCAGTAGCCACATTCTTGTTAAACGTAACGAGCAGTTCTACTTCGGTGCCCTCGGGGACAAGCATGTCTCCGCTATCCTCTTCGCTGAAATCTTCGATGCCCGTATAGGCTGGGTGCTTATAATCGAGATCGATTTTCTCAACTTTAGGTAGATCGTAGAGACTAATGCGGAATTGCTCCGAGCGTTGCTCGCCGTTCTGTTCGAAATTAACGTAGTAGACCAAGTCCTCCTGCACGGAGGGGAAGAAATAACTATAGCTTGCGCTGTCGCTGCCACTACCATCTTGTTGCATCGACAATTCACGCCAATTCACATTGTCTGTCTGTACGCGCAATGCAATCTCGCTAGGCGTGGCATTGCTAACGCGCGCCACAATGGTGGCCGAGTTACCGCGCTGCATCGATATGTCGCCAGGCTCTAAACTTATCAGGATTTCGCGAGGCTCTTCGACGACCGCAACTGGCGCCTCAGGCTCTAGTCCGAAAGGCCAAAATAAGCGGCCAGCTGCGGAGTATAGGAGGTCGGATACCAGTAGAGCCACAACAGCAACTCCCATTACGGCCACCGCTGCGCTGAGGGAGACCCAAGATCGACCGGACGCGGTGACCTCGTCGACGCGCACTTTCTGCTCTTGCACATGAGTTTCTGCATCCGCCCACAATTGCCGCACAAACTGAGCGGACACACCACGCCCTGCGGCTGTGCTCTCATCGTTTCCGAATTCTAATGAGGTCAGTAAACGCTGCTCGAGGTCGGGAATCTTTCCTTCGACGAAGTGGGCTAGTGTCTGATCATCGGACTGCATTCGCGCGATGCGCTTACTAACATAAGCAACTGCGGCAATAACTCCGGCAAACATAAGACTAAAGAGGAAAATATCGCCCGTTCGGGTAGGGCTCCACCACAGCTCAACGGCGCTCAGCACTAGGGCAAGGATAATCGTACAAAGGGTGGCAATACTTACGTGATGCAACACGAATAGCCGATTTCGGCGACGTCGAATTGTATTGAGTGTTTGGCGCAAATTTTCGAGAGTTGGAGAAGCCATAAAGAATCTTCTTAACTGTGCAATTTAGATGAGCGTCACTAGCCGATGTATGCCCCACTGCCTTCTTTGATACGCCCTGATTCTGGGTTTAGATGACCCTAGGACTGCCCAACTATCCCATTAACAATGCAACAAAAGCAAGTCAATCTGCCTGCCAAAAGCGCCGCAAGGAGCCAATTCCAAGACATATGTGGAGTGCTATTGAGTGATAGACAATATCTGCAGAATGACTCATCGCACAAGCTTAGACCGCAGTGCCGCGACAAGTCTTTCCTCAGCCCTCAATCGTTTCAAGTCGATAGAAAGGAGAGTCTTTGGGAAACACATGGATTGGGAGGGCTGCCATGCCCTCAACGAGGCCCGACAAATCCCGAAATGCCGTGAATCCTTGCAGCGTCTGCAGGGTCGGTTCGGGTAGCTTGCATTCGCCGCTGCGATGCAGCGCCAATGCTGCACGGGGGCTCAACCAGCGGTACGCGAGAATCTCCTGAGCATCAACCCGAATCGGCGTTGGTGCGGAAACTACACACAAGAAGAACCAGGTGGAGAAGCGCCGAGACATACCCTCTGGCGTGGTCCAATGGGCGAAATGCAGGAGCGTTTCGCCACTAATATCGAGTCCCGCCTCCTCTTGCGTCTCGCGAACGGCAGCACGCTGCGCAGCTCGATACTCCTGAAGGTGCTGCGCATCTGGGTAGTCCTCCGGATCGATTCTTCCGCCTGGAAACACCCAGCAATCTCCATTGAACTTGAGCGCGGCACTACGCAGCAGCAGTAAGACCTCAATATCGTCCTGCCCCTGACGCACTACGACGACAGTGCTAGCGGGGGACGGTATCATTGCGTTGCCCCCTGCTCGAAACCGTCCATCAACTAGTGGCGCGCTGATCAGCGAGGATGCGTACAATAGAGTCGCGCTGCGCCAACAACTCCATGCGGGTGCGCAGCCCAGGCAACTCGTTGTAGCTATCCCAAGCTAGCGATATCTTGGTTAGTCGGGCAACGACGCTCATAGTGAAATAGTAATAGATGTCCGCATAGGTGAGCTGCGCCCCGCACACATATGGCCCCTCTTGAAGAATTACGGCGATGGCTTTAAAGCCTCGCTCTAAACTCTTGCGGACCTCCTGTTTCAGCTCGTCGTTAGCTGGGCGGTTAAAGAAGGCATCGCCGTATAGTCGGCGCGCTGGCAACTCCACATAGAGCTCCAAGTAACGCATGAACTCCCGCACCTTGGCGCGCTCGAAGACGTCGGAGGGATAAAACGAAGGGCCTATGCCTAGCTCCTCAAGGTAATCGATTATCACGCTAGTCTCGGTAAGAAAGCCCTGCTCGGTCTCTAGGCATGGTACTTTGCCCATAGGACTTATCTTCAGATAGTCGGGCTCCTGAGAGGGCTTGGTTACAACCTCCTCGAAGTCCATGCCCTTCTCTAGCAGCACCATCTTCACCATATTGTAGTAATTACTTATCGGAAAGCCGTGTAACTTCATGATTAATCCCCTTTTGAATAACTCTTTATGCGTTACGCACTCCTCGTAACTGATGCTTGAGCACCTTGCCCGATGGCGCGGTCGGTAACTGCGGTAAGAAAATGATGGTAGCCGGCCGCTTGTAGGGCGACAGGCTCGGCTTGAGAAATGCGTGCAACACACTTTCCGTCAGCGCGCTATTCGCCTTGCGCTGCACATAGGCGATCACGTGCTCATTGCCGTCTATGGCTTCGCCAACGACAGCACAGAGCACTACATCGGGATGCTTAGCGATTGCAGCCTCCACTTCCGGAGGATAGACGTTGAAGCCGGAGTGAATGATCAACTCCTTGCTCCGTCCCGCTATGTGAACATTGCCAGCTTCATCTATGCGTACCAAATCCCCGGTGTTCAGAAATCCTTCGTCATCGATTACCGCTGCTGTAGCCGTTGCATTCTTATAATAGCCGCGCATCACGTTAGGGCCGCGCACATGGAGCTCGCCGACCTCTCCCAGAGGGACTTGCTTACCGTTGCCATCTAGCACCCTAAGCGTCATTCCCGGCAGTGGTCTACCAACGCTGCAATTGTCCAATTTCTCATTCCAACGCACCTGACAAATCGTGGGTCCGCTTTCGGTCATACCATAGGCATTGAGGAGCGTAAGCCCTAGCAATTGCTCAGTGTCGCGCTTGATGGTGGGGTCTAAGGGTGAACCGCCAGAATAGAGAAATCGCAGATGAGGCATATCGTCTCTGCCAAGGTCATTGGCACGCGCATACTCAATAATTCTTGCGAACATAGTGGGCACACCCATCATGCCGGTGACACGTCTATCGCGTAATGTACGCAAGCTAATCTCGGCGTCGAAGCGGTCGGCAAGCACTAATTCTGCTCCTAGATAGAGCGTTGCGAGAAACACAGCGGAGAGTCCGAAAATGTGTGAAATCGGCAACACGCAATAAATCCGATCTTCCTTAGTCATGCCACGCAATACACTGGTTACCGCCGCGACGAAGAGCATATTGCGATGACTTAGCATCACGCCCTTAGGATCTCCCGTAGTCCCAGTAGTATAGATCATTACGCATACGCGCTCGGATACAGGCAGATTCAACTCGTCGAGTGGCGCGCTTGCCTCCCCTTGAAGCAGGCCAAGAGGAGCCTCAAATTGGATGATCTGAGCGTGTTCTCCTTGTTCACGGAGCGTTTCCCATTGGGACTGTGCGGCGCTGGATTCGAGAAAACATACCGTCAAACGTGGTTCGCAGTGCTCTAGGATCCTTTTGATCTCTGGTTGCGCTAAGCGCGCATTGATCACCACGCTAACAGCGTCGATCTCGCTAAGGGCTAATATCCACACGAGTACCGCTATACAGTTCTCATTGATCAACAAGACACGATCGCCAGCCCCCACACCCTGTTCTCTCAAGAGGTCTTTACAGGCATCTACTCGCTGCGCCAATTCTGCGAAGCTGCACTGCGTGCCTAAATGATCGCTAAGCGCCGGCGCGCTTGGGCGCTCCTCCTGTGCACGACGTAGAGGGCCGCTGATTCTTTCCGGTAAGTCTTGCAGTAACTGCTCTACTGATTGACCGAGCATGGCGAGATCGCTAGATTGCATTTTTTCCTGCATGAATCATCCATTATGAAAGCATTGTTACTATCAGCGTATGACGCTCAAAGCCATGGCGTCTGGCGCAAAAATCTCAAAACAATGTTTCCGAATATCGAGTGGGTCGAACTGCTCTTGCCAGCGCGCTACTTCCCGTGGCGCGTTCGCGGTAACAGCTTGAGCTGGGCATTTAACCATCGCGATGTGCTGACTGACAACTACGATCTATTGCTCAGCACCTCTATGACCGACCTATCGGCGCTACGTGGCTTTGTTCCCCAAATCTGTAGCATTCCCAGCATCGTCTACTTCCATGAGAATCAGTTCGCTTACCCGAGTAACCCTGACCCGCAGGCGCGGCCAGTGAACATGGTGGAACCGCAAATTCTTAGCCTCTACACCGCCTTATGCGCCGACGCAGTGGTGTTCAATAGCGAATACAATCGCAGTAGCTTCTTGGACGGCGCAACCGCATTGCTTAAAAAGTTGCCAGACCACGTGCCCGAAGGGCTATTACGTTGCATCGAGCAGGCCTGCATCATTCCCGTGCCACTGAGCGATGACTTGTTCGGTGGCGCAGCTAAAGCGCACGAAAGCGATATCCTCGAGATTGTCTGGAACCACCGCTGGGAGTACGACAAGGGGCCCCACCTATTGCGAGCTATCGTCGAGCAACTAATCGCTCGCCAGCTGCCCTTCCGCCTGCATTTATTGGGTCAACGCTTTCGAGTGGCGCCATCGGAGTTTGCACAGATACAGCAACTTCTTGATACCTACTACAGCGATACGGGAATAGCCGCAGGGCGTTGCGGCTTCGTAGAGCTGCAGGAAGACTACCTCCAATGCCTTCGCGACGCCGATGTCGTACTTAGCACCGCCGCACATGACTTCCAAGGCCTCTCTATATTGGAGGGCTGCGCATTAGGTTGCGCGCCACTGGCGCCACGACGCCTAGTCTATCCAGAATACTTGCCTCACGAGTGCCTCTTCGCAGATTCAACAGATTTACAAAAAAGCAGCAGTAGCGCTGCGAACATTCTGCAACATTGGGCAACGCTCAAAAGCGCCGGCCAAGCTCTGCCCAGCCCAATCCTAGATCAATTTCGGCAAGGCCACTTGCAGGGTGAATACCATAGGCTTTTCTCATCAGTCTTAGTAAAATAGCGATGTGATGCTTGCTAGCGCTGAATAGGGAAAAAAGGCTTGTGCTGTCATTCCTATCGAGGCTAAAGTCTCGCCAAGAAATTGGGTGGCAAAGCCAGAAATTAAGACCATGGAGTTCGCATGAAAGTAATCCGCAATACCATCTTCGCATTGAGCACACTTGCCGCTGCGATTACTTACGCCCAAGATGAGCCAAGCCAAGATACAAGCGATGCCGCGTTTCAAACCTGGCTAGCGGAGTTTCGCACAGAGGCTCTAGACCGCGGCATTAGCGCTGCCACGTTAGACGCCGTTATTCCAACTATCGAACAGCAACGTCGTGTAATCGAAGCAGATCGCAATCAAGCCGAGTTCGTGCAGACCTACGCCAATTACTTAGACCGAGTGAGCGAACGACGCATCGAAATGGGCCAAGACTTACTCGCCACTCGCGGCGATATGATCAATAGCGCCGCCCAGGCCTACAACGTCCAACCGCGCTTTGTGGCAGCGATTCTCGGCATGGAGAGTAACTACGGCACCTTCCCAATCACCGAGCCGCTGTTCAACGTAATCGCAACGCTCGCGTTCGACTCACGTCGCGGCGACCAGTTTCGCAGCGAGCTGTTTGCTGCATTTGAGATTGTGGACAAGGGCTACGCTAGCCCAGAGGAAATGAAGAGCTCTTGGGCAGGCGCCCTCGGTGCTCCGCAATTTATGCCCGGCAGTTATTTACGTCTCGCTGTCGATCATGACGGTGATGGCAAGCGTGATCTCTGGACGATGGGGCCAGATGTCATTGGTTCCGTTGCAAACTACTTGAAATCGACCGGCTGGCAAGACAATCAGACATGGGGTCGAGTTGTAAGCCTGCCACCAGGCGGTGAACAATCCTTGCCAGCCCCTCAGAACACAGGGCTAGCACCCGACGCTACCTGCCGACGCTATACGACGATGGGCGTGTGGCGAGACCTCAATGATTGGCAAGAATTAGGCGTGCGCAAGGCCGATGGCAGCGATCTGCCAACTCGCCCACTTGCGGCTGCGCTCATAATTGGGGATGAAGGCGACGACAAAGGCTATCTTGTCTATCGCAATTTCTGCTCTCTATTGCGCTACAACCCTTCGTTCAAGTATGCACTCGGGGTTAGTCTTTTATCTGATGAGATTGCGAATATTCGCGACTAATTTAGGCGCCACTGTTGCTCTGTGCCGGTACCGGCGCGAGCACAGGGAACACGACAGTCTGACCTATTTGGACTTGCCTAAAATTTAGCTCTGGATTGTATTGCTGCAGCAGCCACATCGGGACCGAATACTTGCGCCGCGCTAAATTGGCGATATTGTCGTTCTTAGAGACTTTATACTCATCGACATTTTCGATGCGGTATTGGCGAAAGAATTCCTGCTGCTCTTCAAGATGATACTGCCGACGCTTTAACTCGAACTCTGCAGAGCTTACCTTAGAGAAATCCAACTGAAGACGACGCCCTATAACAACAGGCTGTGAGTTAGGCATCTTATTTAAGCGGCGTATATCTGCACTTACAAGGCCTAGCCATTCCGCATAATGACCTAGTGTTTCTGACGCCTGAATCTCGATAGTATTATTCTCTGCAACACTGTAGTCCGATGGGTCCGCAGCTAAATCATTGAGCAATTGCTCGTTGCGCTGCTCGATGCTGCGCGTGTCCTCAAAGCTTAGTGCCAAGGCCTCGTCTCCTGCCTCATCGTCCCCCTCTAACATCGCTTCGTCAGCGTTCAGAGGCGGCATCAACTCTTCGATCATCGCGATCTCAACAGGCTCGGGCACAGGTACTTGCGCTGGCTTCACCGCTGGCTCTGGAGAACTTACATAGACCACGGGTTGCGCCGTAGAGGGAGACTGACCCGGTAGCTGCAACTCCTGACCCGGATAGATGCGATCCGGGTGATCGATGTTATTTGCCTGTAACAGGCTTAACTCACTCACATCGAAGCGCCTAGCGATTGAAGAGAGAGTATCGCCGCGGCGCACAGAGTAACTTTTGTCATTGCTGCGCGAAGGTGCACTGCTAGCGGGTGCAGATGCGGCTATCTGTGCGGAAGTCTGCCCAGTAGTCGCCTCTGTGTCTTGCGGGAGGAGTAAGCGTTGGCCGATGGAGATACGATGGCTGTTGCTGATCTGATTCAGTGAGGTCAATTGCGCTACCGAGGTCTTGAAGCGCCTCGCGATAGCGGAAAGGCTATCGCCCTTCTGGATTACGTAAGCGATGTCGGGCGTCTGTATAGGGAAGCGTTCACTACTTGGCACTCTGGCCAATAAGCTATCGATGGGTCCGCGCAGCTGCTCTTTTTGTACCTTCACCACAAAGCCCTTGGGAATTCGCTTACCACCCTCCCACACTACTGGGCGCAGCGCTGGATTGTCGAAGCGCAGGTGCTCGAGCGTTACGCCGAGCGCATCAGCGAGGGTTTGTGCCTCGACGAAGGATTCCATCTCGAATTCTTCATATTGTGGGCTAGCGTCTAGTTGCAGCACGCCGAATAGAGTCTGCGCTTGGCGCTCTACATCGAGAACCGCTAGGAATTGCGGGTAGAAATTACGCGAGGCGAAGCCGAAACTCGGCCCTTTGTAGTTGGCGATGATGTCGTCGATCTTATTGCTGCCAGTATCCCGTACGGCTCGACTCATGCCCCCCGTGCCATGGTTATAGGCCGTTAGCGCTAAGGGCCAAGTGCCAAGAATGCGATAGTTATATTCCAGCAAGCTCATTGCCGCATAGGTGGCTGTATAGGGGTCCATACGCTCGTCCACGATGTGATCAATGCGCATGAAGCGTTGCCCTGTGGCGCGCATGAACTGCCACATACCGGCAGCGGCCACGCTCGAGTAAGCACCTGGGTGGAAAGAGGACTCAACATGGGGCAATGCCCCGAGTTCGATCGGCAGATTCTTAGCACGTACCACGCTATCGATGTGGCTACGATAAGCACCGGAGCGAATCAAACCCTCTACAAAACGATCGGATTGCCCCAACTGGAAGCGCACATTATTGGCTGCGGTAGATAAGGTATCGTTGCTAACCGAATTAGGCCAGAGTGATAACACCTGCCGTTCCAAGTCACTAAGCCCGCTGCGTTTACCGCTAGCAAGCACTTTTAGAGCATCTTGGATCCTTGTGCGCTGACGCTCGATCTCGGGGCGATCATAATCGACACGCTGGTAGACGATAGCAAGGTTATTGGAATCGTGCAGAAATCCACTCTCGGTATCTACTTCCGTATATACGCGAGTCCAGAACTTGATTGCTGGCTCTAGGGCTGCTGGACGCGGCAATAACTCTTGCGCTTGAGCTGTTAAGGTGGCCATAAGGCTTACCACAAATAGCAACGCGCACTTTCGCAGACTCTGTAGAGACACAAGACTCATAAGATGGTTTTCTTGATGGTTTGCAAATTTGACCCGATTTATGACAATAAATTCCCGCAATTATGCGCCTATACTAAAGTAGGAACCGCGTTTGTGAAAGCTCTAAACAGCGCCTAAAATGAGCGGATTTAATTGATTAAGCAATTGCTCTATACTGCGTCCCCCTTGCCCGGATAAGCGTTGACGATGACCGAGATAAAGAAGCAGGCGCAGGCTAGCCTGGACAGCCTCTACCGCATATTCACTGTCCCAGAAGCGCCAGATTCGACTCTAGGCAAGATTGACCTATCGATCTCCCAGAACCTCGCGGGCTTTCTACAAGAGCATATTGTCGCTGCTGAGCGCGACCTACACCTTATCGAGAAGGACTTCTCGAACCCCTTCATTCCTCAGCAGCCCAGCTTCGTATCGGACCAGATCGACTTTGTGCTCGACAAAGTTGTTGCGCAATCTGTGCACATCGCCTCCCCAAGCTTCGTGGGGCATATGGCATCGGCACTGCCGTATTTCATGCTACCGCTCTCTCGCATTATGACAGCGCTCAATCAGAACCTCGTCAAGGTAGAGACTTCGAAGGCATTCACTCCGCTCGAGCGTCAAGTCATCGGCATGATTCATCACTTGATATACGAGCGAGATGGCGACTTTTATGACAAATGGATGCATGACCCAGCACATGCTATTGGCAGTTTCTGCTCGGGCGGCACCATCGCAAACTTAACTGCCCTATGGGCTGCCCGCAACACCGTACTGCCCGCTTGTAAGGATTTTGCCGGCATTGCACAGGAGGGGCTTGCTGCAGGGCTGCAACACTACGATTATCGCTCACTAGCGGTCCTCGTCTCCGAGCGTGGCCACTATTCTCTTGGCAAGGCAGCCGACATACTTGGTATCGGTCGGCGCAACCTCGTCGCAATCGAGACCGACGCACACAATCGCATCCGCCCCGATCTGCTTGCACAACGCTGCGACGATTTGCGCCAGTCAGGTACTAAGGTCATGGCAATCGTGGGCGTTGCAGGCTCCTCAGAGACAGGCAGCATAGACCCACTCAACGCAATAGCGGACATTGCCCAAGAGCGAGGCATTCATTTCCATGTGGATTCCGCTTGGGGCGGGCCGACTCTCTTCTCGCGCAAGCATCGTCGATTACTCGCCGGCATAGAGCGGGCAGACTCAGTGACCATCGATGCACACAAGCAGCTTTACGTGCCTATGGGTGCCGGTATCTGTGTGTTCAAGCGACCAGAGACACTAGCAAGCGTAGAACATCACGCCGAATACATCATTCGCAAGGGTTCGAAAGATCTAGGCAGCCATAGCGTTGAGGGTTCTCGTCCGGGCATGGCAGTTCTGGTACACGCAGGCCTGCACATCATTGCCCGTAGCGGCTAT
Organism: uncultured Gammaproteobacteria bacterium; assembly: GCA_963977405.1. Classification (GTDB taxonomy): domain Bacteria; phylum Pseudomonadota; class Gammaproteobacteria; order Pseudomonadales; family Pseudohongiellaceae; genus UBA5078. The sequence goes on from CAXBOY010000022.1 coordinate 24,681, forward strand.
GAATTACTAATTGACGAGGGAATCGCGAAGGCCAAAGGCTTCGCCGAGATCATTAAGGCATCGAGCGATTTCGAGTTAATTAGCGAGCCCGAACTCAATATTTTAACCTATCGCTATATACCAGAAGCGGCTAAAGCTTTGCTGTCCAGCAGCGATAGTGCGCAGCGCAGTGCCACCAACGCGATTCTGAATCGGATCACTCGGCTCATCCAGAAAACGCAGCGCGCGTTAGGTCTGTCCTTCGTGTCACGCACGCAACTCAATCCGCAGCGCTATGACCGCGACCCAGTAGTAGTGTTTCGTGTCGTACTGGCAAACCCTTTGACTACTATGGCTATTTTGCAGGAGGTGCTAGAGGAGCAACGCAGGATTGTGGCGGACCAAGCGGTGCAAGAGGAGATTCAATCACTCTCCTCTTTGCAGGGGAAATAGCAACTAGCGTTGAGAAGCCGCTATGGAGTTGAGTCTTGCGAGCTGTCTTTGATCGGTACCATCAAGTCTTCTTTGCTGACATTCAAATACAGCAACAAGCTAGAGGCGATATACACCGAAGAATAAGTACCAATCAGAATCCCCAGTGTCAGTGCGATCGCGAAGCCCTGAATCGACTCTCCCCCCAGAAACAACATCGCACACACCACTAACTGGGTAGTCATCGCCGTGATAATCGTGCGGCTAAGCGTCTGGTTGAGTGACACGTTAATCATTTCATAGGGCGTGCCCTTGCGCATGACGCGGAAGTTTTCCCGAATACGGTCAAACACCACGATAGTATCGTTGATCGAGTAACCGATAATCGCGAGCAAAGCGGCAAGTACTGTTAGGTCGAATTGCAAGCCGAACAGCGAGAATATACCCAGAGTGATGATGACGTCGTGGAATAGCGCGATAACTGCCGCGATTGCGAACTTAGACTGAAAACGGATCGCGACGTAAATCATCACGATCCCCAGAGCCACCAGCAAGCCCATGCCGCCACTCTCGGCGAGCTCTTCGCCAACGCGTGGCCCAACGAATTCGAGCCGGTTGATAGTGGGTACTGCGCCCGAATCATCGGCGAGTGCCGCGAGGATATCGTCACCGAGAGAGACTAGCGAGTTCGCCATTTCTTCTTGACTGACAGTGTCGTCAACCGGCAAACGAATCAAGACATCTTGGTCGGAACCAAAGGCCACCACTTGCGCATCCGGATAGCCAGCAGCGCGCATGCGCTCAGTAACTTCGCCAACAGCAACGGGCTGCGAATAGCCTACTTCCACCAAAGTCCCGGCTGTGAAGTCTAAACCCAGCTCCAGTGAGTTGATTAACAACGAGCCAATGGAGATGACAATAGCCGCTATCGAAGCGATGCCAAATGGCTTCGCCAACCTCATGAAATCAAATTGTCTACCCAATATGGCCATACTTTTCTCCAGCACCTGCCCTTTAATATTTCAATGCTTAGCTACAAACCCATGCTGGGCTTATTACGCATATTTCCCAATCGATAACTCTTTGACAGCACGCCCACCGTAGATCAGATTGATCAATGCGCGCGTTACGATAATCGCCGTAAACATCGAGGTTGCGATACCGATCATCAGAGTCACCGCGAAACCCTTCACAGGCCCCGTACCGATAGAGAACAACACGATGCCCACCAAGAGCGTGGTGACGTTGGCATCGACGATGGTGCTAAAGGCGTTATTAAACCCGGCCGAGATCGCGCCTTGCGGCGAGAGCCCGGAGGCGAGCTCTTCTCGTATTCTTGTAAATATCAATACGTTTGCATCGACGGCCATACCCACGATCAATACGATACCGAAGATACCCGGCAGGGTAAGCGTTGCAGAGATTATCGACATGATCGCAATCAACAGCAGCACGTTCACTGCTAGGGCCACATTGGCTACTAATCCGAATATGCGGTAGTAGAAAACCATGAAGATCAATACCAAGCCGAAGCCGAGATAAACCGCCTGCGTGCCCTGCCTAATATTCTCAGCTCCCAAGCTTGGCCCAAGTGTCCTTTCTTCGACGAAATACATCGGCGCTGCAAGTGCACCAGAGCGAATCAACAAGGACAACTCGTTTGCCTCTGTAGTCGATAGCCCCGTAATGACGAACTCGCGACCTAGGGCCGCTCGAATAGTCGCGTGGCTAATAAGACGCTTTTCTTCGTAGGTTTCCTGAACTTCTGTCACTTCGCCATTGGCACCAGTGTTAAAGGTACTGCGAGTCTTCGTCTCACTCAGGACGATGTCCATGAGCGTACCGATATTTTCCCGGGTTACGCGGCTGAACTGTTCGCCGCCCTGGGCGTCTAGATTGATAACAACCTGTGGCAGACCGGACTGGTCGAGCGCTGAACGCACATTGCTCACGCGGTCGCCTTGTAGGATCACGTCGTTGCTGACATCGATCAACTGCCCTTGATACTCATAGGTAGTGTAGGAAGTAGAAGGCGCTCCTGGGGCAGCTTCCAAATGGAATTGCAGAGTCGCGATGCGTTGTAGAATTCGTTTAGCCTGTGCCGTATCTTGCACACCGGGCAATTCCACTACGATACGATTGGAGCCTTGCTGTTGCACCACTGGCTCGGACACGCCGAGGGAGTCCACACGATTCAAAATGGTGGTTTTGTTCGCGGCGATAGTATCGCGCTGCAATTGCAGTATATCGGCTTCGGACAAGCTTAATTCGAGAGAGAAAGTTCCGCCCTGCTCGCGGTTTATGCTCTGTAAGTCCGCGAAATTCTCACGCACCAAGGAACGCGCTTCGGAGCGTGACTCCTCATTGTCGAAACGTGCGACGATGAGATTGGAATTTTCAAGTGAAAGCGATCGAGAACGAATTCGCTCACTTCGCAGTAGTTGGCGAATAGTGCTGACATTATTCTCCATGCGACGCTGCAGTGCCGCATCCATGTCGACTTCCATCAAGAAGTGCACACCGCCTTGCAAGTCTAGACCAAGACTCATCTTGCCGGCATTGATCGCCTGCAGCCAACCCGGAGTAGTGGGCGCTAGGTTCAGCGCAGTGAAATAACCGCTACCCAGAGTACGCTCGATGATGGCTTTGCCGCGCAACTGATCTTCGAGGTTAGTGAAGCGGACAAGCCCAGTACCGTCGTCGATCTCTTCGCCGAAATAGCCCACACCTTCCGCAGTCAATGCGTCAGTAATTGCGCCCAAATCGAAATTGGTAATGTCACTATCTTCATGGCTGACCTGTACGGCAGGGTCATCGGGGTAGAGATTGGGGGCGGAATAGATAGCCGCCATCAACACCACGAAGACAACGAGCAGGTTTTTCCAGAGTGGGAACTTATTCAGCATCGATCTAAACTCTTGTGAGAGGCGCGCTAGGCGCCTGTGAAGCGGTTACTGAATTGACTTAATAGTGCCCTTTGGCAGCGCAGCGGCAACAGAAGCTTTCTGCATGCACAGCTCTACGCCATCGGCGACTTGCAAAGTCACGTAGTCGTCAGTCACTTTGGTGACCTTGCCCAGCAATCCACCACTGGTCAGCACTTCATCACCCTTCGCCAAGCCTGAGACCAATTCCTTATGCTCTTTCGCGCGCTTAGATTGCGGACGCCAAAGAATTAGATAGAACAGGACAAACATGCCCCCGATAAAGATGATATTGAAAGTTACGCTTTGCTGGGGGCCAGCTTCTTGTGCGTAAGCGGCACTGATGAAAAAATCCATACTGATACTCTCTCGTTTGTGTTCTTGTGGTGATCTTATGTGGGGCCGATTGGGGCTATTTCAAGATACTAAAGCGGCTTCTTTTGCCTGCCTCACTGCTCGCTTATCGCGGGCGCGCAGGCCTTCTGATTCGCGTAGTAGGCCTCAATAAAGGCGCTCAATCTACCCTGTTCTATAGCCTGACGCAAACCTTGCATCAGTTTTTGGTAATAGTGCAGATTGTGAATCGTGTTCAGTTGTGCACCCAGCATTTCCTTACATTTATCGAGATGATGTAGGTAGGCAACACTGAAGTTTTTGCAGGTGTAACAGTCGCACTGAGCGTCTAATGGACCGGTGTCGTCCTTATAGCGGGCATTGCGCAAGCGTACTAAACCTGTACTCGTAAATAAGTGAGCATTACGCGCATTGCGAGTAGGCATTACGCAGTCAAACATGTCGATGCCACGCTGCACTGCCTGGATAATATCATCTGGAGTGCCAACGCCCATTAGATAGCGAGGCTTGTCGGCCGGCATCTTGTCGGCGATCAAGTCTAAGACCTTGATCATCTCCTCTTTTGGCTCACCGACCGAAAGCCCTCCAATGGCATAACCATCGAAGTCCATCCCGGCCAAGGCCTTTAAGGACTGCTCGCGCAACTCTGGGTACATGCCGCCTTGGACTATGCCGAAAAGAGCCGAGGGGTGATCTGCATGAGCCTCTTTGCAGCGCAGCGCCCAGCGCAGCGATAGCTGCATCGACGTCTCTGCGTCCTTCTCTGAAACAGGATAGGGAGTGCACTCATCGAACTGCATGATGATGTCTGCGCCAAGCTCTTGCTGCACTTTGATGGCAGACTCGGGCCCAAGAAACACCTGCGCCCCGTCTACTGGGGAGCGAAACCGTACGCCCTCCTCAGTGATCTTGCGCATATCGCCAAGACTGAAAACCTGAAAACCACCTGAGTCCGTGAGTATGGGCTTATTCCAACCCATGAACTCATGCAGTCCACCGTGCTTGCGCACGATCTCTGTGCCTGGGCGCAACATTAAGTGGAAGGTATTCCCCAATAAGATGTGCGCTCCGGTGTCTGCGACCTGCGCAGGCGTCATGCCCTTCACAGTGCCATAGGTGCCTACTGGCATGAAGGCGGGGGTTTGCACTTCGCCACGCGGAAAACTCAGAGTCCCACGACGCGCCAACCCATCTTTGCTGTGTAAATTAAATTGCATATAGCCTCTGTTTTAGTGTTCCCGCGTAGCGTGGAATTCGATATCCGGCCAACGCTCCTGCATCAACGCGAGATTGACGCGACTAGGCGCTAGATAGGTAAGATGGTCGCCACCATCCATCGCGATATTGTCGTAGGCCTTCTTACGGAATTCATCCAATTTAGCCCGGTCTTTGCTCGTTACCCACCTAGCGCTGTAAACGCTCACGGGCTCATAGATACAGTCGACCTTATATTCGTCTGCGAGGCGGAAGGCGACCACCTCGAACTGCAATACACCCACGGCGCCAACGATCAAATCATTGTTTTTGGCAGGCATAAAAACCTGCACCGAACCCTCTTCGGACAACTGCTTCAACCCCTTCTGCAATTGTTTGGTCTTCAACGGATCCTTCAGGCGTATGCGTCTAAATAGTTCCGGCGCGAAATGGGGAATGCCCACGAAGCGCAGCAACTCGCCCTCGGTAAAGGTATCGCCAATCTGAATTGTGCCGTGATTGTGGAAGCCGAGGATATCCCCCGAAACCGCCTCTAGCGCCTGTTCGCGTTCGCCAGCCAGAAAGGTCACGGCATCGCTCACCCTGATCTCTTTACCTAGGCGGGTATGAGTCACCTTCATGCCTCGGGTATAGGCGCCAGAGCACACCCTAAGGAAGGCGATACGGTCACGGTGATTCGGATCCATATTAGCCTGAATCTTAAAGACGAAGGCACTGAACTTCTCCTCTAGGGGTTCCACCAAACGGGTCTGAGTTTCTCGCGCTATTGGCGAAGGCGCATACTCAACAAACTCGTCAAGCATTTCACGCACGCCGAAATTCCCTAGCGCTGTGCCGAAGTACACGGGTGTCATTCTCCCAGCGCGGTACTCTTCTAACTCGAATTTATTGCTCGCCCCGCGGACTAATTCTATCTCCATCTGCACGTCATCAAACTCGTCTCCCAACAACTCGCGAGCCTCAGGACTATCTAGCCCCTCGATACGAATATCTTCATAAAGATGATCCGCTTGACCGTGCTGATAAACATGAATGGTGTCCGTATAGAGGTTATAAACACCCTTAAAGTCCTTACCCATGCCGATTGGCCAGTTAATCGGCGCACAGCGAATCTTGAGAATCGTCTCGATCTCATCAAGCAACTCGATCGGATCACGAGTGTCGCGGTCCAGCTTATTAACGAAGGTGAAGATCGGCGTATCGCGCAGACGACATACATCCATCAGCTTGATGGTGCGCTCTTCCACACCCTTGGCGCCATCCACTACCATCAGGGCCGAGTCTACGGCCGTCAGCACGCGATAGGTGTCTTCCGAGAAGTCTTCGTGACCGGGTGTGTCTAGCAAGTTGACCATGCGATCGAGATAGGGGAACTGCATCACAGAGGAGGTAACGGATATCCCACGCTGTTGCTCCATCGCCATCCAGTCAGAGGTGGCATGACGATCTGACTTCTTGCCCTTAACGGTTCCCGCTTTCTGTATTAGCCTACCGAGCAACAACAACTTTTCCGTGATCGTCGTCTTGCCCGCGTCTGGGTGAGAGATAATCGCGAAGGTGCGGCGACGATTGATATCGGCAGCTAGTGCACTGTGATTCATGTTGAGGATTCCTATACGGGGCAATGCGCTAGATGGCGCTAAAGATCCCCTACAAAACTTGTTTTTGTGCCCGGGCGAGTGCGCGCAAAGCCGCGAATTATACCCGGGTGGAGAGGCGCTGCACAGCATAGCGGCAGCATTACTGAGAGTCGCTAATGCACCGTTGCCGAGACTGGACGCCCGGTGGTGATCGCGAAATCGGGGTGCAATAGGTCTGCACGCTTTACGAGGAGTAAATCATGGCGGTTGAGAGTATCGAACTCGCCGATCGATTCGACATCGATATCCTCTAGAAGCACACACACTACTTCCTCGCCGTCGATATCGACAACTACGCAGCGCTTGAATCCAATCAATGTGTTCAGAGAGGCAAAACTGCCAATATCACAGTCATGGGCCGGATAAAAACCAGTAGATGCTTTTACAACAGAGGACGAACTGTAGGCCATGCCGAAACCAGCAGCGGCTACAATGTGAATAATATCGATGATAGCTGGGTCTGTGAGGTCAATACGGACAGTATCGTTTGCGATGACGCGTTTATCATCCTGTTCGTGAGCGACAAGCTTGAGGAATAGACTAATGTCGTCTTGATTCCATTCCAGCATTTCTTCTGTCTCTGCACGAGAACTGTCAGAAGCAAAGCTGACAACGCTAGTCTCTATGGTGAGATCGCGACGATCATCTTCGGATTCGTATGGGACTACCATAGATACAGCGCAAAGTCCGTCGCTAGACTCCGGACTCAGTCGCCACAAAAAAGGGATGTTACCAGTTAGTTCAACCATTGCCTGCTACTGATTCAGAGTGATGATACGCGAGTACGATAGCATCATTGCCCATAGTAGATAAAGTGCAAATCTGGAACTCGCCTCGCACAGTGGCCACTTTTAGTAACAGAAAAGCTAGGTATTTGTTCCATTTTTGCACAGCACTGTTTTAGGAAATCTACCACCGTCAAATTTATGTGAATTCCCACCTCTAAGTGGTTGACGCCAAATTATAAGTATGAAGGGAAAATGCAGTGAATTGTTTTCCACAGATTCTGTGGATAAGTCCGTTGATAACTTGAAAATAACCGTCGGAAACACTGAAATTCTAGCACTTAGACTTAACTTGATTACTTTTTGATCAATTAGCAATATCTTTATTATTCAACAACATAGTTAACTATCGAACGTTCCCAGAGCGAAAAACACTATATTTATAGGAGAATAGTGACAATTTCGGAATGTATGTGCATAAAAAGGGGGCACATTTAAATTTCTTGTTAAAAAGCTACCCTTTGAGCGCTGTTTTCATTGGGTTTTTTTACTCTATAATCGCCATCCGAGCTGCTTATTAAGAGCGCTCTGCTATGAGGTAGTGCATTTTGAAATCACTCAGATTTTCCATTCTCTCTGGAGTAGCCGTCGCGGCCAGTCTCGTAGTCGTGTTCTTAGTCATCGATTATACGACTCGTGTTCGTATCGAACGCATGGTCCACGACACACTCAACGAGATCAGCCTGCCGTTGCTAGAGCAAGGCAACCCAAGCTTCCTGTTTGGGCAACTAGATCAAGGAGTACAACTGCAAAGCCCAAGAATGGCGTTTATTACGCAATATCTGCCTTTGATTGCCTTGGATGCCTGGGAGGGCCAAGTTGAAGTACCAGTGCTCTATACCAATGGGACCCCTCAAGCGCAGCTGAGTGCTCGTGCGCACTACTCGCGTGGCGTAGCGGATGTGCGCGCATCGCTTGCTTACCATGATGGTCAGTGGCTGGTTCGCGAATACGAGGTAATTCAAGGCCCTGCCGCCCAATGAACCCTTAGCGAAAGACTAGGCGATGGACAACGGGCAGAATTGTCACACCTATCAACAGCGCGATCAGAAGATCGTGGTCGATCTGCACGCCACCAAGCATTTCCGGTGGCAGATTGATAATGACACACAGTAGCGCGACAACGCCCACGAGCAGCCAATTACGGTGTGCCAGTAGTGCGGTGACAGACAGTGCGAGAACCCCCATTGCTAGGTAATTCGAATCTAAGCCCAGCTGGGCTAAGGTTTCCCTAGCAATCGTCACCCCAAGGGTTATAAATAAAATGACGGCATAAAGCGCAAACTTGAACATGGGAGACACCTCAGTCCAGCGAAGGTAACTCGCTGAGTACTGACTATAGCGGCAAGCCCAGAACTTACTTAGAGGCAATGTTTGAAAGTTTGAACGGCGTCATGAAACGCAAGAAATGAAAGCAGATTTTGACCGATTTTCGGCTAAAGCATTTACTCAGCGACCACTCTGAGCAATTGCTTATAATCACTTAAGCCCATGAAAATCTTATTAATCCCGTCCTGTTTGAGGGTGCGCATGCCATCGCGCAGTGCCTGCTTACGCAGGTCGTCCAAGTCCGCTTTGTTATAGATCATACTGCGCAGCTCATGGGTGCCCGTGAGCAACTCGTGTATGCCCGTTCGGCCCTTATAGCCAGTACCCCCGCAATCATCGCAGCCAACTGCGCGGAACAAACGGACATTATCTAAATCTACGCCCAGTTCTGGAAACTGTTCACGACCATAGGTATTAATCAGATGATCCAGATCATGCTTCTCTGGGGTGTACTCTTCCTTACAAGCACCACACAGTGTCCGCATAAGGCGTTGCGCCAAAACGCCTAACAGAGCGTCGGAGAAATTGACTGGGTCAAGACCAAGGTCGAGAAGTCGGGTGATGGTCTCCGGCGCAGAGTTAGTGTGCAGAGTCGAGAGGACCAAGTGACCGGTCAAAGAGGCCTCGATACCGATACTTGCAGTCTCATGGTCCCGCATTTCACCAATCAGAATAACGTCGGGGTCTGCCCGAAGAAACGCGCGCATCGCGGTGGCGAAGGTGAAATTGATCTTTGGCAGCACTTGTACCTGCTGCAAACCCGGCTGAGTGATCTCCACAGGGTCCTCAGCAGTCCAGATCTTACGATCGGGCGTGTTGATATAACCCAGCACCCCGTGCAGTGTGGTGGTCTTACCAGAGCCCGTAGGGCCAACTACCAAAAGCAAACCATGGGGGTGAGCAGAAAGCTCAACAATCTTGTCGTAATTCGGCTTGGAGAGGTTCAACTTCGCCAATGGCATAGCGCTACCAGCGGCAAGCAAACGCAGCACCGCACTCTCGCCGTTGACCGTAGGAACAGTCGCCACTCGCAGCTCGAGCTTCTTGCCCCGCACTTTTAGCTTGCACTTACCATCTTGAGGCAAGCGCCTCTCTGCAATATTGAGCCGCGAAATCACCTTGATGCGCGCAATAAGTGCAGAGGTGTGCTCCTTAGGCACCTTCAATAGTTCGCGGCAAATACCGTCGACACGTATCCGGACATTGCCCGCAGACTGATCCTTACCAGGCTCCACATGAATATCCGAAGCCCCTAGTCTATCCGCCTCGGTAATGATGCGATTAACTAATTGGATGATGGCGGAGGTAGCGGCGAGATTCTCCTCTTCGCTCTCCTCCT
>CAXBOY010000023.1:0-33759 GCA_963977405.1 uncultured Gammaproteobacteria bacterium
ATTCCGGCGATAGCGGTTGGGGTTTGGCTCGCCATGCGTGACGGCGTCGCAATTCAAACCAAGAAAATTCTAAGAGAGGTCTTTCTCAATCAAGGCGTCCTGCTCTTGGTGGGAGGTCTCTTAATCGGCTGGTGGGCAGGCGATGCGCGAAGTGCCAGTGTGATGCCCCTTTTCGCGGGAATGTTTCAGGGCACCTTAGCACTGTTCTTGCTCTATATGGGGCTAGTGGCCGCAGACAAAATCTCACTGCTGCGACAACACGGCAACTTCATCGCAAGCTTCGCGGTGGTGATGCCGCTCGTTGGCGCAAGCCTTGGCGCATTGGTTGGCCACTACATCGGTTTATCACAAGGAGGCACAGTCCTCTTGGCAACTCTTGGAGCAAGCGCCTCTTATATCGCGGTGCCCGCAGCGATGGCGGTTGCTATTCCAAACGCCAATCAAAGTCTCTCTATTACCGCGTCCCTTGCCGTGACATTCCCCTTCAATGTGCTTGTGGGTATCCCACTATACGCAGCACTCGTGGCGTGGTTCAACGCTTAGGGACGACCTAGGAAATTCACAAACTAACATTTACTCGAGGGAACACAGCATGAAAGCAAGCTTGATCGAAATTATCATGGGGTCGCAGTCTGACTGGGAGGTGATGCAAGAGGCAAAGATCGTGTTAGAGGCGCTCGCTCTGCCCTATCGCGCTAGCGTTGTCTCTGCTCATCGCACACCCGCACGAATGTTTGAATTTGCTGAAAATGCAGCACGTAACGGTACGAAAATCATCATCGCTGGCGCCGGCGGGGCCGCACACTTACCTGGCATGGCGGCAGCTCTCACTCATTTGCCTGTGATCGCAGTGCCTGTGCCTAGTAAGCACCTGAAAGGTTTGGACAGCTTGCTATCGATCGCGCAAATGCCACGCGGTGTCGCCGTCGCGACTCAAGCGATTGGCGCGGCAGGCGCATTCAATGCTGGATTGCTCGCCGCACAGATACTCGCGCTCGAAGACCCAGCACTGCAGCAACGACTCATCGCTTGGCGCGAGAAGCAGACTTCTAGTGTTATCGAGGAGATAGTCTGATGCGCATAGCGATTTTTGGATGTGGTCAGCTAGCTAGGATGCTGGCCTTAGCGGGCTGGCCCATGGGCATGCGCTTTAGCTTTGTTGCAGACGAGGCAGAAGATACGCGCTGCGTCGAAGGGCTAGGGACTATAGTACGCTGGCAGGACTCCATGACAGCGCATTCACTCTACACGGCGCTTGGAGAGCCAGATGTCATTACTGTCGAGAAAGAAGCAATAAACACCGCCCTTCTGCAGCAACTAAGTCAGCACTGCGAGGTTGCACCGAATCCGGAAATCCTCTGGACCGTTCAACATAGAGCGCGGCAGAAGCAATTCCTTAGTGAACTTAAAATTCCTACAGCCCCCTATGTTGAGATGTACGACAAACAACAGCTACTTTTCGCTGCCCAGTCTTTAGGCTACCCGCTGATCATCAAATCCTGCGAACAAGGCTATGACGGACAGCAACAATGGCGTATTCACGATAAGGTCGATGCGAGAGCATTCATCGATGGCCCTGCGAAGATCTCACATGCAGTCGTAGAGAAAATGCTCGACTTCACTGTAGAGGTCTCAATACTAGCGGTGCGCAATACGAAAGGAGATGTAGCAGTCTATGCCCCCAGTGAGAACAAGCATCGCAATGGCACACTTTCGGTTTCTATCGCCCCCACAGAAGTATTGCACCTAACACTGCGTAAAAAGCTTGAGAGCATAATGAATACACTGATGAGCTCCTGGGATTATGTAGGCGTACTAGCTGTAGAGTGCTTTGTAGTGGACGACCAGATCATAGTGAACGAACTCGCACCTCGTGTTCACAATAGTGGACACTGGACCCAAGATGGCGCGGTCTGCAGCCAGTTTGAGAATCACTTACGGGCGATTAGTGGACAGAATCTAGGTTCCACAGCGAGTCTGGGGCATTGCGCAATGATCAACCTACTTGGATGCAAAGCTCCGGAAGAGCTTAGCTCACTGCCCCAAGCGCACCTGCACTGGTACGACAAAACACTGCGCCAAGGCCGCAAAATGGGCCACATCAACCTTCTCCACCAGTCCGCTGATGCGCTGCAATTGGGCTTAAGCCATGCACAGCGATTGCTAGCAAACGAATAAAAGGCAAAAAACTATTGCATAATCGCCCTATCTTAATGATAATCGTTCTCACTTAGATTACCATGAACAAAAGATAGGGCATTTCAATGAAGCAACTACTGCTAAGCACACTACCAAAAAATGAAAATGTTCTTGCGAACAGCCGCCGCCAATTCCGCAAGTCTACTCTCGCATTCGCCATCACTTCGTCTTTAGTAGCCGGCGCACATGCACAGCAATCCACTGACGACGCTCAAGTCATCGATGTCTATGGCGAACAGCTTACAAGCGAGCCGGCCTCAATGCGTTTTCGTCGCTCCTTGCTCGATACTGCACAGACGGTCAATGTTATTCCCAAAAGCCTGATCGAAGATCGTTCTGCCAGCACGTTGCGCGATGTACTACGCAATGTCTCGGGTATCAGCATGCAGGCCGGCGAAGGGGGCACTCCAGCCGGTGATCAATTGACTATTCGTGGCTATAGCGCGCGCACAGACATCTTCGTGGACAATGTGCGCGATTTCGGAGGATACACTCGAGACCCCTTCAATCTTGAGCAAGTCGAAGTAGTAAAAGGCCCTTCATCGGACTATTCGGGCCGTGGCTCCACGGGTGGCTCGATCAATATGGTAAGCAAGTCTGGACGAATGGAAGACAGCACCAATACTTCATTGTCCTTAGGCTCGGATAGCTATAAACGCGCTACTTTAGATGTCAATCGAGTAGTCGATTCACTCGACGACACAGCAGCGCGACTGAACATTCTCTATCACGATCAAGACACTCCAGGTCGCGATGTTGTAACGAATAAACGCTGGGGAATAGCGCCGTCTATCAGCTTCGGCATTGATACGGACAGCAAACTAACGCTTAGTTTATTCCACATGGAGCAGGACAATATTCCAGATTATGGTATTCCGTGGGTCCCCGAATCGAATGAGCCCCTTTCCGAATTTGCAAACCAGGCGCCACCTGTAGACTTCAACAATTGGTACGGACTGAAGTCGCGCGACTTTGAGGAGATCGCAACCTCGATGGCAACTATACAATTCGAACGCACTCTGACCGAGAACAGCCAGTTTCAGAACATCACACGGTGGGGCACTACTGAGCGTGACTCTATGATCACTGCTCCGCGTTTCATCAGCAATGACAGCACGGATATTCGCCGCAGCGATGAGAAATATCGCGACCAGAGTGATGGTATCTTCAGCAACCAGAGCAATCTGAGCATCACCCTAAACCCTGGTAAGAACTGGGAACACCGCATTCTCCTCGGCGCAGAAGTCTCTCTGGAAGATGAGAAGCGCTATACACAGGCCCTCACCGGTGTCGACTCCCCGGCAACAGACCTGTTCAACCCAACACCAAACGACCCTTACCTAGAGAACTATCAGCGCACTGGAACCGCCAGCAACGCCGAATCGAACTCCGTGGCATTCTACGCCTCTGACTCGATCGAGATTAACGAGCAATGGCAGATTAATGCTGGCCTTCGTTGGGATTCTTTCGACCTCGAATACGCACCAGATGGCAATCCAATTCTCGAGCGTACCGACAAGATGCTGAGTTACCGTGCTGGCATAGTATATAAGCCTGCTCGCGCGGGAAGTATTTACCTAGGCTACGGGACCTCCTTCAACCCAACTGCAGAGGCTCTCTCGATCAGCACGAGCTCTAGAGAACCGGGTATCGCCGATCTAGACCCAGAGGAAAACCGTACCTTAGAGCTTGGAACAAAATGGCAGATAATGGATAGAAGTATGTTTGTAACGGCTGCTGCGTTCCGAACAGAGAAAACCAATGCACGCACTCAGGATCCTAGCGACCCGAACGATTTGCTAGTGCTGCAAGGTGAGCAATTGGTGCAAGGGATTGAACTTGGCTTAGCGGGAAGCATTACCGACAAGCTAAGTGCGTTCGCCGGTTACACCTATCTCGACACTGAAATTACTGAAAGTTTAGATGCCTCACAAATCGGTAAGTCGCTCGACAACTCGCCGAAACATACCTTCAATCTGTGGAGCACCTATGCGCTTTCATCCAAGATCGAGTTTGGCCTAGGCGCCCAGTTTGTGGACGAACGTTTTAATAACACTTCCAATGCGCGCAGTGCTCCTTCGTACTGGGTATATGAGGCTTCGGCGTCCTATGCGGTAAATGATCAACTAGGTTTCCGCTTGAATGTTCAGAATCTTACGGACGAGAAATACATCGACTTCGTCGGTGGTGGGCACTTCATACCCGGACTCGGACGTGTGTTATTACTAAGCTCCAGCTTTACTTTCTAGGACATCCCATGTTGTTAGAAATACACGAGGTACTAAAACCTGAACAAGTGCATACGATGCGAAAAGCCTTGCTCGAGCCCGAATGGGTGGACGGAAACCAAACTTCCGGCCACCAGTCCGCGCTAGCTAAACGTAATAGGCAACTACCGGAGAATTCGCCGGTTGCTCAGGAATGCGGTAAGACCATTCTTAAGGCTTTGCAAGGCAGCGGTCTGTTTATGTCGGCAGCTCTGCCTCAGCGGGTCTTCCCTCCATTGTTTAATCGCTACGAGGGCGGAGAGCATTTTGCTAATCACGTGGACAATGCAATTCGCGCGCTTCCTATGGGGGGGCAGATTCGTACGGATCTGTCCGCCACTTTGTTTCTTTCGGATCCGCAAGACTACGATGGGGGAGAATTACTCGTCGATGACACCTACGGCGCTCACAAGGTGAAGTTGAGCGCGGGCTCAATGATCCTCTACCCCTCAACGAGCTTACACCGAGTAACACCTGTCACGCGGGGCATGCGCCTTGCCTCGTTCTTCTGGATTCAAAGCATGATCCGCGATGATGGGCAGCGCACGTTGTTGTTCGATCTCGACATGTCCATTCATCGTCTGCGCCAACAGATAGGTCCAGAACACGAAGCCTTGGTGTCACAAACTGGCATCTATCACAACCTCCTACGCCGCTGGGCGGAGCCATAAAAAAAGCCGAAGTCACGCATACACGCGTGTTTCTTCGGCTTTCTTGGTCTAAAGGAGCTTAGCGTGCAGAGTATTTGGTAAACGCACCGCCTGCTTGGCTAAGAGAGTTTGGACCCTCTGCCGCAAACACATTACCGTTACCATCCACGGCAACACCCTCACCTGCAGTACCTTGCGCTAGGCGATCTTCGCGCTCGAAGGGCTGGATGAAGCCTGTCACGACGTCTTCATCGATATGTCCAATGCGCACACCATTGCGCCAGCCCGGATGGCTAGTAGGGCTAGACTCCGAATCGATCGCATAGAGCATATCGTCGTCGGTAATAAACAACCCGCTTATGCGGCTGAAGCTATAACGTGACTCCAAGTAGTTGCCGTCTTGATCGAAAATCTCGATGCGGTGGTTACCGCGGTCGGCCACCCAGAGACGGCCCTGAGAATCAAACTCCATCGCGTGGGGGGTTCGGAACTCGCCATGGCGCACGCCAATCTGGCCCCATTGTTTGATGAATGTGCCGTCCGGTGCAAACTTCAGAATGCGGGAGGTATCGCCATTGGCGCGCCCCTCTTCCATTGCTTGCATGCTAATCATGCCCTGTGCGTTGTGACCGTCTGAGACATAGATGCTGCCATCGGGACCCACTATTACGTCGTTCGGCTGATTAAAGTGGGCAGAATCATTGCCGGCCATTCCAGCCATGCCAAGGCTCATCAGCAATTCGCCGTCAGGGCTGAATTTATGAACCTGATGCCCCTTAGTGCCTTCAGGATTCACTGCGAAGTCGGTTACCCAGACATTGCCTTCTGTATCGACATGAATGCCGTGTGGTGTGACGAACACGCCTGCGCCGAAGTTCTTGAGAACTGCGCCTGTATTAGGGTCAAACTTAAAGATAGGATCGACTAGATTGGTATCGCAAGTTACCGGAGCACCGGCTCCGAAATTGCCTGCGCCACAACGCTCATAAGCAACCAGCATACCGTCTGTAGGGTCAATATCGACGCCAGCGGTGGAACCCCATTCGCGCCCCTGAGGCAGATCACCCCAATTGCGCGTCACTACTGGATACGGGTTATCGAAGCCCTCACCAGTGATTACATTGCCGACCACCATTGGCTCGTGAGCCATAGGTGCTGCGGCGGCAGGCGCTGCAGCTGGTGCCGCGGCGGTAGCATTGCTGCCGGTGTTTGGCTCGGTACAGGCGGCCAACATGAGGGAGGCACAAAGCGTGGATAACAAAATTCGAGATGATGACATGACTGCTCCTTTATTATTTCTTTGCTTGGAGGAAAAGTTAGTTGTGTGCAGAGCATAAAATCTATTGCCCCTTAAGTCCACCTAACAAAGCTTTATCCAACTATGCACACGATCAATCTAAGCGTTAGCATCGGCCCTTCCGGATAAAGACGTCTTAGCCGGACATTAAGACAGTTTTAAGAATTTAGGCGTAGCGTGAATGCATTACTAAGTTCACGTGGCGTCAAAGGATTCTATGCAACTCATTCGCACCGCTCTTCGTAACTGTGCAATCTTCACATTGCCAGTGTTAGCCTGCACGCAAAGCTATGCCCAGAGCAACAACTCCTGCGAACCCATAAATAGACCAGCACTAGCAAGTTTTGATTTCACGGAAGATATTTCAAGATGGGGTACGAAGGAATCTTTCGACCTCGACAGCACACATTTTACGATCCGCAATATATCGGTTAACCGGCTACCGATTTTTGATGAAGAAAGTGAGGACGAGAACAATGCTGCTTTCCGATGGATTAACCGTGTGCATATGCCTACGCGCGAGAAGGTAATTCTTCATCAACTGCTTTTTGAGAAAGGTAGTGAGGTGAACTCGCAGATGCTTTCCGAGAACGAACGTTTACTTCGCCAACAAAAATACGCATCAGATGCCAAGATACGAGTCTTGAATAAATGCGGTGAGGAGGTGGATATCGAAGTCGTGACGAGAGAGGTATGGACTTTGGTACCAGGCTTCTCATTCCATTCTAGCGGCGGCGACAATTCACTCGAATTCGGGATCCGCGACTCAAACACTCTAGGCACAGGACAGCGCGTATCCGCTTTCTATAGCAGCGATACTAACCGCAACAGCTATAAATTGTCTTTCGAGAACCCTAATATCGGCAGCACACATCGCACGCTAAAAACCAAGGCCGAAAAAAGTAGCGATGGCTTTCATTATCTCGCTGATTACTCACTCCCCTTCTATTCACTAGACGCACGCCAAGCATGGCGGTTCTCTTTCGAATCAACGAAGGAGATTATCACCCAGTATCAATTCGGAAAAAAAATTACTGAAGTGCAACGCGATAAGGAGGACATGGAAATATCTAGAGGATTCTCCGCGGGCCTAGAGGATGGCATCACCAAACGCTTTGTCTTTGGCCTGCGCAAAGAGAACTATGATTATGCAATAGGCAGTAGACTCCAAGCCCCCAATGCGCTGCCACAAGACCTAAATCTAATATACCCTTTTGTGGAATACGAAAGCATCGAAGACAAGTTTGCGTTAGCCTATAATATCAGCCAGATTCATCGCACCGAAGATCTCTCAAAAGGTAGGCAATTGCGCTTCAGCATTGGCTATGACCCTACAGGAGATCAACATCTAGTTTTGCAAGGAAATGTGTCCGACACATTGTTATCGCAATCGAAAATGTTATTGCAGTGGAAGGCTGATTGGAAAGGCCGCTGGAATCGTCAAGAAAATACTTGGGAAGATACGCTCATAAACTACGACCTCGATTTTCATCGCGGCCAAACCGAGAAGAGAACTCTCTATCTGGGCTTCTCAGCTTCGAAAGCCATCCACCTTAATAGCAGCCAACAACTAACCCTTGGAGGTAGTACTGGATTACGCGGTTTTGATAGCCATTATCTCAACGGAGATGCCTTGCTGAAATTTACTATTGAAGAGCGCTATTTCAGCGACTACCAATTGCTCCAACTATTACGCGTAGGGTATGCAGGCTTTGTCGATGTAGGCAAAGTGTTCGGTGACCCTCAATGGGGAGCCGATCGGGTATACAAGAATGTCGGTTTAGGCCTACGCCTCGCACCCAGCAAGACGGACGAGGGAAGAATAATTCATATAGATCTCGCTTATCCGATCGGAGCTAATATCCCAGGGGGAAAATCATTGCAACTCGTTGTCGAGGCAAAGGCATCGTTCTAGCGACTCTGACCCAGTATTTTTCGCCAACTTGTCACTTCCACTATAATAAGTGTTAGTTTTGGGATGTTGTCTGCAGTGTCGTGACTATGTTCATATTCCCACCCAATTCGTAGTATATTCTCTTGATCTGCATTCAAGACAGTTAGATACTCTTTAGTGCAGTTTCAAAATGGACATGATGGGGGGGGGTGGACTTGTCCAAGAACGATTTATATCCGGAGTTAAATTCGGAAGAAGTCGACGCAATCCGTGAAGAAATGGAGAAAGACTCCACGGATATCGATCGCTATTTCCTACTAAAACTCCATACCATATTCCTTCTGTGCATTTTTTTTAGCGCACTGATGCTTTTTTCGCCCGATCGGGTGACTTATTGGCTGCAGATCAATCAAGGAGTTAACACAGACCAGGTAGACAATGTCCTTACATTTCGTGGGGTATTTATTTTGAGCTACCTGCTAGTGGCTGTCTACTCTTGGCGGCGAGATCGGTATACCGAATTGGTTTTTGGCTCTGCAACCATCATGGCTGCAACTAATTTCCTACTCGACATTCCTTATCTTTGGGGCGAGCTATTTGGCACTACAACCGCTAGTTTCGTCTTCGGCATTTTTATACGGATACTGATGATCTCCCTACTCATCTCTGTTTTTCGAAACTTGAACCGCGCAGGCTATCTTCAAGGCAAACTCTTCATGAACCCCTTCGCCCCTCTAAAGCTTTAGGCCTAGACCCGCACAGTCTTCTTCGATTGTCCTCACCACCATCACCGATGTGGCGGGCTTGTTGTCCCTCCTCGGTATAGCGACATTCCTATCGAGTTTTCTTGAAGCCTAGCTAGACTAATAATTCTAAGCAGTTCTGTTACAATGCTCCTAGCTTAGGCCGTAATTAGTAGCACAAGGGAGGCTCGTAGCGAGTGGTACTGTCGCCACTATGAAAAGAGATTATTTAGGCTAAACCCGAGTTTCGCTGGAGAGTTCAATTGGACGAGCGCAACAAACTAGAAGCCTTTTTAGAGACACTGTTTCTTGAGCACGGCCCCGACGGCTTCGTGGATAATCTATCGTCACTTTTTGGTCCGCTTCTGCTTACCAAGGATGGCATCATTATTGGTGTCAACGACTCTTTTCTGGAAATGATGGGGTATACGCGCGAAATACTTTGCGGGATGCAAGCCATTGACCTAGTGCCAGATAGGCACAAGTATCGCCTCAGTGAAATCTTCGCTAAAAGCAGCACAGACCCATATGTAATCGACCTCATTCCGCGCGACAGCTCAGCGCTTCGCGCTAGGGTCTCTCCAAAATTCTTCTATGTCGAAGGCGAGGATTATCGACTAGCCGAATTCATAAACATCACAGAAACCTACTTTGCGGAGAAAGAGCTCAGCGAAAGCGAAGAAAAATTCAAAGCAATCTTTTCTCACGGCGCTGTAGGTATCGCCCGGATATCCCTCGACGGCAAGTGGCTGGAAGTCAATTATAAGTTTTGCGACATCTTGGGCTACACGCAAACAGAGCTTGAGTCACTTACGTTTAAAGATGTAACTCACCCAGCCGACCTTGCGAAAGACACCGCCTTAATTATGGAGACTCTCGATAATAAGCGTGATTCTTACACATTAGATAAGCGTTATATTCGCAAAGATGGTGAGATCATTTGGGGCAGACTTTCTATCTCCCTAATTCGTGATACACATGGAGAACCTTCCTACATTATCGCATTCGTCGAGGATATCAGTGAGCGCGTTAATCTTAACAATCGTTTACAACTATCCGATCAAATCGTGACTTCATCTACAGATCTTCTCGCCATTATTGATGAACACGGTGTCTATCTGGCCACAAATCTGTCCTATGCGAAAGCATTTGGACAAGAGCCGGACTACTTTCCCGGAAAATTTGTCAAAGAGGTTTTTGGTGAAAAAGTCGAAAAAACCATCATGCGACCTATGGTCGCGAAGGCAAAAAAAGGATTGCCGGCAAACTATAGCGATTGGTTCAACATAGTCGACAAAGGCAGCCGTTTTCTCAATGTTTCATATTCTCCTTTGCAGTCTTCCGACTCTTCATATCACGGTGTCGCCATCAGCGCGCGCGATATAACTGACCTCAAGCTTGCCGAAATAGAAATGCAGGCGCTAAACGAAAAGTTAGAAAGCTATTCCTTCGTCGATGGACTTACAAAAATCACCAACCGACGCATGCTAGATGATTGTGTTGCCAACGAATGGAATCGCGCTTTACGAGCTAAGACTCCGCTGGCTTTTATCATGATCGATCTGGATTATTTCAAGGAATATAACGATCATTACGGTCATCTACAAGGAGATGAATGCCTGAAAAAAATTGCCAATACTCTCACCAGAATCGCGCACAGAAGCACCGATGTTGTAGCGCGCTACGGTGGTGAAGAGTTTGCAATATTGACCCCCTTATCCGATATCAAGCAAGCCACTGCGCTCGCGGAGATTTGCCGTACGGCGATTGAGGATGAAGGAATTACACACGTAGCTACTGGTGACACTAGCCTGAGCGTCGTAACAGTTAGTATTGGCGTCAATAGCATCATACCCGATAAAAGCAATAGCATTACGCAGTTAATAGATGGCGCAGATCGCTTACTTTACAAAGCCAAAAATACTGGGCGAAACCGAGTGTGCAGTGATTAAGAATTTACCGCGATGAGTTTTCCCAGCTCAGTATTCTGAGAAAACTCATTGCGGCGTTTAACTCTAGCGAATGCGCTCTGCTAGGTTTTCGATGCTAGAGGCTAACTCTTCGAAACGTTTAGCGCTTATTCCTGTACGTGCAGCTCCTTCACTACGTAGATTGCTGGCGATACCGTCCAGACGCGCAGCACCTAGTGGATCCTTGCCATTGCTAGTCAGCAATACCTCCATGTTGCCCAGTATCTCTCTCATTTCCGCCTCTTGCTCTGTGGCTAAGAGCTCACTTCGGGAGAGTTGATCTATATAGGCAAGCGCGACCGCTGGCACCACTGGCCATTCGTAGCGCTTTTGTTGCTGCGCATTGACCACGACATCTGGCGCTTGATATGACGCCGCTGCAATCTCGTTAGCACTGAGATAGTCACTGGGTGACAGACTCAGAACATCCAGCCCACGGGCGATCTCGGTACCGAAAACACGGCCACCGTACCAATACGCAGACCAATAACCTCCAAGAATGAGCTCCTTCTCATCGACGGGGCCACGATCGAAGAAAGCGATCTCGACTGGATTGGAAGAATCGGTGAAATCCATCACCGAGATGCCACCCTGATACCAAGCCTGAACAAAAATGTCTCGCCCAGGCACCGGCACTAGAGATCCATTGTGTGCAACGCAGTTCTCCTGCTCAGTTTGCGGAGCTGACATCTTGTAGTGACTACGGTATTGCAGCTTTCCGTCGACGATATCGTAGATCGCGTCTGCACCCCAATTCATAGGATCAGAAGCGCGACAGCGCGGCCGTGAACCACCGCCCCACTCATCGGTAAAGATCACCTTAGTACCGTCGTTGTTAAACGTAGCTGAGTGCCAGTAAGCAAAGCCCGTGTCGATCACTTGATCCAGCCTTTTCGGATTCTCAGGGTCGGTGATATCGAGCAAAATTCCATTGCCGGAGCAAGCACCAGCGGCAACGCCTATCTCTGGGAATGCCGTAATGTCGTGACAGTGATTCGTCGAGGCAGTTGTCTGAGTACCCTTACCATGGTCACCACCCTCCCAGAGGCCCGCTAACACGCCCGCCTGAGGGTCTGAGAATATAAATGGCCGATTCACAACCTCCGCATCATAGGGTCGCGCCACAGGAATCTTGATAACGTCGATTCTGAACAGAGCAGAGTCAGGGTTCTGATAAGGTGACTCATCTGAACACTCACTCATCTCGTCCTCTGGCCGCACAGAACTTGAGCCCGAACCATAAACATAGATATTGCCCAACTCGTCTGGGTCACTAACGACTGTGTGGGTGTGGGAACCACGGCATGTCTGCACCGCACCGACCTGTACCGGCATGGAGAAATCGCTTACATCGAAAATTCGGATGCCTCGAAAGCGCTCTGAGCTGACGGGCTCGGCTACGCCCTGCAGGCCGCAGTCTAAACGACCACGTGTTTGCTCAACCGACATGATCAGTAGATTACCTATTACAGACACATCACCCTGCCCGCCGGGACACACTACGGAGCTAAGCAGCTGCGGTGAAGCTGGATTGCTGATGTCGTAGGCATTGAAGCCATGGTAATTACCTGCCACCAGCACATCGCCCACAAAGGTCATATCCGTGTTTGCGAAGTTCAACAGGCTGGGACGCGGCTCCGACGTCTCGTCATCTTCTTCCGCATCGACCGTCTCTGCCCCGGCAGTACCTTGGGCAACATCGATGGATACATCTCTCACTGCACTAGGGTCAGGTTCACCCTCCTCGTCAGGCGCCAAAGCTTCCTCCTCAAGTTCCTTGACGCGACTCATGGGCAGGCCCATGGGGTTTTCTGGGTCGAAGAAGCCTTCGGGCTTTGAAACTGCGGCGAGCAAAGTCATATTGAACGAGGCTTCACCTGCATTAGCAAAGCCAGCGCGCAGATTGACTCGAGGATCTGGAGAGAAGCCCGCTAGCATCGCGCTCATGCGTTCGATTTCGCTGGTTTGATCAGCGGTGACGTCGGTAGTGAACTCGTAGATCACAGAGTCCTGTGCGGAACCTGGCTGATCTAGCAGCGTTTCCACCATCTCGAGCGCACCCTCATGGTGATCGATCATGAACTGCAAGAACAATGAGTCGAACAGGGGACCCTCGGCGGCAGTTAGCTGTGCGAAGTCCTCTGGGCTCAACATGCCTGGCATCAGGTCGTCTTCGCCCATACTATGGTGGGCATGTTCATCGGGTATATCGAGGCCGCGATCTTCGAGCCAACCACGCATCATCGACATCTCATCTTCTTGCGATATCGAAATGCGTTGCGCCATAGCGATGAGAGCTTCGCGGTTTGTGCGGCCTTCCACCAACGCCCCCATCTCGACTGCCTGAGCGTGATGTGAAATCATGCCCTGCATGAACTTCACATCAGCATCTGTAAAACTTAAGTTAGCTAGGTCGGAAGCCTCCTCTGCGCTAATTAGGCGACTTGGCTGACCAGGCGCTCCAGGCTGTATGATGGGGGCTTGCGCGCTGACAGTAGCGCTTAATACGAGAGTCGCCATCCCTATACTGGCGATAAGTGCGCGACGACGGCTCGAGGTGGCGATGGGGGAAGACATAAACGTTTCTCCAATGGAGTTCAAAAAATAGGCGTTATCTAGGTCTAAGAGAATAAAGCCAAACGCCACTCAATTCCATGCAAATTTCCAAGCTAAATACGTAATTATCAGTACAATCAGCCGGGCAGCGCTCCACGACAATTAGCCATGAAATTAAGCAGTGTTTAAGACCTGATCCGGAATCGTTCTACATGCCTACTAATTCACTAAGCAATAGTATTATTTGCCATCAATGTGGCTTATTGGTGAATGTACCTCCATTGCAGGATGGCAGTAGTGCGAACTGCCCCCGCTGCGCGAACATTCTCACCAAACGACATCGTAACGCGCTCGACCATGTACTGTATTTCTCAATTTCTGCCCTCTTCTGCCTGCTATATAGTGTCTGGTTCGGTTTCCTTGAAATGTCCGTACAGGGCCAAGTGCGACAGATCACACTCATGGAGTCTGTCACCACGCTATTTTCTTTGCAGGAGATGGCCTTGGGCACGTTAATGACAGTGATCATTATAGGGCTACCCGCAATCTATGTGAGCCTATTGATATACCTTGTCTGCAGCATCAAACTGCAACGAGTCTCTCGCCACAGCATCGATGTGTTAAGAGTTGTGGGCTATGTGCGATTCTGGAACATGTGTGAGATTTTCTTTCTAGGAATTTTGGTCAGCATGGTGAAGATAGCTGGCCTTGCGCACATCGAAATCGGCGAGTCATTCTGGGCTTATGCCTTCTTTAATTTTTTCCTTTTCGCCGCGATCATGCATTTCGACAAAGTCCAGCTCGCACGGGCTATAAGAGAGCTAACACTGCAGCGTGAGCAGAAAAGTTTAGCCTCAACCCACGAGGCCACTCATGTCAGCTAAACACTTACTCAGTTGCCATCATTGCATGTTGATACAAGAGGCGAACACGCGACACTGCAGTTTCTGTCACTCGACTCTGCATAAACCAGAGCCTTTGAACTTGCAGCGCAGTTGGGTATTCCTACTTACAGCTCTACTACTCTATTTCCCTGCCAATTTTTTGCCAATCATGCTAACTAACTCACTCGGCACACAGACTAGCAACACCATTGCTGGCGGGGTCTTATTGCTTTGGGATCATGGTTCCTATTTCATCGCCTCTATCATTTTCATTGCCAGCCTCTTAGTACCGATAGCGAAATTCCTCGCCTTGATTGCTCTTTGTCTTAGCGAGACTTTCGATTTGCGCTTGGACGCCTACAGCAAGACGTCTATCTATCGCATGACCGAATATATTGGCAGGTGGTCCATGATCGATGTCTTCGTCGTAGCGTTTCTAGCGGGCTTCATACAGATGGGCGAGATCATGTCGATCTACCCCGGGCCAGCAGCATTGGCATTCGCGGCAATGGTTATTTTCACGATGCTCGCCGCTAACAGCATCAATCCAAAACAGTTCTGGGATAATCATGATGAGTGAGAACGAGAGCAGCAACGCTACGCCGGCTAATATTACACCCGAGAAACGCGTTTCGGGATTGTGGCTCATTCCACTACTCACCGTCGCCGTAGGCGCTTGGATGATCTACGACAACTGGGCGAGCCAAGGCCCACTCATCACCATCGAATTCGAAACCGCCGAAGGACTAGAGGCCGGCAAGACGCTCATCAAGACCCGCGAGGTTCAGGTCGGCTTAGTAGAGGATATTACTCTCAACGCGAACCTCGACGGCGTACTTGTCTCTGCACGCATTAACCGGGAGTTTCGCAACTTACTTGTAGAGGGTTCTCGCTTCTGGGTCGTGCAACCAGAGGTTACTCTCTCAGGGGTGACCGGCTTGGGCACTTTGATCTCGGGTCAATACATTCGTTTCTCTCCCGAGCAAGATGGCCAATTGAGTGATTACTTCAAGGGCTTGGAGCAACCCCCATTAACCCCACTGGGCACACCTGGCTTACGGGTCACGCTAACCAATAGCGGCGACTATACGTTCACCAGAGGCGACCGTATCGAATACTATGGTATTACAGTCGGTACCATCGAAGAAGTTGAGTTCAATTTTGAGGAGAACCAGGTCTATTACAATGCCTTTATTCAAGCCCCGTATCATGAGCTCATTACGAGCAACACGCGGTTCTGGAAGGCCAGCGGAATTCATGCTGAGTTCAACGGAGCAGGCTTCACTCTCGATATTGGCTCTGCGCGCACGTTAATCTCCGAGGGCATTTCGTTCTCGATTCCGGATGGGCAGTTCCAGGGAGACACAGTCACAGAAAGCGCGTTGTACTATATCTATCCTTCACGCGCCGCGATTAATGAACAACTGTATGTTTACGCCATTCGCTATTGGGTAATGGTTAACAGCAGCATCGGCGGACTTTCAGTCGGGGCACCTGTAAGCCATCGAGGCGTGCAGATCGGCAAAGTGTTACGCACTGATTATATTCCGGAAGGCCAGACTCTCCTCAACAAGGACATGCCGATTCCCGTTCTAATCGAGATCAATCCTGGTCGCCTTGGCTTGCCCGACACGGAGCAAAGTCTGCAGCGCGCGAGCACCGATATTAACAACTGGATCAGCGAAGGCTTGATCGCCACCATACGCACACAGAACATCATACTGGGACAACAGTCCATAGACTTGGCGTATGACGAAAGCTTCGCGAACAGCGAATTACAGACCTTTACGGACCTCGTAGTGATTCCGACGGGAGAGGACACATTGCAGAAATTCGCCGACGGTATCGAGCAGCTCATCACCAAGATCAATGAGCTCCCTATCGAAGAGTTAATGGCTGATCTACAAGACTTGCTTACCGAGGGCAGTGCCACTCTCGCAAGCGTTCAAGAACTCAGCACAATAGGCAACGAATTCTTTAACAACAGCCGTAACGCTGAGCTAGTTGAACAAACCACTCAGACCATGCGCTCTTTTGAGGAACTAGCCAGCGGCTTCTCTAGCGACTCACAAACAAACCAAGAGATTTTAAAACTTATGCAATCTCTTACAGGTTTAGTCGAAGAGTTTAGGCCGCTCGTCAACGATATTAAGAACACCCCTAATAGCTTAGTTTTCCCCGTACAGACGGAAGACGAACTTACTCCTGCGAGGAAAACACAGTGAAATATAATCGGCTCATACTTCCACTCTGTCTCGCAATCAGCGCCTGCGCCTCAGAACCTCTGTCCATATCCTACTACCTTCTCAGCGCACCAAGTGCTGAACAAGCTCGAATGCAGGCGATGACCGAGAAAAAGGTTCTAGCAATAGAGGATGTCGAGATGGCAGCATACTTGAGACAATCGGGCATCGTGATGCAGACCAGCGGCAGTCAGCTACAGATTTCAAAGCAACATTTGTGGGCGGAAAATCTGGAACTATCAGTTCCAAAATATTTGGCCACCGCAATGCAGAGCCAGTCTACGAACTACCAAGTTTACGTACGCAACCTCGATTACGTGCCTAGCGCACGCTATAGCCTGCGCCTGCACATCGACAATTTGCAAGCAACGGACCAAGGAGAGGTTGTGAGTTCGGGACGTTATCAGTTGATAGATAACGAAGACTCTAAGCAGTCAATCACCGTGGACTTTTATTTCGAGAGAGACCTGCAAGAGGACGGCTATAGTCATGCGGTGGCGAAGATCCGCGAATTACTCAGCGACATCGCTACCGACGTTATAAGTACTGCCGAAACCTTTAAATGAGAATAAAAAAAGCCCCGACCAATGGCCGGGGCTTTTTAATCTAAGTTAAGCGTATAAGGCTTAGCTTAACGACAGTCTTTAGAACTGTACGCGTGCACCCAAGTAGAAACGACGTGGGCTGACCCAAGCGTTGCCTTGGCCGAAGGTGTATACACCGTCGCCGCCAGCAAGTTCTTGCTCACGTGTAACTGCTTGATCATCCAGTGCGTTGAAGACGTCCAAGAAGAATTCAGTTTCGAATCCTTGAATTTCCATCACGTACTTCGCACGTAGATCCAGTGTGCCGTAAGAGTCAGTAGTATGTGAACCTACTGTACCTGGCGCCAACCAGCGAGTTGTTGCACCCAGTGAGTCGTAAGCTGTACCTACGCGAACTGGTGTGTGACGACCGTACTGAGAGAACGTCTCACTGTAGACTAGACCTGAGTTCCAAGCGTATACCGCACCAAGCTCGATGCCGTTGTCGAACGAGTAAGAACCAGCAAACTTGAGCAGGTGCTCGATGTTACCGGGCTGTGGTCCATAGACGTTAGGAGCACGTGGGTCTAGGTACAGGAAGTCACCTTGAAGATCCGCGTTACCGTCAGAGTTGGAGTTACCATTTGCATCGTTGTAAACATACGATGCTAGCAACTGCCAGCGATTGTCTGCACTGCGGCGCTTACGGAAAGTCACCTCAACGCCTTCGTATTCACGAATACCACCCTCTAGCGTTCCAATAAAGTAGTTCGCAGAAGGTAGAGTGTCGAAACCGAAGTAAGACAATGGCAACGCATAGCCACCAACCGCTGCAGGATCAGTGTAGAAGCCTAGGTCGTAGTCTTCCAAGATGTCCTTAGTTTCGCGCTCTGTATAAGTGATCTGAATGCTCATCTCATTACTTAGAGTGTGTTCGAAACCAAGCATGATCTCGTCAGTGTAAGGCGTCTTAGTAGTAGGAGCGAAGAAGCCGTCCTGCACTTGAGCACCACCACGTGTACGGAAGGTTACCCACTGGTTACCGATATAGGCCTGCTCTTCACGTACGGAGCCTGACAGAGTTCCTGCGAACTGAGTCATGTCTGTACGGATTGGGTCGTAGTAACGACCAGTGAACGCCCATACCTTGCTAGCGCCATCACCGAAGATATCGTATACAACGCTCAAACGTGGCGCCATTTCCCAGTCGAAGGTAAATACCTTAGAACCGTCAGTGGCAATGTGATCCCACTTCTCAGCACGTACACCTGCGTTAATAGTCCAATGCTCATTGATGTTCCAAGAGTCTTGGAGGAAGTACGCATCACCTTCAGTAGAGAAAGTTAGAGGCGCTGTTTGCGTCTGATTGATACGGTACACGTTAACTTGACCGTTGGGGTTACCAGCAGTTGAGTTAAATTGCAGGTTACCAAGCTCAGAGGCACTGATTGCACCTGAAGAGTCAGCATCAAGCAGGCTTAGGAAGTAAGCAGAGTTGCCACTTGCAGACATGCCATCGATGATGCGCTGATAGTCGTCTTCTGACAGATCACGCTCACCAGTCCAAGTACCAGTAACATAATCCTTCAGTTGAACACCAGAGTTTGGTGTGCCAACAGAGGTGTACTGTGCTCCGTCGCCAGTGTAGACGAGGTCATAGTGACGCTCGTTAGTAGTTTCCGTGTAGCCGCCTTTGATTTCATGGTAACCGAACGATGTGTCGAGGAAGTACTCAACAGTCAACGACTTCGTATCTTTGTTACGGAAGTCGATTGTTTCGGAACCACGTCCACCGCGATCAGTATCAGCGTTAGTAACTGCTACACCGCTGAATGCAACATCGTTACGGCTAGTAGTGTCAGTCGAAGTGCGGCTTAGCTCGCCTTCATGGCTCGCTACGTCCAGAGTTACGATCAGGTTGTCCCATGAATGAGAGTAGGAGTACTTATAGTTGTCTCCGCCCTGGATGGTGGTGCTATCACGGTTAGCAAGCACCGTGTAGTCATCAGAGCCATCGCGCTCATAGGGGTCGTTGAAGAACTCAGCAGTGAACTTGTCATTGTCTGTAGGCGCCCAAGTTAGCTTGACGAAGCCAAGGTCCTGAGTCGTGTTTACAGTACGCTGGAAGTTGCCAGTTACTGGGTCGATGATGTCCTCATCACGCTCTTTGCGCTGAAAGGACGTAAAGAACCACAGCTTGTCCTGAATGATAGGACCGCCAAGTGTGAATGCTGTGTCGTAAGTAGAGAATGTGCTATCTGGCAGATTCTCGTTATCCGCAACCAGGCTGTCACTCTGTGAGTAGTAGTTCAATGAGCCGTGGAACTCATTACTACCAGACTTAGTTACAACGCGAGAGATCAGGCCTTGTCCACCTTCATACTCAGCTGGAACACCGCCAGTGATGATTTGCTGTTCCTGGATGATTTCGGAGTTGAAGTTCGCACCGAAGCCGCCAGTTAAGTTATCAGTGATGTTGATGCCGTCGATGTAGTAGACGTTATCAGTAGAAGTACCGGCAGTGTTGCCGTTGGAATCAACCGCGTCAGAGTAGTTAACACCTGACTTAGATGATGGGTTACCGTCGAGAGTTGGCTTAGTTGAAGGAGCCAACTGCAGGTAAGACTGGTAGCTACGACCTGTTGGCAATGACTCAGTCAGATCTAGAGTGATGTCGGTACCAACTAGTGCGGAAGTAGTATCCACCAACTGGGTACGACCAGAACGACCCACAACGACCACTTCTTCGATCGCATTGCTGCGCTCGATTGCGTAAGTCAGGGTGAAGTTACGGCCAGAAACTACTTGGACATTCTCGTTACGCAGTGGCTGGTAGCCAGAACCGCTTACGACAACTTCGTAGTCATTCGAGGGGTCAAGACCAAGAAGGCGAATCTCGCCGTCTGGACCTGTAACACCGCTCTTAGAGGTTAGACTCTCGGGAGTACTAGCTTGCACCATCGCACCAACTACTGGATTACCAGCGGCGTCGGTTACGACAACACGCAGTCCACCGGTGTCGGCAAAAGCTTGCGAGCTGATGGCGGCGGCTAATAATACGCTTGCTGCCTTGAGCCTGAATCGAACAGGCGTTTGGTTGTTTTGCATTTTATTCCCTCATTAGGTTGATTAGCTGGCGCCTGACATTGAGATTGCTCTCGTGCGCCCTTGCAGTACTATTATTTTATAGCAGCACCCAACTCAAATGGCCCTTGCAACGGCGGTGGATGGCTCCACTGGCACAGACCCCAGACAGCTGAATACTGAAAACGTTCACAATTTAATGAATTCATGCCGATTTGTCGAACACTAGTTCGATTAATGTGGCAAAAATAAGGCATTTCTATGATTTTTTATTGAAATTGATAGAAATCGGTCAGTTCGCGGGAACTTCAACGCATATTGCTTGTGCAAACTCTAGTTGGTTTTGCGCGCCTAGAACTATACAAGAAAGAGAAAGCAGTGCGGATTAGGGGATGATTGCAGCCCTAGCCAAGCGATCATTGACGTCACGCCACTGTTCGTCCGTTGGGGGGTATTCTAGCCAGATAGCATCTAGGCCAAGGCCGTCGAGTGAATAAAGGGTCTTATATAGGCGCTGCGCATACAGAGCCTTATCCTTAGGCATGACGATAGTCTGCGCTGCATCGCTAGCATCCGCTGCGCTGGCATAGAACAAACACGCGATTCGACGACCCTTCGCTGCAGATGCCACTTCTATTTGTGCTCGCGTCCCCAAGTACAGCGGCGTGTCCGGGCGGTAGTGCTCCGCCACGTTTCCAGGTACCGCCATATCGTGTTGCAAGGGCTGGCTCACAGGCACGCCGGTACACTGCATGATCGCCGTGGCAGTTATCGGTCCTGCCCGCAAGATGCGCAACTCGGCGCCTGTCAGATCGATAATGGTGGATTCCAACCCTACCTCGCAGTCTCCGCCATCTAGCACGGCATCTATGCGCCCAGACATTTGGGCAAGCACCTGTGCGGCACTAGTAGGGCTCAACCTTTTATAGGGATTCGCAGAAGGGGCAGCAACACCAAACTCCAAGTCCTTCAACAGCGCAAGCAACACTGGGTTAGCGGGCACTCGCAGACCTATGGTGTCTCGCCCCGCCGTAACCTCCGCAGGCACACGCGGATTTTTGCGCAATAACATAGTCAGCGGACCTGGCCAAAAACTCGCCGCAAGCTGATAGGCCACAGGAGGAATATCGATAGCCCAATCGAGCAGATCGTCCGGCCCTGCGATATGGACTATCAAAGGGTGATCGCTAGGTCGCCCCTTTGCTGCAAATATACTCTTCACTGCAACAGGGTCCATAGCGTTGGCCGCCAAGCCATATACCGTCTCGGTAGGCACTGCGACTAGACCGCCACGTTGCAGAATTCGCTTGGCGAGTGCTATATCGAGACTAGACGAGGCATCTAAGAGCTGTGTTGATATCATTAATGCTACTTTTTCGAGGTATTCTGTTCTTGGATAAGCGACCTGCCATGATAAACGCTATGCCCTAAAGTCCATAATCCTGTTTGCGGCGTAATAGCATTCAGTCAAACTTATGGTAGAGGCCGGAAATGACAGAAACTAAAAAATCAAACCTGACCGTTGTTGCAGGTATTTTACTTTGCCTAATAATAGGTGCAGTGATAACTATCGCCGGTAGTGACGGTGGCCTGCTAGTCGGCGGCGTGCCTCTTTTCGCTCTATGTGCGATGGTAGGTTTCGTTCTGCATTGGCTGGTCTTTGTGCCCTCCTACATCGCGCAGACAGAACACTATTTCGATCTCACCGGCTCACTTTCATTTATTTGCGCCATTCTACTAGCTAATTGGTCGGCCCTCGCAACGCTTGGAACTAGCAGCCTAAGAGCGAATATTCTCTCGTTCATGGTACTCGCCTGGGCTTTGCGGCTAGGCATGTTTCTCTTCTTGCGCGTTAAACGCAGCGGCGAAGACCGCCGCTTTCGCGAGATAAAAACTCGCTTCCTGCGCTTCCTCTTCACCTGGACGCTCGGCGGGCTCTGGGTATTGCTGACGGCCGCTGCTGCGCTGGCCGCCATTACATCCGGGCGAAATATCCCGATGGGCATCGGGGCTTATATTGGCGGCGCACTTTGGTTTGCGGGCTTTCTACTTGAGAGCATTGCCGATCGCCAGAAAAGCGCATTCAAAGCGAAGGAAGAGAACAAGGATAGTTTCATCAATACCGGTCTTTGGGCTATCTCTAGACACCCCAACTACTTCGGAGAAATTTGCCTGTGGCTTGGCGTGGCGATTGTAGCGGCGCCTGTCTTGCAGGGTTGGCAGATCCTTACCCTCATCTCCCCGCTCTTCGTGATCTTCTTGCTATGCCGTGTCAGTGGGATACCATTGCTTGAGGCACGGGCGCAGGAGCGCTGGGGCGAAGACCCAGACTACCAACGCTACGTCAAAACCACACCAGTCTTAATTCCAGGCATTAGGACTCCAAGGCTAAGCGCGGAATAATGTGAAGGAACACAACAGGGCAGCCTCGGCAACCACAGAGCTTAAGGCCGAGCAAATCGCACATTACTACAATGCCAACACGCACAAGTTCTTGCGCTTTGGCGGCGCAGCAGACACCGGCGCAATCCATAGAGCCATCTGGGCTCCCGGCATCGATAATCGCGAAGACGCTTTCCTCTTTCTTAATCGCCTTATCGCCGATGCTATCAGACCCTTACTTGGCGCAGCCCCACAGGACACCCATCTAATCGACCTAGGTTGCGGCGTTGGCGGCACTGCGAAATTCATAGCGAACGAGCTGGGCATCCGCGTAACGGGCATTAGTATTAGCGCAACGCAAATCGAGATTGCCGAACAGCGAATTCAAGACTCGCCCCTACAAGAGCGCATCAATTTTATATGTGCGGATTTCGACGCTCTCACTGAACTCGGCCAGACCGATTCACTCTGTGCTATCGAGTCATTCGTTCACTCCCGCGATGCTACTAAGTTTTTCTCCCAAGCAGCTGCTGCCCTTAGGCCCAAGGGTCGACTCATTGTCTGCGATGATTTCTTGGGAGACGACGTTTCAGAACGAGGCTTGCGCTGCGTGGCAAGATTCAAGAAAGGCTGGCAATTGAATAGCTTACTCACAAGATGCGAAGTCGAACGCTTAGCCCAAGAGCATGGCTTGCAGCTAGTCGAGTCCTACCCACTCACCGAATATCTGCGCGGCTTCCCCAGCGCTATTCGATGGGCAGTAAGTACTATCTGCTCTATCCCATTGCCTTGGGCATATTGGCAGAATTTGGCGGGAGGCACCGCACTTCAGCTTTGTGTAAAACGGCGCTGGACCCAGTATCACGCATTTGTATGGGAAAAAATTTAGGCAAAAAAAGGGGGCCAGAGGCCCCCTTTCTATCCATCTAACTAAACACTTCTTAGAACCCTGGCGTCCAATCTATAGACATCCAGAATTGACGGCCCCAAGGCTGGTGCAAGCGGCTCTCGAAACCACCGAGAATCGGCAAGCGTTGCGGCAGCTGATTGAACAGATTGCGAATACCGCCGCTGACGACTACTTCGCTACCGAAGAGGTCGTTGAAGGCGTATGCATACTGCGCATTCACGATCGTCTGAGCCTCAATCACATCATCGGCTGGGAACTTCGAGAACAGGTTATTCACCGAGTCATCGAAGATTACGCTGTGCTGGTAAGCCGCAGTCAAAGAAGCTGACTGATTGCCCATAAACCAGTTACCGCGTAGTTGCGCCTTAACTTTAGGTAGTGGCGGCACTACACCGCTGTTCGCATTCTGATAACCCAGCGCGTCTTTCACACCACCGAACAGATCTTCATACTCGTACTTCTTAAAGTAAGAAGCGCTCAGAGACGTGGCAAATGTGCCCCAGTTATCTGTGCTGAAACGGTAGTCGATCTTACCGTCGAACAGATCTATCCATACCGTTGAGATGTTGTTCGCCTGACGGATTACACGCAGTACTGACTGATTACCAGCCAAGTCACGAATAACGCCACCCGCACCGGTATTGTCTTGCGAGGCAAGCCAAGCGTTCGCTGCGTTGCGTGTTGCCGACCCTGGAGTGGGGTCGTAACCATCTTCTGAAGAACCGATCGCCTGCAACATGCGCGTAAATTGCGCATCAACTGTCTCTGGGTTGCTAAGCGTACGAATACGGTCGGTGTACTCGATTGTCTGGTAGTCCAAGCTTACGCTCAAACCGTCCAACGCACCGCCCGGCTCCCAGGTGAAGCCTAGGTTCTTCATTACAGAAGTTTCTGGGCTAAGATTCGGGTTGCCTGACGCACAACCTGCGCCGCCAGTTAACTGCCCACCGGTGATCTTATCCAGACCGAAGAATATCTCGGAACAACCTTCGTTCGGGTCATATGGACGCGCCTGTGATGCCGTTGGGGCCAAGAAGCTTTCGCCCCAAGAACCACGTACCGCCAATTCAGGGGTGACTTCCCAGCGCAACGCCACTTTAGGAGTTGTGGCGGAGAGACCGAAGTCCTTGAACTGCTCATGGCGTACTGCCACTTGCGCCGCTACATTTTCCAGAATCGGGATATCCAGCTCTACGAAACCCGCCACAACCTTGTTGTAGTAAGTGTCGTCAGAGGGAGGGGTATCGACGATGTTGACGTTATAATCTTCGCTTCGCAGCTCCAATGGGTTATTACCGAGGAACTCGGAACGATCACGCATCTGGAAGCCTGTCGCCATCTGCAAAGCACCCGCTGGCAATTGGAAAACCTCGCCAGAGACTGTCGCCTCGAAGATATCGAGCTCGTCTTCGTTCGTAGTCACGTTGTCTATATTCGTGAAGAGCCAATCAACAAGTTCTTGGCTGTTACGTGTAGTCGCCTCGTTATAGTAAGGAGAGCGTGGGTCTGCAGAGCCGAAGGGGTTCCAATATTCGTTCCCGTTCGGACCACCCTGCCCCAACAATGCCTGCTGCATCTTGCCCATATGCAGAAGCTTCTCGTCCGCGTTACGTCGGTCGAATTGACGAGAATAGTAGGTATACCCGCTCCACGATCCAGCAAGTTCGAAGTTCGCCTGCACCTTATAGCGCTGCGTGTAGTACATCACTGGCTGCAGTCGGGCGCCTGTTATAGGCTCGAAATGGCTTGGCCAATTCTCTGGGTCCAGCAGTGTAAAGGGACGGTAATTGTATGGCACCACGTCAAAACCGTAGGGATTTGCTGGATGGTCTTCTTTTACTACTAACCCGTTACGGTTATTGGTGTTCTGACCATAGGTACCCGTGTTGCGGTTTTGCACCTTGCGGAAGCTATGGTTCATCGTGAACTCAAGGTTCAGATTCTCATTTGCTTCCCAGGTGACGTTGTTGTACAGATTGTACTCGCTCGTCTCGCCTTGTAGGTCCCATTGTGGCGTGTAATACCAATAGCAGCCTGAACTACCTACTGGATAGCCACTTGGACCGCTGCGTTGCGCGCCAAGCTCCTGCTCTTCAGGGGTCCCGAAGGTTCCACAGCTAGGGTCTACCAAGCTAGTGTTAGATAGAGTGCCACCATGCACGCCATTAATAACTGGATTAGCACCAGTTACTTGGCGATATACACCTGGATTGCCAGATGAGGAATAGCCATACGCAACCTCAGCAGTACGGGGACGCTCATAGGTCATCAGCGAGCCCTTGTGAGAGCCGTCCAATGCGCCTACGTAGTTGATGCCATTGCTGAAGGACTTACCCCAAAGTACAGAGGCAGAATAGTCTTCCATCTGCGCTTCTTCGTCGCGCTGATAATAGGTGCGTGCCTTGATGCCATCGAAGTCCTTGATAGGGATCATGTTCACAACACCAGCAACAGCGTCAGAGCCATAAAGAGCTGAACCACCGTCCAAGACCACTTCCAATCGGTTCAGGGCGATGTCTGGGAACATAGTTCCGACGACACTATTGATAGTCCGCACGCCATCTGCAAGGACCAGAGTGGAGTTCTCACCAAGTCCGCGCAGGTTGAAGGTGGCACCCGTGGAGTCCTGACCGCCATCTTGACCGGCGTTAACGTTGGCAACAGTATCTGTGTTCTGTGTAAAAGTAAGGTCGCGGATATATTGACCGATAGAGGGCGCACCAGACTCGAACAGGTCTTCTTGAGTCACGGTGGCTACGTTAGCTTCCTGAGCGAAAGCACTGTTACGGATATAGGATCCAGTCACCACTACTTCTTCTACTTCAGCGTCGTTGTCCTGAGCTAAAGAGGCGGTGGGTAATCCAATTACGGAGATGGCCATTACGGCCTGGCTCAAACGGAAAAGCCGGTTGCGTCTAAATTGCGTAGTCAAGTTTGTATCTCCCATATAATTATAGTTTTGCTATTAACTTAAGCACTTACATAAAGGCCCTTGCTGGCACCTTTTTGGGGCATAACACTACCGACGGGGATGTGGGTCGACGGCATAGCCACCACTGCCTACCATAGCAACTAGCTCTTTAGCCTTCCCTCCAAAAACCCTCCAAAATAAATCAAAGGAGTTTATCCTTCTGATAAGTGGAGAATTTTTTTACTGATGAGAATGTGATGCTATGAAATATGGGATTGCAGGTCGATTTCTGTTAGATTCATTTTTAATAAAAACTTCAAGATAAAGAGTAGCGTTCATGTCATGACTTTCTTGGCAAATTTTTCCAAGCAGACCACTAACAACTCCGACGACTCACAGGCTGCAATTCGCTTGCTCGATTGGCAGGTTTTTTCAGAAACGTGCAGCTTACGGAATCTGAAATCCGGCACCGAAGTCCGCATCAATCCGCGCGGAATGGAAGTGCTGATGTATTTGCTAGAGAATCCGGAAAAAGTGATCAGCGCCAATGAGTTACTCGACTTGTTCTGGAGCAAATCGGTACGCTCGGACCATGCCGTGCACAACATTATTGCGGAGTTACGTGCCGCGCTCGGTGATCAAGCATCCAAACCAATCTACATCAAGACCTACCCGAAACGCGGCTACTGCTTATTGGCAAAACCCGTCGTCGCGAATGTTGAGAGCACAGAAAAATCGACCGAGAAAAATCGACCGAACACTCATTCGTTTTTTACGAATCCGCTTCTAAAGTTTGCCACTCTCGCAATATTTTTTGGTATGGGCGTCTTGGCACTAGTTCTCAGTAACGATTTCTTTACGACCCCCAACGCAGAAGCGTCCACTCAACGCACCTTATTGGTGCAACCCTTCGAAACGATCAATCTTGCCCCCGGCGCGGTTTATCTTTCTAAACAGTTGCCTGGCAGTCTTGTTTCGCGCTTGAGCAAACTACCCAACGCACAAGTTATGGTCAGCCAAGGGAGTTACAAACAACAGGAGAACGTCGACTATCTTCTTAGCGGCAATATCCAAGAAATCAACGGGGAGCACCGCGTTCAAGTCAATCTGAACGATGCCAAAAGCAACGTCATCCTGTTCTCGGATCAGTTCAACTTCAGCTCCGAAGAGATCTTCAACATCCAAGACGACATCGTTCAACACGTGGCGATAGCTCTGCGTATTTTCCTAGACGATGATATGCGCAACGACATGCACGACTGGGGAACCAGTAGTGCACTTGCCTACGACGCATTCCTGAAAGCAGAGTTCTATGCGAATTCCTCAAACCACTCTAGTTTCCGCAAGTCTATAGACAATTATCTGTTCGCCATCGAGCAAGACCCCGATTTCAGTAACGCGTATCTAGGTTTAGCAACAGTGGCCACAAAGATGGCACTTTACAGCTTGCCAGAGACTGGCGCAGAAATGCGCAGACTCGTAAATCTGTCACTACAGGAGCTACTACGCATCGATCCGAACGCGCAGAACGCCAAAGCCACGCAGATTTTAGCCTTAAGAGTAGACGGCAATAATCAAGATCTTATAGAGGCGAAGGTTCGCTCCCTGATATTAGCGGGCGACCCACCCGACTTTGCTCTCTCTCACTACTCTTTACTCTTGACCGGCGCTAAGCTATTTCGCGAAGCACAAGATTTTCTGAGCTATGTGCCAGACGAGCGGCCTTTTATGGTCTCCCCCGACGCCACGTGGAGTTACCGAACCAACATCGACAGACCGAAAGACCTCATCTCTCTTAAGAAGCAGCAACTGCTAGATAAACCTTCCCATCTAGGCATTTTGGGAACTTTGTCGCGAAGCTATGCTTTTTTAGGAGACAAAGAACAGGCTACTGAGTATTTAGCTAGACAGTTGGAACTCGACGAAGAAGGCCCAACTTCTATGTTAAGCCAGATCGTTATAAGCGCTCTTTATGGTAGCTCCTTCCCTGCGGGCGACGCCTTCGAAGCGAAAAACAGCGACAATCCAGATTTCAATTTCAGCCTAGGCGCCAAAGCTTTCATCCTCGGCGATATAGACGAGGGCGTTGAGAGATGGTCCAACTTGAATGCCACAGAAACGCGGCGTCTATTCAGCTGGCTTAGCTTCGTACGCATCTTCTTTCCAGACGAAGTACTCGCAGACAATCGTTATGCCGACATACTCGATGATCTCGGTATGGGCGTCAATTGGCAGCGACAGCTCATGGAGGGCATCATAGAGATGTCGTCTATCACAGGCATAAGCCTGAGCGAGGAGTCCCAGACGGCCTATAATAACGACAAGCGCTTTACCCGCAACAATCTCTGGGATCATAGCGACATTTGCTATAGCTGCCTGCACAGCACCGCCTCCTATAGCATGTCGATGCAAGATCAATAGCCTGAAACTAGGCGATCTCTCCTCAACACATCTCCATTTTAATAAACAACTCATTTCGGAGTTATTTTGGAGATGTTCCAGAGGTCTTATTCTGCCATTAACGACACAATACAAGAGCTTTCAGCGAATTGACCAAGGATGACTCGATTCGCTGGCGTGGGGCTCTTGTGTGCAATGGACAGCATGATAGCAATCACGTAATTCTTACTTCGCATACATTCGAATGAGCATTGGGCGCATCTCTGTGTCGACCTCCCCGCAGCAGAGATGTTTAAGGCGGGAAACATACGTTTCCCGCCTATTTATCCCACTGATAAACCGCTACTACCAAGATTGTACGTATCGCATACGCTCAAATCGCGCTCAAAAAAAAAGAGGGCCAAAGGCCCCCTTTCTTGTCAAACGCGAACGTTCGGTCGATTAGAAGTCAGGAGTCCAATCGATAGACATCCAGAACTGACGACCCCATGGCTGCTGTAGACGACTCTCGAATCCACCAAGAATCGGCAAACGCTGTGGCTGCTGATTGAACAGGTTACGAATACCTCCGCTCAAAGACACTTCGCTGCTGAAGAAGTCGTTGAGGATGTATCCGTATTGCGCGTTCACAGTCCACTGATCCTCGATAATGCGATCTGCTGGGAACTTCGAGAACAGATTATTCACTGTGTCGTCGAATATCACACTGCCCTGATAGGTAGCAGTCAGCGATGCACTATGATTACCCATGAACCAGTTGCCACGGACCTGACCTTTTGTCTTTGGCAGAGGAGGTACGACACCGCTATTCGCGTTCTGATAACCGAGGGCGTCTTTGATGCCACCGAACAGGTCTTCGTATTCATACTTCGAGAAGTAAGAAACATTTAGCCCTGTTGCGAAGGTGCCCCAATTATCGGTTGAGAAACGATAGTCGATAGACGTATCAAACACATCGATCCACACTGTGGAGATGTTGTTCGCTTGACGGATTACGCGTAGCACCTGACCACTAGTACGATCACGGATAACACCGCTTGCGCCGGTATTATCTTGAGTCGCCAACCAAGCATTCGCAGCGTTTCTTGTGGCAGAACCAGGGGTGGAACTATAGGCCGCTTCGCTCGAACCGATCGCTTGCAGCATACGGGTAAACTGCCCGTTCACAGTCTCATCGTTACTCAGTGTACGGATACGGTCTGTATACTCGATCGTCTGGTAATCCAAGCTCACACTCAAGCCATCCAACGCACCACCCGGCTCCCAGGTAAAACCAAGATTCTGCATGTTAGACGTCTCTGGCTTCAAGTTTGGGTTACCAGATGAACAGCCCGCGCCACCAGTGAGTTGTCCGCCGGTGATCTTGTCTAGGCCGAAGAATATCTCGGAACAACCTTCGTTAGGATCGTAAGGACGAGCCTGAGTTGCGGTCGGTGCCAAGAAGCTCTCGCCCCATGAGTAGCGAATTGCTAACTCGGGAATCGGTTCCCAACGCAGCGATACTTTAGGAGTGGTCGCATCCAAACCAAAGTCTTTGAACTGCTCGTGACGAACGGCAACTTGCGCCGCTAGAGTTTCCAGAATTGGAATATCGAACTCCACGAAACCCGCTACCACCTTGTTGAAATAGGTGTCGTTGCTCGGTGGTGTATCGACGATGTTCACGTTGAAATCTGCCCCGATTAACTCTAGCGGATTGTTACCGAGGAACTCAGAACGATCACGCATCTGGAAGCCGGTCGCCACTTGCAATGGACCCGCTGGCAGATCGATCAACTCACCAGTAACTGTGGCTTCGAAGATATCTAACTCGTCCTTGTTGCTTGTCACGTTGTCCACGTTGGTAAACAACCAGTCGACGACTTCCTGACTGTTACGCGTAGTTGCAGCATTGTAATAGGGTGAACGAGGATCCGCAGAACCGAAGGGGTTCCAGTATTCGTTTCCGCTAGGACCGCCCTGCCCAAGCAAGGCTTGCTGCATCTTGCCTATATGCAATAGTTTCTCGTCGGAGTTACGACGGTCAAACTGACGTGAGTAGAAAGTGTAACCGCTCCAGCTTCCCGCCAATTCGAAATTAGCCTGCACCTTATAACGCTGCGTGTAATACATCACAGGTTGCAGACGCGCACCGGTAATTTCCTCGAAATGGCTTGGCCAATGCTCTGGATCTAACAGAGTGAAGGGACGGTAGTTATAGGGCACCACATCGAAGCCGTAAGGGTTAGCTGGGTGGCTAGCAGGCACCACCAGAGCGTTGCGGCTATTGGTGTTCTGACCATAGGTACCAGTGTTGCGGTTCAGTACTTCTCGGAAACTATGATTCATGGTGAGCTCGACATTGATCTTATCGTTAGCCTCCCATGTGACATTGTTGTACAGATTGTATTCGCTGGCCTCGCCTTGTAAGTCCCACTGCGGCGTGTAGTACCAGTAACAACCCGAGGCCCCTACTGGATATCCACTTGGACCACTGCGCTGTGCACCAAGTGCATTCTCTTCGGCTGTACCAAAGGTTCCGCAGCTCTGATCACGCATGCTTGGGCCGACGATCGTGCCATTGTGAACGCCACCCACTGTTGGGGTGGCACCATTCACGCGGCGGTATTCGCCTGGATTACCAG
The DNA here is from genome assembly GCA_963977405.1 of uncultured Gammaproteobacteria bacterium. Taxonomy (GTDB): domain Bacteria; phylum Pseudomonadota; class Gammaproteobacteria; order Pseudomonadales; family Pseudohongiellaceae; genus UBA5078. The sequence continues at coordinate 31,539 of CAXBOY010000023.1, forward strand.
AGGATGAATAGCCATAAGCCACTTCCGCTGTGCGCATACGCTCGTAAGTCATCAACGAGCCTTGTAGCTTGGCGTCCGCAGCACCGACATAATTGATGCCGTTGCTGAAAGACTTACCCCATAGAACGGAGGCATTATAGTCTTCCACTTGTGCTTTCTCGTCGCGCTGATAATAGGTGCGCGCTTTGACGCCATCGAATTCCTTGATTGGAATTAAGTTGACCACGCCCGCTACCGCATCGGAGCCATACAGGGCCGATCCACCATCGAGCACAACCTCTAAGCGAGCCAGTGCGATGTCCGGGAACATTGTCGAAACGGTACTATTGATGGTGCGCACGCCGTCAGCGAGGACCAGAGTTGAGTTTTCGCCTAGACCGCGTAGGTTGAAAGTTGAACCTGTTGAATCCTGACCACCATCCGCGCCGGCATTCACGTTCGCCACGGTGTCGGTGTTCTGCGTGAAAGTGAGGTCGCGGATATACTGCCCAATTGACGGGGCGCCAGATTCGTATAGATCTTCTTGCGTCACAGTCTCGACATTCGCATTTTGTGCGAATGCGCTATTGCGAATATAGGATCCAGTCACCACTACTTCTTCTACTTCAGCATCATTGTCCTGAGCTAGAGTCGCTGCGGGTAATCCTAAGATGGAAATGGCCATGACGGCCTGCGACAAACGATACAATTTATTGCGCTTGAAAATAATATTCACGCGGTCTTCTCCCTAAAGTTATTTTAATTAGCACGCACCCTTCTAAACGATAAACTGCGAATTAGAAGTGTGGGTTTTAGAAGAGTGCGGGGGGATTGTAGGGGTTTCTTTACGGAAAGTTCAATTACAATATATTAAATATAGGTCGCGTGTAACACTTTATAACATTCACGATTTCTAAATCGAGAAACATTGTAGGAATTTTTAAAATATAAAGAGATATTTACGGAAAATATTTGTGCATTTTTATGTGAGATATTCCTACTTCATCAAATAAGTTTCCAATGCAATTATAACCAAGCTTTTCATAGAATTTTATTGCAGACTCGCGCGCATGCAAGCTGATCTCTTGAACCCCTTGCGCTATCAATTCACGCTCTACACTCGAGACCAACTCTGCACCAACTCCTTGCCCCTGAAATTTTTCAGCCACCGCCATTTGTCTTAATTTGTGGTGTTTTCCGCTTATTTCTTTCACGCTCACACAGGCAATAAGTGTGTTTTCGCAACCAAAAATTCCGAAATGCTGTTGCTCACTCTCGCCATCCAAATCTAAAAAATCGAGCGAGCGCCCGAGCGGTTTACGCAAAATTTCATTGCGTAATTCAAGTGCGGATTTATAGAGAGAGGAGGAATACTCTATCGATATTAATTCGCTATCTAAGCATTTTTTTAGTGATCGTGACGTTATTACTTTTGCCAAAGAAAGTGCGCTGAGCCATGCGCCTTCTATTTTAGCTTCGTGAAGCCAGTCACCACACAAACCTAGCCTTTTTTCCTCATCCCAAAGCGACTCTCGACCAAGCAACACTTCTGTATCAGCGTATCTCCATCGATGAGCCACACTTTCATGCACCAAAGCGGGGCAAATTGTTTGCAAAGCCTCAACGAGAAGTTCGATCACATCGCTCGGCTGTGCTTCAAGATGAACCTCACTCCATTGCGCGGTAGCGTGGAGCAACCACATATTCTCACCTTGTCTCTGCGGCTTACTAAGATTGCGTGCGAGCCAGCGAATAGGACCAGAGTTTACGAAAGCCGCATCGAAACCAGGGTCAAAAGATTCATCACAACGCATCATGAGCGCCCACGCAGGACGCATCCGCACGCTAGCGACTAATTCTCGCAATGGGCTGCTAAATTGACTCAACAGATCCTTTGCTTGTGGTGCAGGCAAGGCGAGAACCAAAGCATCATAGAACTTGTCTTGCCACCCCTTCCCCGCTATGTGTAAGCGCCAACCTTCTGGCTCACGCGTCAAAGTATCGATATGGCTTTCGAGTTGCACAGGCAGCGACGCAGCCAAGAACTTTGCAGGTGCCGTCATACTGGGCACCCCTACGTAACGTTTTGTGTTCGCCCCCGCTGCACGCCATGGACTTTGGGGATTTTCAATCACGCTCATGCGCGCAGACCAAAGCCCAGCCACGCCTGCCGCCTCCCAACGTTGTAGCTCTTCTCGAAAAGCAGCACTGCGGGCCGTGAAATATTGTGCGCCATGGTCAC
>CAXBOY010000024.1:0-33705 GCA_963977405.1 uncultured Gammaproteobacteria bacterium
CGGTAGTCGAGGCGAGGTGCCGGAGTTAGAGCTCGAGTATGTGCCCGACACCTCGGATATCGAAGTGGGGGATCTGCTCGTCAGTTCTGGCCTCGGACAACGCTTCCCGAAGGATTATCCCGTCGCCGAGGTCACCAGTGTAGTGCACGACCGCGGTCAACCCTTCGCCACTATTAAGGCAAAGCCCCTCGCACAGATGGATAGGACTCGCCACGTGATGTTGTTGGCCTTAGCCAGCAATGAACTCGAGCGCTCCAACCAGTCAGGCATCGCGCCGGTCTGGGTGGACAATGCCCTCAACAAAGGCGGAAAGCGTCTCGGCATTGAAGAACAGATCGACGAGCTAGGCGCCGAGCCGCTCGAAGAAGTCGTTAATCCAGCCCCGGAAACGGTAGGCTTGGATGAGCCTGTGCCTTCGGAAACGGCAGACACCGTGCCAGAAGATCCCGCTGCAGGACAGGAGTAAGCGATGAATCAACGTACACATGGCAGCTGGGTTATCTTCTTGAGCTTCTTCGTCGCCTACTTATTAGCCATAGTGCCATTCCCAGAGTGGGCTATGAATTACCGCCCACAATGGATCGCGATGGTGCTCATCTATTGGGCGATGGCCTTGCCCTATCGCGTAGGCATCGGTTTTGCTTGGGTGGCGGGTCTGCTAATGGATATTCTCGAGGGCTCCCTTCTGGGGCTCAATGCGCTGGCCCTGGCGATAATCGCTTATATCGCCCTCAGCCTGCATCAACGCCTGCGCATGTTCTCGTCTCTTCAGCAGAGCGGCGTCGTCCTCGCTTTGATAGGCTTACATTTAATGATGACCCATTGGATGAAGATTGCTGCCGAACAGGCCGTAGCCTCCAATCTAATGTTCTTGCTAGGAGCCCTGTCCAGCGCCTTCATCTGGCCGTGGATGTTCGTGTTGCTGCGCCAGATGCGCCGCAGTTTTGGAGTACGCTAGCCAGGGGATTATCCCCGCAGCGGCCAGCCTGAGGACACATGCCTTACCAGTTCGATTCCATAGTATTAGCCTCTGCCTCGCCGCGTCGCCGCGAGATCCTCTCCCAAATGGGCGTTGCCCATAGTCTCGCCGAACATAGTGTCGATGAGGTCGCGTATGCGGGCGAATCCGCCGTCGACTTCGTGCAACGCTTAGCGCTGGAGAAGGCCTTGTCGGTGCAGGCGTCAAACCCCCAGATGACACTGCCGATACTCGGCTCCGACACTATCGTGGTCTGTGACCAACAAGTTCTCGGCAAGCCCGTGGATCGTGCCGACGCGCTGCGCATGTTGGCACTGCTTTCGGGGCGTCAACATCAAGTATTGTCGGCCGTAGCGCTATGCTTAGGCGCGCGAAGCAAGGTCATACTCTCCCTTAGCGATGTCAGCTTCAAGCCGTTAAACCAGCAGGAGCGTGAGCTATATTGGGCTAGCGGCGAACCCATCGGCAAGGCAGGCGCATATGCCATTCAGGGCCTCGGCGGCATGTTCGTAAGTGCGCTTGCGGGCAGCTTCAGCGGCGTAATGGGTCTGCCCGTGTTTGAGACTGCCCAGCTTTTGGCCGAGTTCGGTGTTCGCACAGGGATGAGTGAGAGGAATGCCACATGAGTGAGGAGATTCTCATCAATGTCACCCCCATGGAGACTCGCGTAGCCCTGATCGAAAATGGCTTATTGCAGGAAGTCTTCGTCGAGCGCCCTCATAGTAAGGGGCATGTTGGCGATGTCTATCTGGGCAAGGTGATTCGTGTGATGCCCGGTATGGAGGCTGCATTCGTCGACATTGGTCTGGAGCGCGCCGCGTTTATTCACAGCGCGGATATCTCACCCATCAGCCCAGAGGGTTTCGAGGTGCGCAATGAGACCCCGTTGCCTATTCAAAGTTTGGTGCGCGACGGTCAACTCATCGTGGTGCAAGTCATCAAGGATCCGATCGGCAGCAAAGGAGCTCGTCTAAGCACCCATCTTACCCTGCCATCGCGCAACCTCGTCTATCTGCCCCGCAGTGCCCATATGGGGATATCACAGCGCTTAGAGGACGAGCAGGAACGGGCGCGCTTGAGTGGGCTCGTTGAGCAGTGCATCGCGCAAGAGGAGATGGAAGGGCAGGGCGGATTTATCATTCGCACCGCAGCAGAGGGCTGCAGCGCCGAGGAAATGCTAGAGGATGTGCGTTTCTTGAAACGGCTGTGGGGCGCGGTGGAGCGCCGGGTCAACGATAGTCGTGACGTCCACATTCTGTACCGGGAAGTGCCGCTTTACATGCGTGCTATGCGCGATCTCATAACGCCGGACATCGAGAAAATTCGCATCGACACGCGCAGCGCATTCGAAGAGATATCGCAGTTTATCCAAGACTTCATACCGGAGTTCCGCAATAGCGTGGAATGTTATGCGGGTGAGCGCCCTATCTTCGATCTCTACAGCATTGACGATGAGATCGATAAGGCGCTTGGTCGCAAGGTCAAGCTCAAGTCTGGTGGAGACCTGATCATCGATCAAACCGAGGCAATGACCACGGTGGACGTCAACACCGGCGCGTACCTGGGCAGTAAGAACCATGCGGAGACAATCCTAAAAACCAATCTAGAGGCAGCCACCGCAATTGCGCGCCAGCTTAGAATTCGCAATCTTGGCGGCATCATCATTCTGGATTTCATCGACATGGTGGACCCAGAACATCAGCGCCAAGTCATGCGCACTTTAACCAAGGCCTTAGAGAAGGACCATGCTCGCACCTCAGTAAGCGTCATGTCCGAGCTCGGCCTAGTCGAGATGACCCGTAAACGCACGCGAGAGAGTCTAGGGCAAATACTCTGTAGTGCCTGTCCGGTATGCGAAGGTAAGGGGCGGCTCAAGACTCCCGAGACAATTTGCTACGAGATTTTTCGCGAGATACTACGTGTGGCGAGAGTATACGAGAACGACGTGATTCTGGTCATGGCGTCGCAGACAGTCGTGGACAGGCTACTCGACGAGGAATCCAGCACTCTGGCCGATTTGGAAGAATTAATCGGCAAGTCGGTCAGGTTTGAGGTGGAACCAATGTATACTCAAGAGCAATTTGATGTCGTGTTGTTTTAGGGCTTTGCATCTAGAGCCCACAACGCCTCTGGCCTCGGGCCGAAGCCGCCATGATCCTGACACTACTGAAAAAGACTGTTTCGCTGTTACTCACAGCGTCCCTCATCCTCCTGTTGACCTTGGCGGTCTATGTCAGTCTCGGGCGGCAGTTGCTGCCCTATGTCGGCAATTATCATGGGGATATCGAGAACCGGCTCTCAGAGAGTCTTGGTCAGCCGCTACGTTTCGCCAGCATTGAGGGTGGTTGGAACCGTTTTAACCCCATCATTACCCTACACGACGTGGCGATCGCAAACCCGCAGCCCGGTGGCGAAGAGCGCCTTGTTGAAGTAGACACCCTCACACTAGAGCTCAACGCTTGGGCCAGCCTCCTACAGTGGCGCTTGTTACTTGCCTCAATCGACATTGAGAAGCCCGCCTTCATTCTAGAAGAGGACGCAGACGGTCGTTGGCAGTTGTTCGGTTTCGAATCTGACCCTTCCGTCGCTCTCGATGCCGATCAGGCCTTGGATCTAATTTCACGCGTGAGCGACCTGACACTTAGTAATCTTCAATTAACTCTCCGTCGAGCCAGTGGCCACACACACAGTTTCGAGCGCAGTCGACTGCGAGTTCAGAATCGCAACGAGCAGCACTATCTGCATCTCGATGTCTGGCAAAGTGATGTAATCGGCCCCTTGAGTATCGCCGCAGAACTTAGCGGTCAAAGTATGGCTGAGCTGCAAGGCCAGCTCTATGTGCTGCTTCCCGATACCGATTATTCCGAAATCGTCTCTCGTGATTTCAGCGATAGCCTTAGCCTTAACACGCTCGAGGGCAATGCTGAAATGTGGGTGTCGATTAGCGACGGTCAGCTACGCTCGGCACAGGGCAATGTTAATTTGTCGCGACTTGGTTTGAGTTTGCCACAGCCCTACCTAGTCGAAGACTTGGGGACGCAGTTCTATGTTCAGCGCGCGGGGGCCGATCAGGCCTGGGAGCTGTGGTTGGAGAAATTCAGTTTTAGCTGGAACGAGTCGCAATGGCGTGAGAGCAATATTTATGCAGACTTCTCGGCAGATGAGCACTTTAATTTAAAGGCCGATCGACTGAATCTCGGTATTGTTACCGGAATGCTTGGGGTATCGAACTTGTTGCCGGAGCAAGGCAATGCGCAGCTACTCGGCCACTACCCGCGCGGCGAGCTGGATAACTTAGATTTGGAATGGTCCCTAAGCAAGCAAGCAAGCGACACCGCAGCGATGCGCCTGGTTGCCAATCTTAACGATGTCGCCATGAACGCCCGTGGCGGCGTGCCAGCCATCTGGGGTATCGATGGTTATACCGAGCTGAGTTTCGATACGCGGCAACAACGTCTAAGCGGTTTCGCCGATGTCGAGTCGCGCCGTCTGATGTTTCAATTGCCGGCTCTGTTCAATGATGTGTGGGTCTACGACCGCATCAATGGACGAGTGAGCGTCGATCTCGATGTGACAGAAGGCATGTTGCTCACTCTAAGTAGCAGCGTGATCGTGGCGGAGTCCCAGGCTGTAACCGGGCGAGCACAGTTCTCGCTATTCGCCAAGAAGGTCATGGACGAAGACACCGTTGCTGATCTGGAATTAATGGTTGGGATTAGTCGCGGCGACATCAGTCAGAAAGCAATCTATTTGCCTAACGCGCCAGAGGTGAAGGACGGCCTACGCGGCCTCATGACGTGGCTTGACGGCGCAATCCTCGATGGCACTGCTGTCGATAGCGGGTTGATTTACCGAGGCTCAGTGTTGCCCAGCAGTAGGCCTAACGACCGGACCCTGCAGATGGTGTTCAATGTAGAGAATGGAACGCTGCGCTTCGACCCGCAGTGGCCAGCGTTAGATAGTTTAAATGGACACGTGATTATCGGCGATCGCAATGTCGACATCGAAGTGAGCAGGGGACAATCATTCGGCATAGGCTTCGATTCGACGGTCGCGGCGATTCGGCCGAATGAAACGGGGCCGGGCAACTGGCTGACGGTTACTGGAAAAGGCTCTGGTGATACACAGCAAGCGTTAGGTTATCTGCAGCAGACGCCGGTCACTCGCGGGTTTGGAAATTATATCGCGGATTGGCAGGGGCAGGGCGAAGTCGATTTGGCCCTAGATTTGCGCATCCCTTTGGGTATCGTTGGTTCGACGCCCGTGGTAGATGTGGCACTTCAGCTTCGCGATGACACGCTCTATATTCCAGAGTTTGAGCTGCGTTTCGACACTGTCAATGGCGCGCTACAATACAACAGCAGTACTGGGCTAACGGGCGAGGGAGTCACCGCCACGCTTTTCGATGAGCCAATTTCTGTGAGCCTGCTCAGTAGTGTTGATGGCGAACGTACCACCAATACCCGTGTAGAGATCGAGGGTGCTGTCGAGGTTGCTGCGCTTCGGGCTTGGCCTAAGCAGAGTGGGTTCGTGGTGGACATGCTGGGCCGTACTAGCGGCAAAATGGATTACATGGCGCTTCTCGAAATTGCGCAACCCGCCGAGTCAACAGCACAAGCTGCAGCGGCGGCGCCACGGCGCAGGCTTACGATAGAAAGCAAGCTAGAGGGCGTCGCGTTGAACTATCCAGTGCCGTTCGAGAAACTCGCTGACGCCCCGATGCCGATGCACATGACTATCGACTTCCTCGATAACCGAGAAGATCTGCGCGTCACCTTGGGGGATATCACTTCGGTCAATATTGGCCTTAGCGATGGACAGATTCGTAGCGGTTTAGTGTTCCTTGGCAAGCAGAATGAGGGGGTGAGTGTTAGGCGTCTGAATGCCAATGCGCCGGGCCTCGATGTTCTTGGAACCTTGCAGCGTTTCGACTATGAAGAGTGGATGACGGCCTTGCGCGAGACGGCGACAGTAGGCGCTGCAAGTAGCAGCAGCGGCAATTTCTCAAGCTTACGCAACGCCATCAACGCAGTGGATGTCACTATTGCCGATGCTTATGCCTTTGGGCAAAACGCCAAAGATTTGAATGTTCAGATTGCGAGTGAAGCACAATACTGGAAGCTGTCGCTAGCCAGTACTACTGTCGAGGGCGAGGTGCAGGTGCCCTATTCGAGCGATGAGCCTCTAGACGTCAATTTCAACCGCCTAGTTTTCCCAGCACCACCGGAGCCGGAAGAGGGAGCCAGTTTGGCTAGCAGCTTCGATCTAGCGCTCGTTGGACCGCCGCAAGCAGACGACGCTTACTGGTTGGAGCAAGAGCGCGTCGATATTCTCGCTGATGTCGATCCGAGGGATTTTCCCTATATGAATTTCCGCGCAGCGAATGTGCAGCGAGGCGATGCGGATTACGGCAGCTGGCAGTTTACGATCGAGCCTAATCAGAGTGGGGCTGTATTCAGCAATCTGCTGGTAGAAACGCGAGGAGTTCGTGCGGGTAAACTGGGCGAGGAGGGCCGCTTCATGTGGACCTACGATGGCACTGATCACCACAGTTACTTCAACTCTGTCCTAGAGGCAGGCAACCTCGCCACGGTGTTGAGTAATTTCGGCTACGCGCCAAGCCTTGAGAGCAGTAGCGCAGAGTTTATTACCAGTGTCGATTGGGCCGGGAGTCCCGCATTCTTCGCAGTAGAGTCTCTCAGTGGCGACGTCGACTTGAAGGTCTTCGAAGGGCGCTTTCTACAGAGCAGCGCCGGAGCAGCCAATGGGGCGCTCAAGCTGATCAGTATTATCAATTTCGATGCCTTGGTGCGTCGCCTGCGTTTTAGCGATGATTTGCTCAGGCGCGGTTTGTCCTACGAGCAGATCAATGGCTCGTTGAGAATCAACGACGGCATTGTGGATATCGTGGACCGTCTTCAGATCATCGGACCGGCTAGTCTATTTCAAGTCAGTGGGCAGCTCGATTTAGCTCAGCAGACAATCGATGGCAATCTCTATATCACCCTACCCTTGAGCGATAATATTCCTTGGATGAGCGGTATCGCGGTATTGAATAATCTCATCAACTGGCAAGTGGCTGTAGGCGTGTTCTTGTTCGATCAAATTTTCGGTGATCAGGTAGATAGCCTCACGAGCGCTCAATATACCCTAAAAGGTCCATGGGACGGCTTAGAGCCGCGCCTTAATCAGGTATTTGGGACTCCCGGCGCTCCTGCTGCACCGCCTGGAGGCCAAGCCGTGCCTGCGTCTAATGGCCAGAGCGCACCCGCTAGCAATGGGGCCGCTGCGCCCGCCAACAGCAACTAAGAGGAGTGTCACATTGAGGAAACACACTGTAGCGGTAGTGCAGCTAGTCAGTACGGAAGATGTTCAGCGCAATCTTCGTGCGACCGAGGCGCTTATCGGGAAAGCGGCGGCAGCGGGTGCGAAGTTGATTTTGCTTCCGGAGAATTTCGCGGTCCTCGACGGCGGACCACTTAGTCAGTTTGCAGAGCGCGAGGGCGACAATACGGCGCTGTTGCAAGGTTTCCTGCGTGAGCAGGCAATGGCGAATCAGGTGTTTCTAGTCGCGGGCACTATGCCGATGGCGACTCGCCCACTTCGCACTGGTGATACAGAGGTACAGACGATTAACGATGGTCGAGTGCGCCCTGCGAGTCTGGTGTACGACCCCGCGGGTGAGGTAATTGCCCGTTACGACAAGATGCATCTATTCGATGTGCAGGTGGAAGATAAGCAAGCCCAATATTCGGAGTCTTCGAACTTCGAGGCTGGCGATCAAGTAGTTTGGGCCGACACCCCCATGGGACGCCTCGGCCTGAGCATCTGCTACGATCTGCGCTTCCCTGAGCTTTATCGCCGCCTACTCGGCGGAGGAGCGGAGATACTGACGGTGCCCTCGGCGTTCACAAAGGTGACGGGCGAGGCGCACTGGGAAGTGCTACTTAGAGCCCGCGCGATAGAGAATCAATGCTATGTGTTAGCCGCGAATCATGGCGGCGTGCATAATGCGAAACGAGAGACCTTCGGCCATTCTATGATCGTCGATCCGTGGGGTCGGGTATTGGCCCAAGTGGATAAAGGCGAGGGTTTCGCCTGCGCGCAGATCGACTTAGACGCACTGCATGAGCTTCGCGCTAAGATGCCAGTACAAAGCCACCGCCGCCTGTAGCACCCCCCTGTGTTGTTGAATCGGCCTTCTGTTTTCCCTTAATATGCGCGCCTCGCGCACAGCAAATTAGGTTCGAATGTGAATATTGATAAGAGTTTAGTTACAAATGTCGTGGCGCTAGGGCTAGTGCTAGCGGGCTTGCTGCCCTTCGAGGGTGCCCATTGGTTGTTGACTATGGGCCTGTTCGCGTTGTCCGGTAGTGTCACCAATTGGTTAGCCATTCACATGCTCTTCGAGCGCGTGCCAGGATTCTATGGCTCTGGCGTAGTACCCCTGCATTTCGAGGAGTTCAAGAATGGTATTCGCAAGCTCATCATGCAGCAGTTCTTTAGCCCAGAGAATATAGAGAAGTTTTTCAAAGAGTCGGGTGGCATTTCTCGTAGTCTCGATGGCGAGCTGCTCAAACTCATCGACAAGCTAGATCTGGAGAAAGCATTCGAGTCTTTGCTCGATGTCATCATGGCATCCTCGTTCGGCGGCATGCTTGGCATGCTGGGCGGTCGTGATGCCTTGAAGTCACTAAAAGAACCCTTTGTCACGAAGATGCGTGATTATTTTCGTGCCGTAGTAGATTCCGATGCCTTCCGCGCCTCTATGGCCGAGGGGCTCGCCAACGCAGGCGAGGGCAAGGCAAGTCTGTATTCGCGCATCGAGCACATCGTTGAGCGCCGGCTCGAGGAGTTAACCCCGCAATTAGTTAAGGAGATCGTGCAGGCGATGATCAAGAAACATCTCGGCTGGTTGGTGGTTTGGGGTGGTGTATTAGGTGGTTTGATTGGTTTGATCGTAACTACAGCAGGGCTGTAATTCTTTCGCTCTGCGAAACTTCAAAATAGAACGGATGTTCTTTCTAAGCTGTCCAGTGTGGCATTGTGATTGAAAAAACAGCAGATTCCAGAATCGCTCAGCCTGAACTATTTACGATATCGCTAGATTTTTCAGTGGTTTAGCGTGCTGGCTATGCTTGGCAAGTTCATTATGTGATGACTGCCGCCTCATGCTGTGAATGGACAGCGACACAAATGTAGTATTTTGTATCAATAGATGTAAAAAACTGCCGCCTATACTACAATGCCGCCCGACTAAACCCCCTGCTGATTGACAGTCAATATAGTCGATCATTCCTCAATTACCTAGATAAGAGACTGAGCATTTATTATGGCAAGACCAGTTGAGTTTGAGTACAACGATGTATTGAACAATGCAATGGAGCAATTTTGGCGCGAAGGATTCGAAGCCAGTTCCGTACAGAAGCTATTAGATGTAACCGGCATCAATCGTGGTACGTTGTATAATTCATTCGGTGATAAGGACACTTTTTTCAAAGCCTGTTTAGATCATTACAACAAGCTAATTGCAAAAGACTTAGACGCCTCTTTAAATAATGCAGACTTGGCACCTTGGGCGGCAATAGAGAAGTACTTCGACTTGACCGTGTTGTCTGTGAGCAACAAGCAGCGCGCAATGGGTTGCCTGCTAGTTAATTCTTTCTGCGAGAGCATTAATTACGACAAAGATATCCAGAAGATCGTTCGCGCATCTTTTGCTGTAGTTCGCAAAGCTTTAGTTAAACGTCTCAAAGATGCTGACAAAGACGGTAAGCTGAAGAAGGGTGTTAGTGCCGAATTCGCTGCCGATGCATTGATGAACTCTCTATATGGCCTACGTGTGAACTCACGCGATGGCAAAACTGCAAAGAATCTAGCTGAACTGGTTCAGTTTACGATCTCTTCGCTGCAGTGATGGCTTAGACGTCTCTGGCTGGGGGAGTTAGAGACGTCAAACCTGCCTTGCGCCCACTTTCGGTGCATGGCAATGCCTGCAAATTAGGTCGATTTTCGGTGTATTGCGGGTATTGTGGTCAGACTATTATCGGGTATACTTGGGCCTTCAAGCAGCCTCTATAGGCATCCAGAAGCGTTGATCAGCCCCCTGATTTTCAAGAAGCGATCACTAGAATCACGTTAAGGTAGACAGTAATGAGAAAACTCGCAGGCACAAGAAAAAACGACGAGAGCAATGTTGACCTCACTCCAATGCTGGACGTGGTGTTTATCCTATTGATTTTCTTCGTAGTAACGGCAACATTCCTTTCCGAAACTGCCATCGATGCAGCGAGTAACGAGAACAATGAAACACCTCCTGAGCAAGATGATGATAAGAAGAACATTCTTATCGAGCTCGGCGCTAACAACGACATTATCCTGAACGGCGAGCCACGCCCGATTCAAGAAAGTCAGATTCGCTCTAACATTGACCGCCTGAAGGCCGAAAATCCAGCAGCCTCCGTTATCGTCAAGCCACATGTTCGCTCAAGCGTGAACACTTTGGTCTTGGTTATGGACTCTGCGCGCCAGGCTGGTATCGCTAGTATCTCTATCGTAGAGCCCTAAGCGAGCGATATGTAGCAAGCCATTGATTCGTAATGGATCTGGCAAAAAAACGCACCTTCGGGTGCGTTTTTCATTTCTAAGACAATAATCTGAGAAGAGGGGGCGTTTATGTTGAGCCGATGGAATGCTGAGGATGCAGAACGCTTCGCCAGCGATAGCAACCTAGGGTTGCGCGTCTATAGCTCCCAACTACTTGGCCGCGATGCCGATCTCGTGCTCCATGGCGGCGGCAATACCTCTGTGAAGGGTGAGCGGCGCAATGTCTTTGGAGAGCTAGAGCAAGTGCTCTACGTTAAAGGTTCAGGCTGGGATCTACAGAGCATCGCCGCAGGTGGCTTCGCGCCCGTTAGATTGCAGCATCTGCAGGCATTGGCGGAGCTTCAGTCCTTAAGTGATACCGACATGATGCGGGAGCTGCGCTTAGCCTTACTTGACCCTGGGGCGCCAACTCCTTCGGTCGAGGCCATTCTGCACGCCTTGGTGCCACTGCGTTATGTCGACCATACACATGCCGATGCGGTGGTCGCGATCAGCAATAGCCCTAACGGCGCGTCCGTGCTTCAGGAGATCTACGGTGATGAAGTTTTGGTGCTGCCCTATGTCATGCCCGGTTTTATCCTCGCGAAGCAGGTGTGTGAGGCGACCCGAGGCCTAGATTGGTCGCGTTTACGAGGCATTGTGTTGTTGCACCACGGGATTATCACCTTCGACGACGATTGCAAAACTAGCTACGAGAACATGATTGAGCTGGTGTCTAGGGCTGAGGATTATCTGCGCAACCGAGGCGCGTGGGAACAAGTGGCCACTGCGCAGTACACGCCATCGGTGGAGGAGTATCAAGAGCTGGCGAAGCTGCGTCAGCAGGCGGCAAGCCTGCTGGGCCGGCCTCTGTTGCTGCGCTGGAACAGCAATGAAGAGGCCGCTGGATTTGCGACGCTAAGTAATGTCGAACAAATCGCAACACGTGGACCGCTGACCCCTGACCACAGCATTCATACGAAGCCCTTCTCAGCCATTTTCGATGCCGACCCGAGTACTGGTTTGGAGCGATTTGGCGAGCGCTACCAAGCCTATTTCGACCGTCATGCAGCGGACTTCCATACCTGTCTCGATCTATTGCCCCGCACTGGAGTCTGGCTCGGCAAGGGCATGCTTTATTTCGCGTTTGAGGCGAAGCGTTTGAATATTGTGGCTGATATTAGCGCACACACGTTGAAGGCTATTCAGTGGGGCGAAAAACTAGGTGGCTGGACCGCATTGTCTGGGCAAGATCAGTTCGACTTAGAATATTGGGAGTTAGAGCAGGCCAAGCTTAAACGTGTGCAGTCGCGCTCGCCGTTCGAGGGTAGAGTAGTGCTGGTCACTGGCGCAGCCTCAGGCATCGGCAAGGCGTGTGTGGAAAGCTTCAAGGCGCAGGGCGCCGCGGTGATAGCGTTGGATATGAGCGCGACAGTGCTTCAGGCTTGGGACTCACAGCAGGTGTTCGGAGTGCAAGCGGATGTCACCGACGAGCAGCAAATGAGACAGGCTATACAGCAAGGTATAGCGCAGTTCGGCGGTATCGATATATTGGTTAGCAACGCCGGTAGCTTCCCACCGAGCCTCGCATTGAGCGAGATGAACGATACCGTTTGGGAGCACTCACTGACCTTGAACCTCAGCTCTCATATGCGCCTGTTGCGCAATTGCAGCCCTTATCTCGCCAATGGCCTCGAGCCCTCTGTTATTTTTATAGGCTCGAAGAATGTGTCCGCCCCGGGGCCTGGAGCTGGTGCCTATTCCGTGGCCAAGGCGGGCTTAGCGCAGCTGGCGAGAGTAGCGGCACTTGAGCTAGGGGGCCAAGGCATCCGGATCAATACCATTCACCCGAATGCTGTGTTCGATACGGGAATCTGGACCGATGAGGTATTAGCGCAGCGCGCCGCGCACTATAAAATCAGCGTTGACGACTATAAAAAACAGAATGTGTTGGGTAAATCTGTTAGTTCACACGATGTGGCCACACTGGCCGTTGCGATGGCGGGTCCTGCATTCGCCTGCACAACCGGCGCACAGGTCGCGGTGGACGGCGGCAACGACAGAGTCATTTGAGGAGTCGCCATGCGCGTAGATGGACAGGCATATAGGACCATTGCTTTCGATGCCGAAGAGCAATGCGTACGCATTATCGACCAGACACGGCTGCCGCATCATTTCGAGACCCTCGCTCTGACAAGCCTCGCTCAGGCCAGCCATGCGATTACGAGCATGCAAGTACGCGGCGCCCCTTTGATTGGCGTAACGGCGGCCTTCGGGGTCTATTTAGGGCTGCGCGAGGGAGAGCATAGCCTTGCCGTGATCTGCGAACGCTTGTTGGCTACTCGCCCAACAGCGGTAAACCTGCGTTGGGCACTTGAGCGTGTGGCAGCTCAATTAGAGGCAACGCCGCAATCCGAGCGTGTCGCTGTGGCGCTGGAGCTTGCTCAACGCCTGGCTAACGAGGATGTCGAGGCTTGCAGCGCAATAGGCGACCACGGCTGCGAACTACTAGAGCAGGCATGGCAGGCAAAGCTCGCGCTTGATCCCGACGCGCAATGCCTCAACATCCTCACCCATTGCAATGCCGGTTGGCTGGCCACAGTGGACTGGGGTACAGCACTTGCGCCAATCTATAAGGCGCACGCCAAAGGCATACCAGTTCACATATGGGTAGACGAGACCCGGCCGCGCAATCAGGGCGCGTTTTTAACGGCGTGGGAATTACAGCAGGAAGGCATCGCGCATACTGTTATCGTCGACAATGCGGGTGGGCATCTGATGCAGCATGGCGAGGTGGATTTGTGCATCGTCGGTAGCGATCGTACTACCGCGAACGGCGATGTGTGCAATAAGATTGGAACTTATCTAAAGGCCTTGGCAGCTTTCGACAACGGCGTAGCTTTCTATGTGGCGCTCCCCGTGTCTACGATCGACTTCACTCTTGCCGATGGCGTGCGCGAAATCCCTATCGAACAGCGCCATGGCGAAGAGGTCTCACATATGCAGGGTCTCAACGCGCAGGGTGAGTTGACGCGTGTACAGGTGATGACGAGTCACAGTGCTGTGAATAATTTCGGTTTCGATGTCACGCCTGCGCGCTTGGTGAGTGCCTTGATTACGGAACGAGGGGTCTATAGCGCTAGCCGAGAAAGCCTGCAAAAACTCGCGTCTACGAAAGGGGTTTGTTAGCCCGGCGGCCAGCTCATCTGCCGACCTGCCAGTAGGTGTAAATGTAGATGATGAACTGTCTGTCCTCCATCGTCCCCCGTGTTCAGAACACAGCGATACCCGGATTGCGCTACTCCCAAGTCGATCGCGACTTGCTTTGCTGTGAGCAGCAGCCTCCCCATAAGCTCGCTGTCTTGCTCCGTTAGGGCCGCCACACTTTGGATGTGCTTACGGGGAATCAACAGGATGTGCTGCGGTGCCGCTGGGCTGATGTCGCGAAACGCGACAATATGTTCGTCACTATAGACTTCAGTTGATGGGATCTCGCCCGCTGCGATCTTACAGAATAAGCAATTTTCACTCATTTTAGTTTCCTTATGCGCGTTGCTTGTTCGGGGCAGCCGCGTGGAGTTGTGATTGATAGAGCGCAATTTTGCGTTGAATCATATTCAAGCTAGCGCGTGTTTCTTTGAGCTGTGCCTGCACCGCTTCTTCATGAGACTGCAACAGTCCCATGCGCTGCTGCGCAGTGTGTTCGCCGCGCCGATACAGATCGATATAGTCTTTGATGCCATGAATCGACATGCCTGTAGCTCGCAAAGCGCTGATGAACTTGATTGCAGCGATTAGCTCGCGTGTGTAAAAGCGTCGGCCCCCGCTGTCGCGCGGAACCTCGTAAAGGAGCATTTCTTTCTCATAATAACGCAGTGTATGCGCACTAAGGCCCGTCTCGGAGACGGCTTCGGAAACACTAAAATGGCTCATGTGATGCTCTCATTTGTATTCGGCAGGAAAGCTTGACTTAGAGTGCACTCTAACATGCATACTGTCATTCTAGAAAGTGTGGCTAAACAATGCCGCGCACCGCACACAAATCATTCTTCGGAGAGAGCTATGTCAAAAATCGTTGTGATCACAGGTTGTTCCGCAGGACTCGGCATCGCAATCGCCGTACAGGCTGCACAAAAGGGTCATAAGGTCTATGCCACCATGCGTAATACTAGTAAGAGAGCCGCGTTAGATGAGGCGGCAGCCGCCGCGCAGGTCACTGTGGAAGTACTTCCTCTTGATGTCGCAGACACTGCTAGCGTGAATATCTGCATTGAGAAGATTTTCACAAAAGAAGGGCGTATCGATGTTTTGATCAACAATGCAGGCTCAGGTTACGTGCGTTCAACAGAGCAGGCGAGCGAGGAGGATATAGCCTGGATCATGAACGTCAACTTCATGGGTGTGGTGCGTACAACCAAGGCGGTCATTGGGCGTATGCGCGAGGCGCGCTCTGGGCACATCATCAATATCTCCTCGGTTGGAGGTTTGGTTGGACAGCCCTTCAACGAGGTGTATTGTGCTTCGAAGTTCGCGGTGGAAGGGTATACAGAGTCACTTGCCTGTTACGTCCAGCCCACTTTCGGCATTAACTTCACAAGTGTAGAGCCAGGTGGTATTCGTTCGGAGTTTGCGAATGCGGCCTTTGCTCAAGTGCAGGCATCCGGTGGCTTGTTGCAGGACGAATATCTCCCGATTATCCAGAAGTATATAGGAGGCGCTCAAGCGCGCGGGGACTCCGCCTATCAAAGCTGCGACGAGGTGGCGGCGGTTGTGATCGACTGCATGGAGGCGAAGAATCCACCGATTCGCACCAGAACATCGGAATGGTCAAACAAGTTCTGCGCGTTGAAAACGGCCGCAGATCCCGACGGCTTGCTCCTTCAGAGAGAAGTCTATGACACGTTCCTAGCGTAGTGTCAGAAGTTGTGCCTATGTGGTGATTGATGCGGTTTGTGCTCCAAATTGGCTAGCGATATAGAGGGCGACTTCTGTCAGGGTATCTTGATTGCACCTCGTCGCTAGCGTAATTTAGGGCTTCGGCAGCGCTATGCTAAACTTGCGCAACTAGCTCCACCTGAATAGGCATAGATTGTGAAATCGTTTTTAAATGTAATTGCGTTGCTACTTTTCTCACTGCCCGCAGCGGCAGAGGTGCCGATCTATGATTATCAGATTGTGGCGCGCTATCCCCACAATACCGCCTCGTTTACCCAGGGCCTAGAGTTTCACGACGGCTTTCTTTACGAGGGTACTGGCAAGAATGGCCGCTCTACACTGAGCAAAATTAATCTCGAAGATGGGCAGGTGTTACAGAGCAAGCGTCTGGCGAGTCGTTATTTCGGTGAGGGTATTAGCATCGTTGGCGAGCGAATTTTTCAGCTCACTTGGCAATCCAACATCGTGTTTGTGCATGATCTCAATAGCTTCGAGACGATCACCTCCCATTATCACCCTACTGAAGGGTGGGGTCTCACTTTCGATGGCGAGCAATTGATTCTGAGCGATGGCAGCGCCACTCTGCAGTTTATAGACCCGGAGACATTTCAGGTATCGCGCACGGTGGAGGTGACCCTGCAGGGGAGGCCCATTCGCAATCTCAACGAGTTGGAGTACATCAACGGCGAGGTCTGGGCGAATGTTTGGATGACGAACGAGATTGTGCGCATAGACCCTGCCAGCGGCAATATCAATAGCGTTGTCGATCTTAATGGACTCATCGATGAGACCACCGTTGGCGGAAGCGATGGAGTTCTCAACGGCATCGCATGGATTCCCAATTCGAACCCGGAAGCTAGTACGGGTAGTGGCCGGCTATTCGTTACCGGAAAACTTTGGGCCGATCTATTTGAGATCGAGATAGCCATAGCCGAATGAGAGTCAGAGCAGTCATGCTAACAAGACTCCTATCCCGGGTTTTGCTCGTGGTCCTAACCCTTACTGCACTTATCTCCTGTGAAACTATCTCCTACTACGGTCAGGCCGCTCAAGGCCAGTTTTCGCTGTTGCTGGGTCGTAAAGAGATTCGATCTTTACTAGTGGACGAGAGCCTGCCTGAAGAGACTCGCCGCAAACTCGCTCTCATTCTCGAGGCACGTAAATTCGCCGAAGAGCAGTTAATGCTAGACCCGGGTAGCAGCTACCTAAGCTATGTGGAGCTGAACCGTCCGTTCGTGGTGTGGAATGTCTTCGCGGCGCCAGAGTTCTCCACCCAGCCTCAGACTTGGTGCTACCCCGTTGCCGGTTGCGTTTCTTATCGAGGTTACTTCTCTGAGCACCGCGCGCGCGATTTCGCAGACTCTTTGGAGCGTGAGCGACTCGATGTCTATAGTGGCGGGGTAGATGCCTATTCCACTTTAGGCTGGTTCGATGATCCCCTCACCAGCGCCGTGTTACACCGTTCCGATCATGCTCTGCTGTCTCTGCTATTTCACGAGCTAGCCCACAGGCTCGTATATCTGCCGGGTGATACTACGTTCAATGAGAGCTTCGCCACCTTCGTGGAGCAAGAGGGGCTGCGCCGCTGGTTGCAGCTCCACCCTCAGCCAGGGCTAATGGCCCAACTGGAGCGTGAGGCACTCATCGACAAAGCCTTCGTGGCGTTGGTGAGTCACTACCGTGAGAAACTCGATGCATTGTACGCAGGGTCTTTGGAAGAAGAGGCGATGCGCGCGGAGAAGGCGCTCGTGCAAGAGGCATTGCGAGTGGAGTATAGAAGTTTTCGCGAGGAGTGGGACTATAGAGGCTACGACCGCTGGTTCGCGGGGCCTTTGAACAATGCCCAGCTAGGCACCGTGGCCTCCTATAACGATCTAGTGCCCAGCTTCGCGGGCCTGTTAAGAGAGTCGGAGGGTGACCTGACGCGCTTCTACGCCAAGGTCACCGAGCTGAGCAAATTAACTGTCGAACAGCGCTCGATCTTACTGAGCGAGGCGAGTCTCTAGCCCCATCACTAGGTCGCGGTAGAACTGCGAATCTGGATTCAACTCCGCGGCTGCACGGTACTCTAACAACGCTTCCTGTAATTGGCCTACATCTTCGAGCATGCGGCCTAGAGAGCGGTGTATAAAGGCGTCGTTTGGAAAGACCGTGAGAGCTTTCTTGTAGATGCGCACTGCATAGTCTGTACGACCTGCATTGAAATAAGTGTTCGCCATCACATACACCTGAGAGCTGTTCTCGGGGTCGTGTTGTATTGCCAATTCGTCGATCTCGATGGCCTCATCAAAGCGCTGCGCGTCGCGTAGCAACTGACCCAATGTGTTGTACGCGGCGATCTTGCCGGCGGTTGTCTCTTTCTGCAGAGTGATGAAACGCTGCAACAAGGGAATGGTTTCTTCGTAACGTTCCTGGAAATAGAAGATGTTGGCGAGATTGCGCACGGAGTCTGCGAAATTAGGGTCGGCAGTAATCGACAGCTGGTACTCCTCTATCGCCTCGTCGTAGCGCTCCATATTGTTGTAGGTGTTGCCTCGACGGTAGTGTGTCTGCGCCAATTCCGAATCGATGACCGCTGGTGCTCGCGCCTGCGCGAAGCTAGGCAAGGAAAGGCTGCTGAGCATGGTGAACAGTGCGATGCTGAACAGGGCGGGTAAGCGTGTCTTCATAATGATCTACTCGAATTACGATTCATATACCCAATTAGCAAGGGCAGATTTGGATGAAGTGCGACTATACCGTAAGCGCAGTTGGAGAGCCAATTGCCACCCTGCTATCAATCCTCTAACAGCACGCTAGCACTAGGCTGGCCGGTACTGATGACTCGGCCTATGCATGCGGCGTCGGTATAGCCACTGTCGTGCAATTGCTGTACGCAGGCGGCGGCCTTCTCTGGCGCTACGCTGCATAGAAGTCCTCCTGCCGTCTGCGGGTCAAACAGTAGGGGAAAGCGCGGATGCTGGGCAAAGTCCGTCTCGTTGCGCAGGAGTGTCGCCTGCTCCGCGTTGTCCGCGTGAAGCGAGCTAAATATTCCCTTCTCGAAGCAGCTTAGTGCACCGTCTAATGGGGGCAAAGCGCCGAGTTGTAGGCTCACTTCGCAACCTTGAGGCAAGATCATCTCGCCGAGGTGCCCTAGTAAGCCAAAGCCTGTGATATCGGTGCAGGCGCTGGCGCCATATTGTAAGAACAAGTGAGCGGCCATCTGATTGGAGCGTTGCATTTGCGCAAGAGCATTGGCGATCCAGCGGTGTCGGGCTCGGTAACGCATATCCGCCGCGAACAGCGTGCCGGTGCCAAGTGCCTTACTAAGGATTAGCAGGTCACCCGCTTGCATGCCCGTCTTGCGCAGTAGTTGCTCCGGGTCGGCAAAGGCATTAACGCTAAGGCCGAAGCTGAGGGATTCCGCCTCACTTGTGTGACCGCCGATAAGGGCGGTGTTGTGGACGTTGAGCACCTCGGTGCAGCCTGTCATCACCTGCAGAAGTTGCTCTTCCATTATCTCGGTTGCGCCATGGGGCAGACTGACGATGGCCAGTGCCGAGTGTGCCGTTGCTCCCATGGCATGGATATCACTTAGGCTATGGTTTGTTGCGATGCGCGCGAACAGGTAAGGGTCATTGATGAAGGCGCGCAGATGATCCACGCTCTGCAGGAGCACCCTTTGCTCCTCGAGCCTTATGATCGAGGTGTCCTCGACACTACCCAGTGAGGATTCTATGTCATTGTGACTGCAGCTATGCAGAACTCCCAGCACTGCGCTCAAGCTGCTGCTGGGCAGCTTCGCCGCGCAGCCGGCGCAGCGCAGTATGGGGGCGGGCTTTTCACTTAAGATCTGGCCAGAATGCTTGACTGCTGCAATGCCTGGGTCGGGTAACTTAGAGTATTTGCTGACGAATGCGCGGTCGATCATGTCCTTCCAGCGTGACACCCAGCGACCGTGCAGGGCGAAGCGCCCACGTGAAGCGATCGCGCTGCCATCGCCTAGGCTCAGCAGGGCCAGCGCCTGTTTCTGAGGTCGGTACTTGTGCAGGCGTTTGCCAAGCGCGAAGCGGCGTAGATTCTTGGCCAGTGGCAGACCTTGTCTGACGGCGTAGACGCCAGATTTTGGTCGAGGGTGGTTAACGATTGAGGCAATGTCACCTGCTGCAAACACCCAGGAATGGCTCGTCGATTGAAGCGTTTCATCAACCTGTATGAAGCCCTGATCGTCTAATGCTAAGCCGGTGTCTGCAAGCCATTTCGCTGGGCTAGCGCCAGTGGCGATAACGCAGCAATCGGTTTGCATTACTTCTTGCCCAGTCGCGCTGCGCAGTTGAATATGCTTCTGCTCGATAGCGGTGACCTCGCAGCCACTACGTACGGTGATACCCTTCTTAGCCAAGCTCGCCGCCGCAAGCGCTTGGGCTTTTTTGGAATGTCCGCTCAAGATTGCGTCGGCGCTAGTAATTATGTTCAGTTCTAGATCACTGTTGTTAACTTTGCCATCAGCAAGAATCGCCTGTCTAAACGCGCAGGCCATCTCGACACTCGCAGGTCCACCGCCCACGATGTTGATTGCATAGCGCCTGGACTCACTTAATGCCAGCTGAGCCGCATCGCGAATCTTTTGCCACTGCTTAAGGAAGACATCAATAGGCTTAACTGCTAGGGCGTGTTGCTGTGCTCCGGGTATGCGGCTAGTGTCTGGTCGCGACCCGATGTTGATAGAGATGAAGTCGAAGCAGACAGGCGGTCGCCCAGGGCAATGGATTTTTCTCGCCTCAAGATCGAGGTGCTCCACCTGGGTTTGGATGATTCGGACACCTGCCATCACGGCGAGTGGACGTAAATCGATGTGCAGTTCGTCCTCGCCATAGCTGCCCGTGATATAGGCCGGCAAGGCGCCAGAATAGGGGGTTTCGATGTCTCTGGAGACGAGTGTGATGTCTAGTCCCGGTAGGGGGTTCTTGGCCAAATACATCAGCACGGAGAGATGGCTATGTCCCCCACCGAGTAGCACTAGGCGCTGTCGCGCTGGGGTTGGGAAAAGCTGTTGCATACCGGACTCGCTGCGACCTTCGCTGGGCCTGCAGTATAGCAGACCCTAAGAATGCGAGCCCGGTGCAGGCTGTTATAGTGAGCGGATAGCAGGGCCTACGTAGAGCGCACTTGGGCGCATGATGCGATTGTCGACGCGGGACTCTAGGAAGTGTGCCAGCCAGCCAACACTGCGCGACATCGCGAAGCCTGCGGTGAAGTAGGGTGCGGGTATCCCAATGGCGAGATTAACAGGGCCCTTATAGAACTCTAGGTTCGCCCAGACTTCCTTGCCCTTCTTCTGCATCTCCGCATTGAATTCCTTCTCTATCTCTTTCAGCGTGAGGAAGACGTTCTCGTATTCAGTCCCTTTACACAAGCCTTCAGCCATTGGCTTGAGGATGGCGGCGCGTGGGTCTAGCTTCTTATACTCGCGGTGGCCCATGCCCATTAGGCGGCCTTTATTGGCGAGCAGGTCTTGAACATAGGCTTTCGCATTCTGCGGAGAGCCTACCTTGATGGCCTCGTTTAGCGCCGCTTCATCGGCACCACCATGCAACTTGCCGTAGAGTGCGCCGACTGCAGAGGATAGCGCAGACTCGACTGGCGCTAAGGTGCTAGCGGTGACGCGGCAGGTGAATGTGCCGGCGTTGAAGCTGTGCTCCAATTGTAGGATCTGTAATTGCTCCAGATAGCGCACATGCTCTGGATTTGCATCTTGGCCTAGGAACATCGACAGGAAATTGTCGAGGTAGGCCTTGCTGCCGTTGTAGGCGGGTATTGCGTCGTTATTCTGCAGCCGATAAAACGCGGCGAGTAGGGTTGGAATTTTCGCCACGACGGCGAGGCCGTTGTAGCCTTCATCGTTGTCGAAAGGCAGTTCCTTAGGACCGACAGGCTTGGTGTCGAGTAGTGGAATCATCGACTGCAACATGCGCATCGAATGCAGGTCGCGGGGCAGGCTGTTAAGGGTATCTAGTTCGTTGGTGGCGACTGCGCCGTTGATCTTCAAGAAGTTCTCTAGGCTTGTCTCTTGCGCGTCAGTCGGCAGCTCGCCGAAAAGTACCAACCACATGACTCGCGTAAAACTTAAGGTCACGAGCTCTTCGATGGGGTAGCCGCGGTAACTGAGCCGGCCAACATCGCCTTCCACATTACAGATGCTTGTTTCATCGGCGACAACGCCCTCTAAGCCTTTTGAGTACTGATCTGACATGGTCTTACCTTCTTTAATAGTGTGATAGGGGTCTTGGCTAGCGCGACAGGGCTGTCGCGGCCGTTTGCGGCAGCAGGAAGAGCTGTGCGCTGCGCCGTATTCGAAGTTTTGGTGGCGCGTATTATAGAAATCGCTAAAATACGCGTAAAATTAGCATTGCTAATACATGATTAAGCACTTCTAATAGAGGGAATTCCCCTTTCGAGTCAGAACACAGCGCAATGATTATCTCGACCCATCTAGAAACGCAGGAAGTCCGTGTATTCAAAACGGTCTGCGATACCGGCGGCTTCAAGAGCGCGGCAGACAAACTGTTTGTCACACAATCCGCGGTTAGCCAGGCCATTGCCAACCTTGAGCGCAAGCTAGACACCTTGCTGATCGAACGTGGCAAACCTATAGCCTTGACCGAATCCGGGCAACGCCTGCTAGCCTATGCGAATGTGGTGATGCACGAGGAGCACGAGGTGCTCACCGACATCGCAGACATCCGTCAGGGCGTAGCCTCGACACTTGAGATCGCCATGAGTGGCTCAGTGAGCCAGTTATTCGGCAATGAGTTGCTAGAGGACTATTGCGACAGCAACCCCCTGACTCGACTCAAGGTCGACGTGATGCCCAGCCGTAAAATCATTCAAGGAGTGTTGGCGGATACCCTCGAACTGGGTTTTGGTCCCTTCCAGCACCAGATGCCTAGCCTGTTGGAGACCATCGCCCTGTTCAGTGAGCGACGCAAGTTGGTGATCAGTAAACATCATCCTGCTTTAGCTCGTTTGCGCGCCGACCCAGAGGGTAGCCTTCAGGAGATACCTTTGATGGTGTCCCATCTTGAAGATCCCGATGTGCGGCCCGCAATTGAGAAACTGCGTAATGAGTTCGGCACAATATGGGAGATCAGCAACCTTTCACTGCGACTTAACATGGTCTCGAAGAATATCGGTATGTGTTATGTCGACGAGCGAGTCCTGCAGGCCAATGCCGTATGTGCAAACTTCGTGCAACTAGAGGGGCTAAGCTTCTCTGATATCGACCTCACCTTCGGTCTGTATTATCGTAAGCGCCGGACGCTCTCTACAGGCGCTAAACAATTCATCGATATTTGCCAGTCCTTCGAGTTCGATCACAGGACAAGGAACTAATAGTAATGGGCGCACTGGAAGTCTATGCGGGGCCTACCGCCCTAGCACAGGTGCAAAGGGAAGGGGTGAAGGCCGCGAGTTTTAGCACTATTGTGGGTGCCTCTGGCGGGCCGAAATGGTTCGTACTCTATGGCCTTGACCGCTACTTGTTCGGTGAGTTTTTCGCCAATCGTCAATCGCCACTTGTCACACTAGGCTCCTCAGCGGGAGCCTGGCGCCTTAGTTGTTTGGGCCTGCAAGATCCGGTCGCGGGGATCGACAGACTGGCAAAGCACTACTCTGGTCAACGCTATTCCGCCACACCTACCGTCGAGGAGATCAGCCGTGAGGCGGCCGCGCTAGTGGACATAGTATTAGGTGAGCACGGGGCACAGGAGATTGCCGAGCACTCCTTTGTGCGTGTGAATATAGTGGCCGACCGCGCCCGCGGATTGCTTGCCTCCGAGCGCCGCTCGACCCTAATGGCAGGACTCGCAGTCAGTGCGGCGACGAATTTCCTTAGTCGGCGTCTACTCGGCCTGAGCTTTCAACGCGTAGTGTTCCATGGTGGGCCACTGACCAAGAGCGTGAGCAAACTAGAAGAGTTTGCCACGGAGTTTGTGCGTCTTCGTACTAGTAACGTGCGTAAGGCTTTGTTGGCCAGCGGTTCTATTCCGTTGGTACTGGAAGGCGTTCGCGATATTCCTGGCGCTCCCGATGGCGTATATAGGGACGGCGGCATTACCGACTATCATTTCGACCTGCCCTTTCAAAGTGGCGATGGGCTAGTGCTCTACCCGCATTTCTATTCGCATTTCATTCCGGGTTGGTTTGACAAACCCCTGCCGTGGCGACGGCCAAGACCAGAACATTTCCATAATGTGCTAGTGCTGGCGCCATCGCGGGATTTTGTTAGTCAGCTACCCTATGGCAAGATACCGGACCGTAAAGATTTCGAAACGATGGATTTCGATACCCGTGCAGCGTATTGGCAGACTGTACTAAGCGCTAGTGCGGCGCTAGGCGACGAGTTTGCCGAGATGGTCCGCAGCGGTGAAGGGCTTGACCGGATCAAGCCACTATTTGCATCTACGAGGAAATAAGTATGCGTATACCCAGAGTGCTCACACTCGCTCTCCTGAGTCTGTTGTTGAGCGCCTGCCTTGGCACAGTAGTCGGGACGGCAGTCGATGTGACGCTGGAAGTTGCGAAGGTGCCATTCAAGGTTGCCGGCGCTGTAGTAGATGTTGCCACTGACGATGAAGACGAGGACTAGAGCCGAGATGAACCCACAAGATTATGACGTACCGACACAGTACCGACACTGGGCGGGAGACGCCGCTGAGGATCGCATCGGCCCCTTCTTCTTTCGCATCGAGCAGGGTGTGATTCACAGTGCCTTTCGTGTGCAGGCGCTGCATTGTAATAGCCACGACTCCGCCCACGGTGGGCTGTTGATGGCCTTTGCGGATTATACATTGTGCATAGCGGCGAATGAGGGCAAGGAAGAAAGTGTGGCAACCGTTACCTGTAACAACGAATTTGTAGGCCCTGCGGTGGCAGGTGACCTAGTTTGCGGCGTCGCCGAGGTCACCCGTCGCGGTGGCTCTTTAGTGTTCGTGCGCGCGGTACTAAGCGTAGAAGATCGCGTGATCCTTACCTCTAGCGCCGTAATCAAACGCCTGCGCCCGAAGCATTAAAAATATTTGTTAGCTCTCCGTAGCACGAGTGGCACTGCGGCGTACTTCGCTGCTGGACACGCCGTAAACCCATCCATGGGGGCTCAGTCGCCGCCGTCCAGGCGGCTCATGGTCCTGCATCGAAGCACCCCACATCGCCCCTCTGACTTTGTAGAAAGGAAAAGGATCAACGTAATACTGTTAGGCAAGTTCGATTTTATTCAATCCTGATAGAAACCACTGGCTGTGGGAGCTTGCCCTGCAAGCGAATGGGTGCGATTGATGAAGATCTGTGGAAGATTTAGGCCTATCGCCTGCAGGGCACCCCCTTGCGAGGGCATGGGCTCCTACAGTCAGAAATCTATTCCAATATAGTGGTAGAAACTACTGACGGTAGGAGCTTGCCACAGGTGATTTCGCGGACAGATTGGCGTTGTAATCGAGGAGTGTGGTGTGCGGTGGGGGATGAGGAGAGTGTTAGCGGCATGGACGCCGCGCGCCAAGCCCCCATGGATGGGTTCACGGCGTCTCTCAGCAGCCCCTACCGTGCAGCGCGCTCCCTCACTAAACTAATACCACTGAACCCATACCACAAAACCCATACCACAAAACCCAAACTACAAAAATGCTCCGGAGTACGAGTGTCACTCTGGCTCTAAAGCCGATAGGTACGCTCCGCAGTACCATAGAACAATGCATGTTTTTCTGCTTCACTGAAGTCCGCGACCATCTTCTTGAACGCATTCCATATCACGTGATACGACACAGAGAGTCGGTCAACCGGGAAGTTGCTCTCGAACATGCAGCGCTGTGGGCCGAATTGCTCAAGCACATGCATATAGTAGCGCTTTTGTGCCTGCACGATTTCATCCGAACTCGGCGGCATCGCCCGCTTGTCCCATCCGAAACCATTGTCCGGCATCGCAAGGCCGCCTAATTTCATGATCACATTCGGGCACTTGGCAAGTTCTGTTATATCCATTCGCCACTTCTGATAGATCTCATCGCGCCGGCCGGCGTAGATGCCAACACCTAGCGGCGTGCCGAAATGATCCAACACTATTGTTGCTTCTGGAACTGCTTGAACCAGCTCGATAAAGTCTTCGTTCTGATGGTGGAAGTGCCATGTATCATAGCTTAAACCTTGTTCAGCTAGCTGACGTAATCCTGTGCGAAAATCCTCTCGACCATAGAGATATGCGGGGGCGCGTCCGGTGATAAGGAGGTCCTCCGGGCGCGGGTCCCGAGCGCCAGAGTGGCGGATGCCGCGTAGTAGCCCGTTACTGCAACGCAGCTGCTCTTGTAGTGTCTGAGCCAATAGCTCAGGTTGATTGCCAAGGCGCAGATCCGCATGTGCAACGATGCCAGCGATCTGCACTTGGTTTGGATCACCCGCCAGTTGCTCTGCAATTTTGACGATGGCGCTGGTTTCCCCCGTAGGGCGCAAGTGCTCGGGTCCATCCTCTAGGTAAAAAGCTCGCGCCTCGATATAAACGGATTTGAGAATATTATGCCCCGAAGCTGTATCTGCTAAGAATTCGTCTGCCATGTAGTCGAAGCCAAAACCGTTTCTCCAAAGATGGTGATGTGGGTCGATAATGGCGCGTTCTGGCTCGATAATGTCCTCTTGCAGTAGCGCGTGCCAAGCGGCACTACCGGGGGCGGGTGTATGCATAAAGTTCAATCCTGTGCTGAAGAGTTAGCTTAGTTCATTAAGGCTGTGGGGGACAATATCAGCCCCTGCACGCTTTGTGAACGACTGCTCATTACACATCTTTTGCGTGCGATTAAGTTCGGATGGCTCGCTTTAATAAATGCTGTAGTATGATCCACACTTGTGCGCCACGGATCGGGGCAGAGTACGAATTTAAATCAATAAAAATTTTGGGGGCATCAATGTTGGTTTCCGTTATCGTAATTGTGGCTTATTTGGCCTTCTTCACCCTCGCGGGTGTGTATTTGAACCGCAGCAATAAGAGCGATAGCGACTGGGCCAACGGCGGCGGAACCATGGGGATTTGGCTATTGGCCGCAGGTGTTGCCGGTACGCGCATCGGCGGGGCCGGTACCTACGGTGTTGCCGGCGATGTTATGCAAACCGGTCTTGGCAACCTCTGGTATGGCGTAAACTCCTTTACTGCCCTAGCCCTTGTAGGGCTGTTCTTCGCCATTCCCTACCGCCGTCTCAGACTCTCGAGTGTCGGACAAGTCTTCGACCTTCGTTTCGGCTCGCGCCGCTGTCAGTCCCTCACTAGCCTTTGTGTGCAAACAGAATATCTTGTCGTGAATATCATCGAGCCGTTCGTGATCGGGTCCATCATCACAGGTGTGACAGGGTTACCTTTCGGCATCTCTGTGTTCATCGGTGGTTTTGTAATTCTGTTCTTCACTGCCACTGGCGGCCTCAAGGGCACAGCCATAACGAATCTCGTACACTGCGGTATCGTGATTATTGGCTTGTCGATCGTGGCGCTATTTGCGATGCAGGACATGGGGGGTTGGGCCGCTACCGTAGAGCGGGCGGACGTGGCATTGGATGCGGCGGGTATGGACAAGGCGACTTGGTGGAGTGTGACGGGAATCGGCTGGGTCACTATCATCGCGCTTTCGCTTTCGGCGACGTTGCACACCCCAGCGGCATCGGTCTATGCGAACTACGCAGCCTCTGCAAAATCCGAGAAGAGCCTGATTCCTGCCTTCCTTCTGGCTGGTCTGTTGGCCGCATTGATGCCCTTTATCGCTGGTGTGATCGGCGTAGAGACCTTCGCGAAATATGGCGCAGGTAGCGGCATCTCCAGTTACCGAAATATCACGCAGCTCGCCATCGATACTGGGCCAATTATCGGAGGAATAGCGCTAGCGGCAGTATTAGCAGCCTTGATCTCATCGGGTGCGCCGATGCTGCTTGGCAGCGCTACTATGTTCGTGAACGACTGGGTGCCGGGCTCTAAACACTTCTCCCAGGAGAAGCGACTGAAGGCCTATAAGATTACCGCCGTAATCTATGGTCTAGTTGCCACCATCATCGCCTGGCAGGCCAATATCTCATCGGTGCTGCAGTTATTGCTACTGGGTTTCGCGATGGTGGTGCCACCTGCGATCGCCATTACTTATATGTTCTATTGGCGCAAGACCAGCGAGAAGGCTGCGTTCTATGGCATCTTGCTAGGCTATGGTGGCGGGCTACTGCACTGGACTTTGAATACCCTTTTCGATGGCAGTGAGTCGGCCGTGGCGGGCGGTTTTGCCGAGTATTGGTATGGCTTACTGCAAAGCCTAGGGGAGTGGGGCGACCCCACTTTCTCTGCTACCTTAATCCCGTTGTTCGTGATTCCAATTCTGACCATGATCTATCCAGATGATCATGAGAATAGCGAACTTGCGAAGAGTTTCTACAAGGTTCTAAAGACGCCAGATCGAACAGTTAACGTGTGACAGGTCGCGGGAATGTTTAGGAGCGCCTCCTTCTTACGAGGGCGAGCGCTCCGGCACTCGCTAGTAGCGATAATGTCTGCGAGGCTTGAGCGGGGCGAGCAAAAAGTAGAAGATCCATGCGAACCACGATAAGAATATTATCGCTAGTATCCAGGCAGCTTTCTCACCCCCGCTAGTAACGTCCGATCCCAAGATTAGTAGTATGGGAAGGAACCACACGAAGAAGCACCCCGCGACGATCAAAAGACCTATACCTGCAGATAGTACCGGGATCGCCATCAGGATCACGATGGCTACGATTAGGAATGTAAAAAGTGCGGAAAGTATTTTCATGTCTGGCCTTTGTCTCCTAGTCCTCAGGGCTGCATTATTGAGCAGCGTTCTCAAGAAAACTAGCGAGTTTCGTGCCAGAAATAAACTTCATTAAATTCAATTGCTTATTTTATTGTCGCGCTGAGGATGTGGGCGATTTCGCTATTGCGTAGCGAAACTGCCCACTATCGAAAAGCTTGCTATTAGCACTGCGCCTGGATCAGAAATGGGCCGGGCTCGGTGTAACTGCGCTCCAATAAGATGCATAGCTCTTCGGCCGTATTTGCTACAGCGCCGGGTACCCCCATGCCGCGTGCAATCGCTACCCAGTCTAATTCGGGGTTGCCGATATCGAATAGACTTGCCGCCACTGCGCCCACGTCAGTGACGCCTAGGCGCGCATACTCTACATTGAGAATATTGTACTTGCGGTTCGCGTAGATCACTGTGGTGACATTGAGGTTCTCCCGCGCCTGAGTCCATAAACATTGCAGGGTATAGCCTGCACCACCGTCACCCAGTAACGCGAGCACCGGACGGTCTGGGCAAGCCAGTGCCGCGCCCGTAGCAGCGGGACCACCCTGTCCTATGGAGCCGCCAGTAAGGCTTAACCAAGAGTTTGCTGCAGCCTGCTGACACAGTGGATAGGCGGCGTTACCGCCACCTGAGTCAGTAGCTACGATCGCGCCTTCGGGAAGTGTGGCCGCCACTGCCTGGGAAATGCTGCGAGTATTGAGTGGGCCACTAGGCATTGGCAGCGCAACTTTTTCGAAACGACTAATTGGCGCGGTTGCGGCTTGCAGGCTCTGTGCAAGCTGTTCCAGTGCGATAGCGGCATCTTCGTCTATTCTCGCCAAGGTATGAGTGCTACACCCTTCCGGGATGGGCCTACCTGACAAATTCTGATAGGCGAAGAAGCTAGCCGGCGCTTGCGCCCCTACTAGGATCAAGTTACGTGTGCCTTCGAGGGTAGCCAGTATTTGTTCTGGGAAGTACGGCATGCGCTCTACCTTCACCGCACCGGGCCCTCCATCGATTCGAGCAGGGAAGGTACCCGTGATAAGGCGAGCGCCGGTCTTGGCACTAATGCGCGAGGCAGACTCGAGAGCTGCCGGTGTGAGTGCATCGTGTTCCAAGAGTAGGACAGTCTTCTCACCGCTGGCGAAAAGTGCCGCAATGCTGTCGATGTGGGCGGCGCTTACGCTAGCGCGCTGTGGAATCGGGTTCGCCTTTACTGGTCCGGGTGAAGCGTTCCAAGCGGCATCGGCCCCCATTATAAGTGTTGCAATCTGCCCTGCGGAGCCGGGATTAGCGCGAAGCGTCGCAGTCACCGCATCAGCGCCATCCTGAGCGAGTGTCTCTGCGGTGCTACAAGACTTAATCCATGCGGAAAAATTGCGGGCTAGGGTATCGATGTCGGAGGTAAGTGGAGCGTCATAGCCCATATGATATTGGGGATGATTGCCCACTATATTGATTAGCGGTGTCCCTGCCTTGCGGGCGTTATGCAGGTTGGCAATGCCGTTCGCGAGGCCTGGTCCAAGATGCAGCAGAGTTGCCGCGGGCTTGCCCGCCATGCGGCCATAACCATCTGCTGCGCCTGTGCAGACGCCTTCGAAGAGGGTGAGTACCGAACGCATCGCCGGCACCTGATCTAGTGCCTGCACTAGATGCATTTCGGAGGTGCCTGGATTAGCGATGCATAACTCAACACCACTTTGCACTAGGGTTTCGATCAGGGCTCTTGCGCCATTCATGCCGGGCTGGGTCATTATATTGAATCCTTGAGAAGGGGAGGCGGCCCGAGTTTAGCATACCCATCTTGGGCCTCAATGCACGCAGTGGGTCCGATTAAAAAGTCTCGCACATCAGTTGTACTGTATAAATACATAGTGTATATATATACAGCTCGCAACGAATTAACGACGAAAAACCTGACTAGTATTGAGAGTGGTGAACATCATGACTGCAAAAAACGAGACATTTAATTCTGATTTTACAGAGACTTACAACGGTGTGCTGGATGCGGCGGTGCAGGAGCAAGAGATCCATCAGATTGCGACCATGCTTCCTCATACCACTGTACATGAGATCAAAGAGAAGCTGCTTAACCTAGCGCACGACCAGCGCTTCGTAATGAATTATTGGCTAAAGGTGTGCAAA
The DNA here is from genome assembly GCA_963977405.1 of uncultured Gammaproteobacteria bacterium. Lineage (GTDB taxonomy): Bacteria > Pseudomonadota > Gammaproteobacteria > Pseudomonadales > Pseudohongiellaceae > UBA5078. The sequence goes on from CAXBOY010000024.1 coordinate 30,439, forward strand.
ATTCGCGCGCTGCGTGGTTTGCCTATGCCTTGGGATCATATTCATTAGAAATTCTGCAAATGAATCCGGGGCTTACAAGAAAATGCTCATGTGCCGATTGAAAAAGGCTGCTTGATCGAGACGGTTTCTTTGATATGATTGCCGCCACTTGGCTATTTGAGCCATGTGCAGTGTCATTTCTTCAACCGAACCATTACGGCAGCCCGATAATCATTGACTCCTATCGCCGCTAATAGCTTTTCGTTCGCACACGCTCAGCGCATTTTCTTTGCCTTGCTGGTCGTCGTATCGAGCCTCTTCGTAAGCGCCCCAATGGTCCGCGCGCAAGTCGAACTTCCTGAGATAAGTGCTGCAGATTCCATTCGCCTACCTGCGAATTTCGAGCTTGTCGACTTCTACCTAGTTACCGTCGATGTCGGCGATCAGGTTTGGGACAACTTCGGACACACTGCGCTGCGCGTAGTCGATCGCAATACTCGCTCCGATCTCGTCTTCAACTGGGGCCTGTTCGATGCAAGTGAAGGCAATGTGGTCTTCGCAAGCAATTTCCTAAAAGGCATATTGAACTATCAGCTCGGCGTATCGCCCCCTTCTTGGGAATTCGGTCGCTACGAGCGCGAACAGCGCACTGTTTGGCAAGACAAGATCAATCTCACCAACGCGCAGAAAGAGACCCTCTATAAGCGCTTGGCGTGGAATCTGCGGGAAGAGAATATTGTCTATCCCTATCAGTATTTCTTCGACAACTGTACGACCCGAGTAAGGGATTATCTGAATGAGGCACTGGGCGGGCGGCTTGCTAGCGAGAATCGCGCCCTAGCGCGGTCGACTTTCCGCGACGAAGTACAGAGCCATTACGCGTCGATTCCTCCAGTGGCTGTTTCACTCGATATTCTTATGAACGGGAACATCGATCGTCCCATGACACAGTGGGAGGAGCTTTTCCTACCTGCCCAGCTACGTCGTGAATTAATGAACTTCCCCTCCGATGTTCTGCTCAATGGGCAGCGTGCACCGATGCTGGAAGAGCCTACAGTGATAATGGAATTTACTCCCCCGGCGGCAAAGCTCAGTGGCTATTACTTCGTCGGTGCTGGCCTGCTTATCCCCGTCGTCTTCCTCTTTCTAATGCTAAAGCGCATCCCACTATCCTCTTTCTCTAGCCAGCCGGGATTTACTTTGCGGGCTCCGCAGCTCAGCTTTCGGGTGATGGGTTTGTTGACTCTACTGCTTAGTCTTGCAAGCGGCATCTATGGTTCGATTATGGGTTTTGGGTGGCTAGCCTCTGCGCATTTGGATCTGCATCATAATCTCAATCTCTTGCTGTTCTGGCCGACGGATATTCTTGGCGTCATCTTTGCGGTGCGTTGGTTGATTGCGGGGCGGAGCTATACCATGAGCTCCACGCAACACAACGTGATTATCTTGTACTTCATTCTTCACATCCTAGCCGCCCTTGGCTATGTTTTCGTGGCCCTTACGGGTATGGCAGAACAGGACGTCGTGTCCCTGTTGATCTTCGTGGTGCCCGCACTCATCGCCTTCGGAGTTTTGGTATGGAACGCCGGCTTTAGTCCCGTGCGCCGTATGCGCTTCTCCTAATTAGTCTTAAATCTCAAGTGCCCATGGTACAGCCGCAGGGTGCGGGTTTGCTGCATTTCGAGTGGCGCGCGAACCTATCGAACATTTGCTCGATTTTTCATTTTCAAGTGTCTGTAAAAGTGCTAGAGTCATTCACCTAGTTTTCTGGCAAATCGTTTTATTTAGTTTAGGAGAGTCCCACGTGAACGCCTCGTTTACCGCCGAAGAGCTGCAATTTCAAGAAGATGCCCGGCAATTCCTCGAAGCCGAGTTCCCTAAGGACATCCGCGCTAAAGTGGAACAACGCATTCGTCTCGAGAAAGACGACTATGTGCGTTGGCAGAAAATTCTGTACAAAAAGGGGTGGGCTGCGCCTAACTGGCCAGAGGAGTACGGTGGCACAGGTTGGACCGCCGTGCAGAAGTATATCTTCGCCGAGCAGATGGCGCGTTTCGGTGCTCCCGAGCCAGTCGCCTTCGGTATGAAGATGGTGGCGCCCGTGATCTATAGCTATGGAAATGAGGAGCAGAAGAAACGCTTCCTTCCGGATATCTTGGCCAGCAATGTGTGGTGGTGTCAGGGTTATTCTGAGCCTAATTCCGGTTCTGATCTTGCCTCACTCAAGACCTCCGCCGTGCGCGAGGGCGATCACTATATCGTCAACGGCACAAAGACTTGGAACACCTTGGGTCAATACGCTGACTGGATATTCTGTCTCGTGCGCACCGACAACTCGGTGAAGAAGCAAGAAGGCATAAGCTTCCTATTGATCGATATGAAGACCCCGGGTATCAAAGTATCGCCAATCTATCTGATAGACGGCACGCCAGAGGTCAACGAAGTGTATTTCGAGAACGTCAAAGTTCCCGTTGAAAATTTGATAGGTGAAGAAAATAAGGGCTGGACCTATGCCAAGGTTCTGCTAACCCATGAGCGCACCAATATCGCAGGCGTGCCACGCTCCAAGGTGCGCTTAGAGAAACTACGCGCATTAGCGGCGAAGACTGCCGATGGCAATGGTGGCAGCCTGAGTGATGATCCAATTTTCAAGAAGAAGATCGCAGAGGCGGAAATTCAAGTGCTTGCGCTTGAGTATGCAGAGTTGCGCGCACTTGCAGCAGTGAGTGTTGGCAAGGCTCCAGGTCCTGAGTCGTCAATTCTGAAAGTGGTTGGTACAGAAGTGGCGCAGTTTATCGACGAGCTTTATATGGAGATGGCGGCTTGGCAATCATTGCCATTCGTCCCGGATCAATTCGTCGAGGGTTTCTCTGGCGAAGAGATCGGCGAGAACGGTGAGGCGGCCACGGCATTGAATTATTTCAATAATCGCAAGGCGTCTATCTACGGTGGGTCTAACGAGATCCAGAAAAACATCATCTGCAAGGCCGTGCTAGGTCTGTAAAGACTGCACGAGAATAATCGGGAAATAACGTGGATTTTTCATACAGTGATGAGCAGCAAATGCTGCAAGACAGCGTGCAGAAATTTGTGCACAGACATTATTCCTTCGACGATCGTACTGCGATTATCGACAGTGGCAGTGGCTATAGCGACGAGTGCTGGCAATTGTTTGCAGAGCTCGGCTGGTTGACCGTACCTTTCAGCGAAGAGGTTGGCGGCTTCGGCGGCCTCGCTACCGACATGATGGTGTTAATGGAAGAATTCGGTAAGGCAATGGTCGTCGAG
>CAXBOY010000025.1:0-33438 GCA_963977405.1 uncultured Gammaproteobacteria bacterium
GGCGCCGGTATTGAGCTGCACCTTATTGTCGCTGTCGAGTGTGGCAATGCCCAGGTTTAGCCATTCATCGAGAATAACGCGCGGGCGAATATCCTGTTTGCACACCAGTTCAACCAGATCGTCGAAAGTCTTCTCTTTAGTGACCTTTGCGGCAGTTCTTAGCGGCAGGGCGAGAGGTAGGCCCTCTTTGTCCCAGAATTCCTTGGAACCCAGCCAGTAAGCGATTAGCTGACCGCCGATGGAGATGTTCTTGGGAGTATTGATATCTTCGCTGATCTCACTGCGCAGGCGCTTGACGTCTTTACGGTGCACGCCAGTTAACAAGGTGATGCGGCTATCTGTTTGACGCTTCTCATCCATGCCGAACTCTTGGTCTGCAACTTCTACGTAGAGGCCTTTCAGAAGATTCACCAAGAAGGGGTAGGTAATTTGGAAAGTAAGTAGCATACGCACGAGCGGACGCAAAATTTTGCGAATAGCTGCTACTAGCACCGCTGGGGGCTGCGAGGAAATGCTGAGATTTTCATCAGGTCGCGTCATAGTGCGCAGTATAGCCTAAGGGTGGGAATATATCCCACATCTTTATTCACTCAAATGCAATAGGGTAGATAGCTAAAGTGATCAAGATCACTTCTTTAGGATGTTTAAGTTGACGTGGGAATAATTCCCACCTATTCTGCACCCATGGTTCCAGCAGGATGGACATTATGCCTTCCTGGGAAGGCAGCAAAAGTCATTAATTGACAAGATGCGGGTAACAGGATGCATTCACACTTATTAGACGATCGTAGCCAAGGACGGGTAGGCGTCGATACCCCTAGTCGCTATGAAGATGTGCGACTTATCAATTTACCCGACGGGCGTCGACTGGCCTACACAGAGTACGGCGAGCGCACCGGCTACCCACTATTTCATTGCCACAGCCACGGCAGTTCTCGCTTAGAGGCCGCTAGCTTCCACCGTGATGCGAAACAAGCCGGCTTCCGAATCATCGCGGTAGACCGCCCAGGTATCGGCCTATCCGATTTCAACGCGAAAACAAGCATAGCGGCATTCACACAAGATCTGTCTTTCCTTGCTGATCACTTGCGATGTGAGCGTTTTGGCTTGCTCGCCAATGGCGCGGGCACAGCCTACGCTTTGTCTATTGCGAATGAATGTCCTGAGCGAGTTAGCGTACTGCTAGGTCTGTCTTGCTCATTCCCTATATTCGTGGAGCAGGGCAGTGTCTTTCAGAGGATTCTGCGCAGCAGCGCAGCAGCGCTGCTTAAGAGCTCGATTTTACTAAGGCACTGGCGCGGAGCACTCTCCCATGGCCGTTATCTCCAGCGTGTTTTAGAGTCGCTGTCCTACGCGGACAAGCGCGTATTCGATAATCCAAGGGTCATGGAGCTAGTTGAGAAAGATGTTCGCGAGGCCTTGCGTCAAGGTCCGTGGGGTGTGGCCAACGATAGCGCTCTGCAGTTCGCATCGCTGCCCTTAGATTTCGACCAACTGAACACGCCATGTCATTTCTGGCAGGGCAGTGCGGAGGGCAGTAGTGTTAGAGCCCGAGCTGAACGCTTTATTGGCCGGCTTTCCAATGCCAGTCTGCACGAAGTTATAAATCGTGGCCGCTATTTTTATCTGCGCTATATGGAAGATGTATTCACACAAGCCAACAATTTGCTCGAGCGCGGAAAGAGACCCCAAATACAGCAACAGGCCTTCGCCACCAACCAATTGCCTAAACTTGTGCAGCCTCGCGCCAAAGCCAATAGCCGTTAGTGCTCTTCATGCAAATCGAAATCGCATACGTGATGTCGGAACTGCTTGTCGCCTTCGAAACCTTCTGAGTATTCCTTACCTTCGATAGCCTTGTAGGCATCGCTTTCGATAAAGACATCGATAAGCGACTTATCGACGGTACCAGCTTTGGCTTCCAAGTTCAGAATATCCAATGCAAATTCGGGCGACACGGCTGACTTATAGGGCCTGTCCGAAGCTGTCAAAGCATCGTAAATATCGCAGATAGTCATGATCTTAGAGCCGAAGGGTATCTCCGCGGTTCCTTTGCCATCGGGGTAGCCACTACCGTCGAGTTTCTCATGATGTGCGCCGGCTATAGCTGGCACTTGTTTGAACTCATCGGTCCATGGAATAAGGCTTAGGAAATTGCGCGTATGCGTGACATGGGATTCGATTTCGAGCCGCTCCTGCACGGAGAGGCTGCCTTTCGATATGGCGAGCATCGAAAACTCTTCTGGGCTGACGATTGCGAAACCATGCGAGCGCTCGAAGGGACTGCAATAGGCCGCAATGCGATTGAGGTCGGTACGCTTATTCGCCCCAAGCAACAGGGGTTCATTCGCGTCGATAATAGTGGCAAAGAACTGGTCTAGTTGCTCCAACTCTTGCGCCAGATTCACCTCGATACGCATGTTTATTTCCGCGTCGAATTTGCCACGCTTGTGCATCTGTAGTTGTTGTTTCAGTGCCTTGTTCTTTAGTTTTTCTTTGGCTAACAAGATGCGAAAGTGAATGCTTTGAATATTCTCGGGACTGAGTTTCTTAGCCTTCACAAGAACCGATTCGCGGACACCAACTTTACCGAAATCGTGCAATAAAGCTGCGTAGCGAAGCTCTCTGACTTGAGTCTCATTCTGGGTATTCTTGCGGTGTTCCGGAAGCTGGCTAAGATTGACCGCGCGAGCTAGGGCAACACATAGATCTGCAACCCTAAAGGAGTGCCCGCTTGTAGTAGGATCGCGTTGTTCTATGGCCATTACCGAGGCTTTAACAAAACCTTCGAATAGTTTCTGAATGTCGTTGTGGAGTATGGCGTTCTCTATAGCAACCCCGGCCTGGCCAGCTAGTGCCTGGAGCAATAAAAAGGATTCGTCATCGAAAGGTACTACCTGCCCCCTTACATTCGTTTCAGCGGTTAAGAGAGTCTCGCGATTCCTTTTTTTATTGATGAACTGCAGTACTGCAATTACATTTTTCTTTTTGTTCAGCGCTGGTAAGGTCAGCATGCTGATGGTTTCGTAACCGGCACTGGTGTCGAAACTACTATTGAACTGATAGACCGAATCCGGAGCAATATTATAGGCATCGACGATATTCAGCGCGGTTTTATTCTGCGCAACATAACCAGAGATGGACTTCGCATCGATCTTGAACTTGCTCTCTTGGAAGGGAAAATTAATGGAGTCGTTCTGGGTAAGTTTGAAGGTCATCGACTCCTTGTCTTGGTCGACAAGAAACAACGACGCCGCATCGCAATTGGAAATGTTCTGTCCTTCAGTGAGAATTTTACGTAGCAATGTAGAGAGGTCATTTTCTGCCGCAAGCGCGATGCCTACACTCGCTAGTTTGTTCAAATTCCCTTCAAGGGATTGCAGGAGTAAATCGCTATCTAACTCTCGCTTGCGTGCCAACCAATTATCGCAAGCCATGCGAATGAGTTTTTGCGTCTGAATGAAGGGCAATCCGTCGGAGAGGACTAGGTCGGTATCCGCCTGCAGGGCGATTTCGCTCAGCATTACAGTATTGCTAAAGCGAGCGCGCCACTCCTCAAGGCTGGCTTGTTGAAGTAGCGCTCGATCTAGAAGAACCAGTGAGGCCTGTTCGGTTTGTGCCTGTTCAATGTTGCAAATAGGAATGCAGCGCAAGGTAGGGCTATTGAGTTGCTGCCAAAGGGCGTGCTGCTGAAAATGCTGACCGTAGCACAGGGTCAAGCCCAGAGTTTCCGCTGTAGTTGGGATTACAGACATCGTTAAATCAGATTGGCTCACAACACGCAATCCACAGGCCATATTATGGCTAAAAGTAAAAGTCCCACGGAGTGTAACCCAGCATCGCCAATCTGGCGATACAACAGGTTGAGTGCGCGATAAATTTTGATGAGGAGGGGGAGGCTGGGGCGAAAGAGGTACCCCACCCGAGCATAACAACGGCTACACTCGGGTGGCGTGATAGGCGTTTTTAGTGGCCCATACTCACTGGCGTCATAATTTGCCCAGTGATTGTTGCGATAGCGCTTCGGCGTAAATGCAGCTTTTCAGGCTGCGCGGCCGCTTGTTCTTTCGCTTGGATCTCACTAATGAAGTTGCTGAGCATTTGTCTGGCTTCTGACTCGTATCTGAAGGGGCCTACATTGCCCCCCTCGCGGGTACGAAAATACCAAAGTCCGCCATTGTCAAAAATACGCTCTGTACGATTGAAAGCTAGGTCATTCGAACGATCTTGCTTGCGGAGGCTGCTCATTATTTTAGTCCTCTTTAGTCTCCGTCAGCCCAGGGTTGCCCTGAATAAACATTCAGTCCCAAGGATTGAGTGGCAACCCTGAGCTAACGAGTTTTTGCAAATTAAACTGGCATTCAAAATCTGAGAAGAGCGCAAATTGCATGCCACAAATTATAAATAAATGCGCTGCTGTAGACCTGACACCTAAGCTATATTTATAATTAAAACAAAAGCTTATAAGCGTTTGCAAGAAAGGTGATAAGTAGATTTTTACTGATGAATCAGTGCCTTAGGAAATTCAGTTCACTATGCGTAAAATTCATCTATCAAAGCTACTCGAAAATCACTTAGCTGCACGAGCATGTCTTTTTTTTCAAAAATATTAGGGGCTTGGAGAGAGTGCTCAATTAAAAATATTTTTACTTCAAGCAAAATATTTCTATTTTTCTTAGTGCCCGCCGTTTCTGGCTTGTAGCTGAGTTCGTGCTTTCGCCAAATCTTCCGGCGTATTTAGATTTGCGAAATCGCCCGGGGCAATATCAACAATATTGAGTTGGCTATTGGGAAGAGAGCGGATTAGCGCCATGGGGCTATACAGACCGTCACCTAAGGCTGCTAAAAGATCATTTTCTAAGGATAGCGACCATAGCGAGAATAAAGGTTGCCACTGTTCAGCAGTACACAGCCATGCAACTTGCGTGGATTCGGCGTGCATTGCTGCGGCAAGTTGCGCCACCATATCGCTAGGAAACCAAGGAACGTCGGCCGGAAAGCAGGCCAGCGCCTTAACTTCAGGAAAGTGTTTGCGGCTGTATTGCATGCCCGTCACTATGCCCGCTAGCGGACCGGCATCTACACCAAATTTGTCCGGCTCGACAGGGATATCAAGTTCATTGAAACGCTGAAGGTCACGGTTGGCGTTGATTAAAAGTTGCGCAACCTGGGGCTTAGCTCCCTCAATGACATGCTCTATAAGTGATTTACCTCCAAGCTCAAGCAGTGCTTTGTTCTCAAACTGCATCCGTGAAGATCTGCCACCGGCCAGGATGACACCGCTAATATTGTCTTTCGTAAGAGGCATAGTGTGGGACTGCTTTAATACGGCAAAGGGGTTGGAAAAACGTCGAGCTCGCCGAGGCAATACTCGCAATGGCCTATGGTGCGTGGGATTGAGCATAGGGGAGGCTAGCTAAACCGACAAGATTATTTATTGAATAAAATGAGGCGGTATGGGAGAATCCCGCACTTCGGATAACAGGAATAATGTGATAAGTCTTTGATATTTAAGAGGTTTGAGAAAACCAAGCCGTAAAAGACTGCACATTTGGCCTAGTTGATTCAATTTCCCAACTGAAAATTGCCAATCTATCTTCACGATAGGGTGAGCTTCAATAATATTGGTCGCGAAAGGCTGGCCCTAAGATCAGCCTTTCTTAGAGGGTATTTCATGCAAGTTTCCATCGAAACAACTTCTGGGCTTGAGCGTCGTATGACGGTCGCTGTGCCCGCTTCAATCGTCGAAAGTGCAGTGAATGCACGTCTTGCCGAAGCCGCAAGCACTATGAAACTGAACGGCTTCCGTAAAGGCAAAGTGCCCATGAAAGTGATCAAGGGTCGCTACGGTCGCGGCGTTCGACAAGAAGTGTTGGGCGAAGTCATGAGCAAGACCTATTACGAGGCGATTACTGAGCAGAAGCTCAAGCCTGCAGGTCAGCCGCGCATAGAGCCAAAGACCTTGGAAGAGGGCAAAGACATCGAGTTCGTCGCGATATTCGAAGTTTACCCAGAAGTTACGCTCTGCGACTTCTCTAAACTTAAGGTTCAGAAGCTGGTAGCGGAAGTTGACGACGAGAATGTAAACAAGATGATCGAGACTCTGCGTCAGCAGCGTCAGACTTGGGACACGATTACGCGTCAGGCTAAGAATGGCGATCGCTTGAATATCGACTTCGTCGGCACCATTGATGGAGAAGAGTTCGAAGGCGGCTCGGCTAAAGGCACTAATCTAGTGCTGGGCTCAGACCGTATGATCCCAGGGTTTGAGAAAGGCCTGTTGAAAGCCAAAGCAGGCGCAGAGATCGTACTCGATCTCGAGTTCCCTAAGGACTACCAGAATAAAGAAGTAGCGGGTAAGCCAGTGCAGTTCAAAGTAACTGTGAACTCGGCAAGTACTCCTGTACTACCCGAACTGAATGATGAGTTCTTCGCAGTTTTTGGTATCGATGAGGGCGGCGAAGAGGCATTCCGCAAGGAAGTCGCTGCCAATATGAACCGCGAGCTGAAGAACGCGAGCAAAGGTAAGGTGAAGAACCTAGTCATGGACCTGCTGCTTAAAGAGCATCAGATCGACCTGCCTGCTAGCTTAGTTAAGAGCGAAATTGAGGCATTGCGCCAGCAAGCGATGCAGCAATTTGGCGGCGGCAAGCAGAACATCGACCCGTCCATGCTACCGGACGAGCTATTCAAGGAACAAGCCGAGAAGCGTATCTCTTTAGGCCTGGTCCTAGGCGAAGTCATTAAGGTTAAGAAGCTTAAGGCCGATCCAGCTTTAGTGAAGAGCACAGTTGAAGATATAGCCTCGACCTATGAGACACCGGACGAGGTTGTACGTTGGTATTACAGCAACAAGGAGCAATTGGCTTCTGTTGAGTCCTCAGTTCTCGAAGATCAAGCTTTCGAAGCGATTCTGGCTGATGCGAAAGTGACTGAGAAGAAAGTCAGCTACGATGACGTAATAAAGCCCGACGCACCCAAGGCCGGCAAGAAATAGGTGAATATGGATCATAAGCAAGAGATAGTCACTAACGCGCTAGTTCCCATGGTGATCGAACAGACCGCCAGGGGAGAGCGCTCCTATGACATCTATTCGCGACTTCTGAAGGATCGCGTCATTTTCGTGGTTGGTCAGGTCGAAGACTACATGGCCAACCTCGTGGTGGCACAGTTGCTATTCCTCGAGTCCGAGAACCCTGATAAGGATATTCACCTTTACATCAACTCCCCTGGCGGATCTGTGACTGCGGGCTTGTCGATCTATGACACCATGCAGTTCATCAACCCCAATGTGAGCACGATGTGTATCGGGCAGGCCGCCAGTATGGGGGCTTTGCTGCTTGCGGGCGGTACAAAAGGCAAGCGCTTCGCACTGCCGCACTCGCGCATGATGATTCACCAGCCTAGCGGCGGTGCGCAAGGCCAGGCGGCTGATATTGAGATACAAGCGAATGAAATCATTAAGTTACGCCACCAGCTCAACAAGATCATGGCGGCACACACCGGGAAAGATCTTGATGTGATCGCGGCGGATACAGAGCGCGACCGATTCATGAGCGCCGACGAAGCCGTAGACTATGGTCTTGTGGACAAGGTGCTCAATCAGCGAGTGATGTAACACTCGGCGAATTCGCTAGTTTTTCCAAGATCGGTAAAAATTGTGCGGCAAACACTATGATTGCCGCTAAGTTTGCCGATGAACTATCTAACGCATACGCATAACCAGTTGTTCAGAAGCTATTGGAGAGTCCTCCAAAGTCCTGTAATCTGGTCACGAACCGATTTAGAGGGAAAGTTGAATGTCAGATGATCGTTTCAACAAAGGCGATGACAGCGGCAAACTGCTCTACTGCTCCTTCTGTGGAAAGAGTCAGCATGAAGTACGCAAATTGATCGCCGGACCATCCGTATTTGTATGCGATGAGTGCGTTGATCTTTGCAATGACATCATTAGGGAAGAAATTCAGGAGAAGGACTCCGAGTCAGGCAGCAAGAAGTTACCTATCCCGGAAGAGATCAAGAAGACCCTCGATGAGTATGTCATTGGGCAGGACAATGCCAAGAAAGTCCTCGCCGTCGCTGTTTATAACCACTACAAGCGTCTCAACTACGAGAATAGCGCCGGTGGAGTAGAGCTCGGCAAAAGCAATATTCTGATGGTAGGCCCGACTGGCACAGGTAAAACCCTGCTGGCGGAGACCCTTGCGCGCCTTCTAGACGTGCCCTTTACCATCGCAGACGCCACCACTTTGACAGAGGCCGGCTACGTCGGCGAAGACGTCGAGAACATCATTCAGAAGCTGCTGCAGAAGTGTGATTACGACGTTGAGAAAGCCCAGATCGGTATCGTCTATATCGACGAGATCGACAAAATTTCGCGTAAATCCGATAATCCATCGATTACCCGAGATGTATCGGGCGAGGGCGTGCAGCAAGCGCTTCTTAAGTTGATCGAAGGTACCGTGGCATCGGTACCACCGCAGGGCGGCCGTAAACATCCACAGCAGGAATTCCTGCAGGTCGACACCTCCAATATTCTGTTCATCTGTGGCGGCGCGTTTGCCGGACTCGATAAGATCATTCGCGATCGCTCCGAAAAGAGCGGCATCGGCTTTAGCGCCGAGGTGCGCAGCAAAGATGTCGAGCATCGTGTGGGCGAAGCCCTACGCAATGTTGAGCCAGAAGACTTAGTGAAATATGGCCTAATTCCCGAGTTTGTTGGGCGTCTGCCAATGATCGCTACGCTCGATGAGCTCGATCTCGACGCCTTGGTCCGTATCATCAAAGAACCGAAAAATGCGCTCATCAAGCAGTATCAGAAGCTGTTTGAGATGGAAAACGTAGAAATTCAGTTCCGTGACGAGGCCTTGAGCGCAGTAGCGGCAAAAGCAAAAGAGCGCAAAACCGGTGCCCGTGGCCTACGCTCTATCATGGAGAGCGTATTGCTCGACACGATGTACAAGATTCCTTCCATGGAGAAAGTCAGCAAGGTCATTATCGATGCTGCCGTCATCAATGGGGAGTCTGAGCCATTATTGGTATATGAGAATCGTGATCAGCCTACACGTGCTGCGACCGAGGAGCATTAGGAGGGGCCTTTTCGCCGCTTTGCATACCCATAAAGTGCTAGACGCAAAGCGGCGGATTGAAATCGATACGATAAGCCCCAAGATAAGCACCTGTACTTATTGAGACTGCAAAGCCTCACCAATCATTATTCAGGACGTTAGCTATGGGTCTTATGTCAGATACACCCGAAATCGCCAAAACCATTCTCCCGTTGTTGCCATTGCGCGATGTCGTGGTTTACCCCCAAATAGTCCAACCCCTGTTCGTAGGTCGTCCCAAGTCTATCAAAGCACTTGAAGTTGCCATGAATACCGGCAAGCAAGTCTTATTGGTCGCACAGAAAAACCCTACGGATGACGATCCCAGCACTCGCGATATCTTCGAGATCGGTACTGTCGCTAGCATTCTACAATTGATCCGCCTGCCTGATGGCACAGTGAAGGTCTTAGTGGAAGGCGTTAGCCGTGCGCGCATCAAGCTAGTGGAGTTGGAGACAGACTATTTTCAGGCACATATTGCAGCGTTAAGCGCTGAGGCACTCGCCGAGAAGCAGGGAGAATTACTGGTTCGCTCACTTCTCGCGCAATTCGAACAATACGTGCAGTTAAGTAAGAAGATACCACCAGAAGTCATGACATCGATCTCTAGTATCGACGAGCCTGGTCGTCTTGTAGACACCATCGCCTCGCACATGTCCCTGCAGATCCAAGAAAAGCAAAATTTACTCGAACTCGTCAGCTTGCAGCCACGCATCGAACACTTGATGGGCTTGATCGAATCTGAGATCGATCTTTTCCAAGTAGAGAAGCGTATTCGTGGTCGCGTTAAGAAGCAGATGGAGAAGAGCCAGCGCGAGTACTATCTGAATGAGCAGATGAAGGCTATTCAGAAAGAGATGGGCGAGTTGGACGATGCGCCTAATGAAGCGGAAGAGCTTAAGACTCGCATCGAAGAAGCGGGAATGCCGGTCGAGGCGAAAGAGAAGGCGATGTCCGAGCTCAACAAGCTGCGCATGATGTCGCCAATGTCTTCAGAGGCATCGGTTGTCCGCACCTATATTGACTGGATGGTCAGCATTCCTTGGAAGGCGCGCAGCAAAGTGCGCCTCGACCTCAATAAGGCAGAGGGCGTACTCGATAATGATCATTACGGTCTAGAAGAGGTGAAGACGCGCATTCTGGAATATTTGGCTGTACAGAAGCGCGTGAAAAAACTGAAAGGCCCGATTCTCTGCTTGGTAGGTCCGCCCGGGGTAGGCAAGACATCTCTTGGCGAGTCTATCGCTCGTGCAACTAATCGCAAATTCGTACGCATGGCCTTAGGCGGCGTTCGTGATGAAGCAGAGATTCGCGGCCACCGTCGCACCTATATCGGTTCACTGCCAGGCAAGTTGTTGCAGAAATTATCTAAGGTAGGGGTCAAGAATCCTTTATTCTTGTTGGATGAAATCGACAAGATGGGCATGGATAATCGCGGCGATCCCGCTTCCGCTTTGTTGGAGGTTTTGGATCCAGAGCAGAACCACAGTTTCAACGATCATTATCTCGAAGTGGATTACGATTTATCCGAAGTGATGTTCGTGTGTACGTCTAATACGATGAATATTCCCGGTCCCTTATTGGATCGTATGGAAATCATTCGCCTGCCTGGCTATACCGAAGACGAGAAAATAAACATTGCCAGTCGCTATTTAGTGCCTAAGCAGCAGAAAAACAATGGCTTACGCCAAGACGAATTGGTGATTGGTAAAGAGCCCATTCAGGACCTCGTACGTTATTACACGCGTGAGGCTGGTGTTCGTAATCTTGAACGAGAAATCGCGAAGATCTGCCGCAAAGTTGTGAAAGAGAACACTGATGCGAAGAAGCCTGCCTCCATTGTGCTCACTGGCGAGCTCCTCGAGAAGTATTCCGGGGTCCGTAAGTTCGACTTCGGCATCGCAGAGGAGACTAACCTCGTGGGTCAGGTCAATGGCCTAGCGTGGACTCAGGTGGGTGGCGAATTATTAACAATCGAAGCGGTGGCTTTGGAAGGCAAGGGCAAGACAATTAAGACGGGCTCTCTAGGCGATGTCATGCAGGAGTCTATTCAGGCTGCTATCACCGTCGTACGTAGTCGTGCGCCGTCACTAGGGCTGAAGTCGGGTTTCCACGAGACAATCGACCTGCATATTCACGTCCCTGAGGGCGCAACACCGAAAGATGGCCCTAGTGCTGGTGTGGGCATGTGCACTGCACTAGTCTCGGCATTGACGGGTATTCCGGTGCGTGCCGATGTGGCCATGACGGGTGAAATTACTTTGCGCGGACAAGTATTGCGCATCGGGGGGCTCAAGGAAAAATTGCTAGCTGCTCATAGAGGGAATATCAAAACTGTGATAATCCCTGCAGACAACGAACGCGATTTAAAAGAAATTCCAGATAATGTGAAAGCGGATTTGGATATTCGACCCGTGCGTTGGATCGATCAAGTTTTAGAGTTGGCATTAGAATATCGACCAGTCCCAATCGCAGGTGCCGAGGCAATAAAAACCGCGATTGCTCCTGCTGCCGAAGAGGGCGACAAAAGCAAGGACGAATTGCACATAAATACGCACTGAATAGCACGAAAAGCCTGCGTTTCCTGTTGACACAGCTTTCCGTGGCTTGGTATAAAGTGCCGGTCGTATTGCTTATCGAGCCATTTTTTTTGGATAAAAAAATCAGACAAAATAACAATACTTATGGTGGGAAGTGAATCTTCATTTTACTGCCTAGGTTTTCAAGCACAATCAACATAGAAAAATAAGGGGATACCGTGAACAAATCAGAATTAATCGATGCTGTGGCAGCAGGTGCCGATATACCAAAAGCAACAGCTGGACGCGTAATTGATGCCATGATCGATGCGATCACAGACTCACTGAAGAAAAGCGACCCAGTAGTGCTTGTTGGTTTTGGTACTTTCACTACGAAAGAGCGCGCAGCACGTCAGGGACGTAATCCCCAAACCGGCGCTACCATCCAGATCAAAGCTGCTAAAGTGCCAACTTTCAAAGCAGGCAAAGCACTAAAAGACTCAGTTAATATTTAACTTATAGTCAAGATTCCATAGCTAATCAGATCAGCTCTAGTCTCACGACAAATGATCTGATTGCGACGGAGAGATACTCCCAATCGCACAGTGGAATTTATAAGGCGCATCAGTGATGCGCCTTTTTAGTTTAAAAAGGGTTCTTAATAGCTGCTTCGCACTCCATTCGATTTAGCTAAGACTCGATTCTCCAACAGGTACCGATATGCTGCAGACGATTAGAGAAAATTCACAGGGTTTGATTGCCAAGATCATTATTGGTTTTATCATTGCTGTTATGGCCTTATTTGGCGTTGAGTCCATCGTAGGTGGGCTTGCCAATAACGGAACAGTTGCGCAGGTGAACGGCGAGGAAATCACAGAACCCGAATTGGCGACAAATGTCCAAAACCTTCTCGCTAGTGTCGGTGGTGACCTCGGTGACCTAGACGAAGGTCTACTGCGTCAAATCGCCTTGAACCAGCTAGTTGAAGATCGTCTAATGCGACAGGCTACTCGCGATGCGAATATGACGATTTCGAGCGACGCTATCGATCGGCAGATTATCAGCAGCCCCCAGTTTCAGATTGGCGGGGTTTTCAATTCGGACCTCGCACTACGCACTATGGCGACCCAGGGCTTTACCGTCCAAGGCTATCGACAAGCTCTGCAAGAGCAAATGGTCGTGGGCCAATTAGTTAATGCTTATGCCTCTACGAGCTTCGTAACAGAGGCAGAACTAGATCGTATGGCGGCTCTATCGTCACAGACGCGTGATTTCCGCTTTGTGTCCGTGACTTTGGGTAACCGCACCATGGGCGAGCCAATCCCTGCAGAGCAGATTGAGGCCTATTACCAGAATAACTCCGAGCGCTTCATGCAGGATGAGGAAGTGAGTATCAAGTACGTGGTACTCGACAAGAGCGCCATTTTCGATGAGGTTAGCGTCAACGAATCCGCAGTACAGGCACAATACGATGCAGAGAGTAGTGCTTTTAACTCTGCATCACAGCGCCGCGCTTCGCACATTTTGCTAGAAACAGGCGGCGACCTGAGTGAAGAGGATGCCATGGCTCAAGCAGCCGACCTGAAGGCGCGCTTAGATGCTGGGGAAGACTTCGGCGCTCTAGCGCTTGAGGCATCCTCTGACACCATCTCAGCAGAGGAGGGCGGCGATATCGGTTACACAGACGGCACTGCATTCCCTACAGCTGTTGAAGAGGCCTTGACGGCACTTGAGGTTGGCGAAGTATCAGCTCCAGTTCTGAGTGAGTTCGGCGTGCACCTTGTAAAGCTGACAGAAAATACCGTCAATGAATATCCTCCCTTCGAGGAAGTAGCCGAGCGCATCCGTCGCGACATCAGCACTGCAGAGGTAGACGCGCTTTATTTCTCGCGTCTCGAAGATCTAGCCAATTTGGCATTTGAGACTACCGGCCTCGACGATATTTCCAGTGAATTGGGCTTGGAAGTGATCGATAGCGAGATGTTCACACGCCTGGGTGGCTCTACTGACATTACGAGCAATGCGAATATTATCGCTGCAGCGTTCTCTGACGAGACTCTCCTTGACGGTAATAACAGCGATGTCATCGAGTTAGGTGATGATCGTGCAGTTGTCCTGCACGTTAGTGAGCATAATGAGTCTACGCTACAGCCACTTGAAGAAGTCCGTGGTGAGATTGCCGCGATCCTGCGTACGGAATTGGAGAAAGAACGTGCTAGCGCGTTGGGGCAATCTTTACTTAGCTCACTCCAAGCCGGATCTTCTATCGACGACGTATTGGTAGAGAACGAGTTGCAGTGGATAGAGCAGACCGATGCCACGCGCGATCAGCCTGGCTTGAATGGCGAAGTCCTGCAGTCGGTATTCTCAATGCCTAGCCCAAGCGAAGGCGAGCCAATTTATAACGGGTTCTCGCTTAGCAATGGCACTTACATCGTCTTAGAGTTACAAGAGGTTAATCGCGGTAGTCTATCGCAGCTGTCTCTTGCAGAGCGCGCGACAATGACCGATACCTACATCGAGCGCGACGGCCGTGAAACCTTCGAAGCATTTGTAGCCAATACTCGCCGCAATTCAGACATTACGACCAATCTCGAGCCGCTATAAAGCCCGGCTCAATTGAGATTAGTATCACTTGGGGGCAGCTGCAGTTGCTGCCCTGGGTGAATCAAATCCCCAAGTTGAATCGAATTCCAGTTCGCTAAATCTTCCGCAGTAATTCTAAAACGCTGTGCAATCCTCGCCAGTGAGTCGCCTGGACGCACGGTATAGCCTTGTGGTGCCTCTATAGTGTTTTGGCCATTGGTCTGTGCAAGGGTCGTATCTCCCTGCAATACCAATTGTTGTCCCGGTTTGATAAGAGCATCCGCCCCTAGTGAGTTCCACTGCGATAGCTGTGCGACGGTGATCTGGTAGCGATTGGCAATCAGCCAGAGGCTATCGCCGCTGCGTACTGTATAGCGCGAAGGAGGCTCTGGAGGCACTGTGCTGGCCACTAATGTGCGACTTGCTATCCCAGGGTAGTCGGGAGCATTAGGAGCGGCTATGGGCGCTGTGGAGTCGTAGGCGCGGGGAATGAGCAGGGACTCGCCCGCGATAATGCGGCTACCCTCGATTGCGTTGACTTGTTGCAACACCCCGACTTGAGTGCGGAACTGCCGTGCAATCTTGCCAAGAGTATCTCCACTCTGAACCACATAGCGATCCCAAGTGACATTAGGGCGGTCGCGCTGATCCGCTAATGCACTCGTAAAGGCATCTGCGACCGCGACTGGCACCAGAAGGCCATAGGGGCCATCGGGGTGCGTAGCCCACTGTCTGAAACCGGGGTTGAGCTGATAGAGTGTCTCGGAATCGATTCCAGCGATATTAGCTGCGAGGGCAAGGTCAAGTTGATAGCCAACGTCCACTAACTTAACCGCGGGCGCATTGGGCACATCGCTAAGCTCCATACCGTAATGATCGGGCTCTGCCACAAGTCGGCTGAGCGCAATGAGCTTAGGTGCAAAATCCTCAGTAATGGAGGGCAAGTTAAGAGACCAGTAGTCTACGTCGCGGTCGCGAACCTCGTTCCTATTAATTGCCTTGCGCACATTCCCAGGTCCTGTGTTGTAGGCCGCTAAGGACAGTAACCAGCTCTCATCGAACATCTGCTGCAATGTTGTAAGGTAATCTAGAGCTGCTGAGGTCGAGGCAATTGGGTCGCGGCTACCGTCGTACCACCAGTCTCGTTTCAGGCCAAGCACAGGCGCTGTGCTACTACCAATCTGCCACAGGCCTACAGAGTTACCTGGCGAGACCGCATTGGGGTTAAACGCGCTTTCAACTATGGGTAGTAAGGCTAACTCCATGGGCAGTCCGCGGCGTTCAACCTCTTCCACTATTTCAAAGATGAAAGGGCTTGCTCGCTCTGTGACTGTCCGCAGGTAGCTAGGGTTATCTCGATAGAATTGCAGTTGCTCGTCTATGCGCGCATTGTCATATTTATAGGCGAACTGTAAACCAGCACCTATACGCGCCCAGATATCCTTAAACTCAACTGTTTCAGACTCGACGGCTTCCTGAGCTGGGACTATCGAGACCCGTGCCGCGGCGTCGCGATTGCCTAAGATACGAGAGGCGCTGGCTGCCTCTGTGCTCTCATCAGCATCCATATCGGGCTGATAAACAGTACTACAGGCGTTCAGCAATACAGCAGAGGCCACCACGATATAGAGGCGCTTGAAGCGGAAACGAGGAAGAGTAGGGTTGATCTGCGAGCTTGAAATTACCATAGATGTCATGAGGAGTACTTTTGCTAAATTCTAAACAAGTGAATGCCCGAAGCTTAAGGGCCTAAAAATTATCTTTCCACGCGCGCAGCTGTGCAAAGGTGTCGATTTCGTTACGCGCTTGCTCGCCGGTATGTGTTGCCACCATCTCTATAAGAACTTTGTTATGACAACGCAGAAACGGATTGGTTCGCTGTTCTAATGCGATATTTGAAGGAATGCTAGGTCGGTTCGCAGCGCGCAGCGCCTGCGTTGACTCTAAGCGCACCTGTAGATCCGTATTGTTAGGTTCTGCAGCTAGCGCAAAGTGAAGATTCGCCAAGGTATATTCGTGAGCGCAAAACACCAAGGTGCTGCCCGGAAGCGCCTCTAGTTTGGCCAAAGAGGCATGCATCATGGCCGCCTCACCCTCGAAAATTCGGCCGCAACCCGCTGCAAAGAGCGTATCTCCACAAAACACCGCGCCTTGTTCGAGCATGCCGCAACTTGGAAGATAGAAAGCGATATGATCTAGCGTATGACCTGGGATCTCTATTACCTCAAAGTCGAGGCCGAGGACGCGCACAATGTCACCTTCTTTGCAGCGCTGCTTGAGCGAGCCAATACGGCTGCTATGTGAGCCAATAACATTAGCATCGGGATAAGCTTCGAGGAGTTGCTCGATGCCTCCGGTATGGTCCGGATGATGATGCGTAATGAGGATTGTGTCTAGCTGCAGCCCTTGACGAGCAAGGCACTCCAGCACAGGAGCAGCATCGCCAGGGTCCACAATCCCTACTTGCTTTGCTGCGCCTACTTGGAGCAACCAGATGTAGTTGTCCTTAAAGGCGGAAATTGGGCTGATATTTAGGCTCATTACATTTGATTTTCGGTGCTAAAGAAAGCAATCATAGTGCACCGGCCCCATGGTATAAACCACTTTTCGCCAAGACGAATGCAGTCTCCTGTCGGAAAGCTGGCTACTCTGGTGAACATGGCCGTAAAACGGCATATCAAACAAGGTTAGCGCATGGTTCAGCTTCTAGAAAATCTTCGGGCACGATGGCGTAAACGCCGCGATCTTCCTGCTCCGGAAGCACTGTTTCACGACATG
Source organism: uncultured Gammaproteobacteria bacterium (assembly GCA_963977405.1). Taxonomy (GTDB): domain Bacteria; phylum Pseudomonadota; class Gammaproteobacteria; order Pseudomonadales; family Pseudohongiellaceae; genus UBA5078. The sequence goes on from CAXBOY010000025.1 coordinate 16,991, forward strand.
GCAGCATGGTGGGAGACTCCGCTCGGCAAGGCCTTGCTCGCGAGCGAGACCGAGCTGCTAGAGCCTACTCTTGCCCGACTATTTGGCTACCACTTCTTGCAGCTTGGGGTTAGCGAAAAATCAATGCTAGATGCGAGCCCTATCGGTCATAAGCTACTGTTTATGCCGCAATACGATGCAAACAAGACCCTGCCAGTCGCTAATAATGAGGCTTTGCCACTTTTAAGCGACAGTGTCGATGCGGTACTGATACACCATGCCTTGGATTACACCCCCGATAGTCACCGTTTGCTGAGGGAGTCAGCCCGTGTGCTGATGCCAGGGGGCAAACTCGTGATTATTGGCTTTAACCCACTAAGCAGTTGGGGCATGCGTAAGCTGTTTCGTTGGCGCAATGCTCGGCCATGGGATGCGCGTTACATCTCGAGCTCAAGAGTGCAGGACTGGTTGAAGTTGCTGGATTTCAGTGTCGATAAAGTCGAGCACTGTGCCTATCTTTTGCCAGTCAAACACACGCGCAGTGTGAATGCCGCCCATCGCTTCGAGGCATTCGGAAAGCGCTTCATTGCACCTCTCGGTGCTGTGTATGTCATAGTGGCGTGCAAGCAAGTGATGCCAGTTACGCCTATACTACCGCGCTGGCCGAAACTCCCAAGGCCCGTACTCGTGAGACCTGTTGCCGAGACAGCAAGGGCGCGGCCAGAAGCCGCTAAAGTTAAACTCGATTCATAAAGCCGAAATGGCGACGTTTTAGGAAGTAGATTTGTCAAACACCATTCAGATGTATACCGATGGCGCCTGTAGAGGCAATCCAGGTAAGGGCGGTTGGGGCGCATTGTTGCGTTACAACGGCACCGAAAAAACCCTTCACGGCGGCGAGCCGCACACAACTAACAATCGCATGGAGCTGATGGCTGTCATTCAGGGCTTACAGGCTTTGAAAAAGACCGGCTGTGACGTCCATGTATTCAGTGACTCAAAGTATGTTCTGACAGGCATTACCGAATGGCTGCCTAACTGGAAAAAGAGAGGCTGGAAGACAGCTGCGAAGAAGCCAGTACTCAATGTGGATCTTTGGCAGGCACTCGATGCATTGGCCGCACAGCACACAATCCAATGGGAATGGGTCAAAGGACACAGCGGCCACCCTGAGAACGAAATTGCCGACAGCTTAGCGAACCTAGGCATCGACGAGCTTGAGACTACTAAAGTTTAAATTGATGACTGAGAGACTATGCGACAGATAGTATTAGACACCGAAACTACTGGGCTCGATCCTTTACAAGGCCATCGCGTCATTGAGATTGGCTGTGTTGAGATCGAGAATAGGCGGCTCACGGGGCGTCATTACCATTGCTACCTGAATCCGGACCGCGAGATAGACGACGGCGCTGTGCAGGTCCATGGCATCACCTCACAGTTTCTAGCAGACAAACCTCGCTTTAAGCAGGTGGCGGCAGAGTTTCTCGACTTCGTTCGAGGCGCAGAGCTAGTAATACATAATGCCCCGTTCGACCTTGGCTTCCTCAATCATGAATTACAGCTTATCGACCAGACTCACGAGAGCATGGAGGCACAATGCGCCGTGATCGATACGCTGGTGATGGCACGCAAGAAGCATCCAGGGCAGCGCAATAGCCTAGATGCTCTATGCAAGCGCTATGATGTAGACAACTCTCAGCGCGACCTTCACGGGGCTTTGCTCGATGCAGAGATTCTCGCGGATGTGTATCTGTTGATGACGGGCGGTCAGACTATTCTGCAGTTGCAGAACGAAGAGGACACTCAGCAGGAAGGCGAGGGCACCCATCGAGAGCGTGATCTTAGCCGTGGTCCTTTACTCGTTACCCAGCCCAGCCACGCCGATATGCTCGCTCACGAGCAGTTTCTCGACCGTATCAATAAACAAAGTAACAATGCCTGCGTGTGGAGCGCGGTGCAGCACAGTGAGTAGGAGCTACAACGCGTTATGGATTCAATCCAAACCTATTTCTATCGCGCTCAAGATATGCGTGGCGATGAGCTTGTTATCCTGTTTCACAAGGGTGAGGTTTTGCTGCGTAACGACGAGTTCCTTTGGCCTAGCAAAGTCTTAGAGGAGTTAGATAAAGCTTGGTATCCACTTTTACTCGTCGGTGAGTTCAAGGCGCGCAGGATTGTAGCGCTAAACCTGCCTCATGATTGGGTGCAGGAGGACTTTACAGTCGCCAGAGCAAGCCCAAGAACTTTGTTACTACGCCATGCTTTCGACGACTTCACTGCGGTCGGTCGCGCCAATCAGCTAATCAATTGGTATGACAGTCACCGTTTCTGTGGTTCTTGCGGGGCTAACACTCTGGCACATAGAAATGATCGCGCTCTTGTGTGTACCTCATGCAATGCCACTTACTATCCGCGCATAAATCCCTGCATCATTGTATTGGTGACTAAGGGTGAGCAGTTTCTGTTGGCTCGCCACAACCGCGGCAACGCCTCTTATAGCAGCTGCCTAGCCGGCTTCATGGAAGTAGGCGAGACACCGGAGGAGACTGTAGAGCGTGAAGTGATGGAGGAGGTGGGCATCGAGGTGGACAATATTCGCTATATTAAGAGCCAGTCGTGGCCATTCCCATCTCAGCTAATGTTAGGTTTTTTCGCAGATTACAAAGCGGGAGAACTATGTGTAGACGGAGTCGAGATCGCCGAGGCACGTTGGTATAGCAAAGATGACTTACCCGAGATGCCCTCTGCAGGCATTAGTGTCGCAGGCCAGCTCATTGCGCTATTCTTGCAAGGTTTAAACGCGACTAAGAACGCCTAATTTAAGGAGAGTATGCTTGGAGTTTCTGACTGAATACGGTTTGTTTCTAGCGAAGGTCGCCACACTAGTGGTGGCCTTCATTGTGGTATTAAGTGCTTTGATCTCCGCGGGTTCTCGCGGCAAACGCGCTTCTGGGTCAGGAAGGGGCGCTATCTCGATTGTGCGCTTAAACGACGAACTGGATGAAATGCGCGACTCGGTCAGGAAGTCCGTATTGGATAAGGCCCAGTTCAAGCAAGAGCAGAAGCTGGAGAAAAAACGACACAAGCAGGAAGAGAAAGAGCGTAAAAAACAGCTTAAAACCCAGCTTAAAAGCACGGACGAAGAATCTGAGGAAGATTATAGAAAGCGCGTTTATGTTATTGATTTCGATGGTGATATAGAGGCTAGCGAAGTAGAGAGTTTACGCGAAGAGATCACCGCTATCTTATCTCTTGCAACCCCTAAAGACGAGGTGCTTCTGCGCCTGGAAAGCCCAGGCGGAATGGTTCACGCCTATGGCTTGGCCTCCTCGCAATTACTACGTATTCGCGACAAGGGCATTCCACTGACGATCTGTGTAGACAAGGTTGCGGCCAGTGGTGGCTATATGATGGCCTGCCTCGCCAGCAATCTTATTGCCGCGCCGTTTGCCATACTCGGCTCTATTGGTGTGTTGGTGCAACTACCCAACTTCCATCGCCTATTACGCAAGCATGATGTGGATTACGAGACTATTAGCGCAGGGGAGTTCAAGACAACCCTGACTACCTTCGGCGAGATCACCAATAAAGGCCGCAAGAAGGTGAAGGAAGACGTCGAGGAAATGCACGTACTCTTCAAGAATTGGGTAAAGCAGCACCGACCCGCAGTAGAGATCGACTCTATTGCGACGGGTGAGACCTGGGTAGGCATTCAAGCCTTAGAGCGCAATATGGTAGATGCGGTTATGACGAGTGACGAGTGCATTGTCTTAGCATGCGACGAAGCTGATGTTTTCGAGGTTAGCTACGAGATTCGTCGCTCGATAGGCGACAAACTCGGTGCCGCAATCCATAGCACCGTAGACCGTACAGTCATGTCCTTGTGGAAGCGCGTGCGAGAGAGCAGCTTCTACTCATAAAGGGAATATAAATTGAGCACAGATACTAAGCAATTCAAGGCCATGCGTGTAGAGGAGCGGCAAGAGGGCGATAAACTTGCCTACAGCAGCAGCATCGTAACGCGCGCATTAGGCTCATTGCCGGAAGGCGAAGTATTAGTCAAAGTGCAGTACTCGTCGCTCAACTACAAAGACGCCTTATCTGCCACTGGCAATAAGGGCGTAACGCGCAACTACCCCCATACGCCTGGTATCGATGCGGCAGGCATTGTGCAAAGTAGCTCCGTCGATTCTTTTGCAGCGGGCGATGTGGTCATCATCACTGGATATGATTTGGGAATGAACACCGATGGTGGCTTCGCCGAGTATATCCGCGTTCCTGCAGCTTGGTTGGTGCACTTGCCAGAGGGGCTTACCGCTTACCAAAGTATGGTACTAGGCACGGCGGGGCTCACAGCCGCGCTGTGTGTCGATAAGCTCTTGAAGGCTGGGCTAACACCCGATGCTGGAGCGGTCTTAGTGACGGGCGCTACGGGCGGTGTAGGCTCGGTGGCGGTTGCACTATTAGCGCAGCTCGGTTTTGCGGTAACGGCAGCTACAGGAAAGCCAGAGGCCGCGAATTTCCTGCGCTCACTTGGCGCGACGGAGATCATCGATCGTCAAGAATTGCTTGAAGAGAATCCACGCCCACTCCTAAAAGAGCGTTGGGCCGGGGTCGTCGATGTTGTCGGCGGGCCGGTCTTATGGAATGCAGTGAAGGCGTTGCGCTATGGCGGTAGCGTTGCATTATGCGGCTTAGTAGGTTCGCCCTCACTCGATGCCAGCGTTTTCCCCTTCATTCTGCGGGGCGTCAACCTGTTAGGTGTAGATTCTGTCAATGTGCCTCTGCCGTTAAAGAGTCAAATGTGGCAGCGCTTAGCGACAGATTGGAAGCTCACGCAACTCGATGCGCTGGCGCAAACAGTGACGCTGGAAGAGCTTGCGACGAAACTCGATGGCTTGTTGGCAGGAAAGGGCAAGGGCCGCATGGTGCTGGCCCTTTAACAGAGCATACTAGAGGGTCTGTTCACGACGCCTGAACAAGGGTTCTGGCTTGTCGACACTGACCTGATAGCCATCTTGGAAATCATCGAAGGCCTCTAGTGCTAAATCGATGTTCTGATCCTCGCGTAGCGCGAAGGCATCGAATCCACAGCGCGCCATATAGAACAGCTGATCACGCAGCACATCCCCAATTGCACGCAACTCACCCTTAAACATGAAATTGCTGCGCAACTCACGGGCAGAAGAGTAGACGCGACCATCGGAAAAAACCGGAAAATTCAGCGCGATTAAGGCGAAAGAGTGCAGATCCTCACCCAATGCCGCAGGCAATTCGTTACTCTGCAGCCACACTGCTGTTTTACCAGGGCGCTGTTTCAACTTCTGCCGATGCTCTTGCCAGAAGGCTAAGGGCACAATTATCGATTGCGATGATTTGTCAGCAATATCTTCTAAGTCGTTGACATCCTTTAGTAACTGCCAGGAATCTTCCACTATAGAACGGTTCTTAATTAGTTTTGCCATACACCTCTTCCTTAAACGGCGCCATGCCGAGGCGATTGAATGTATCTATGAAGCGCTCGTCACCTTCGCGGTGGCGCGTGTACACATTCACGATCTTTTCGATCACGTCGGGTACTTCGTCTTGAGCAAAAGAAGGGCCTACGATCTGGCCAAGCGATGTCGTGTTCTCTGCCGAACCGCCTAGGGACACTTGGTAGAACTCTGCGCCCTTTTTGTCCACACCCAAAATGCCGATATTGCCAACATGGTGATGGCCGCAGGCGTTCATGCATCCTGAGATATTTAAACTAATGTCACCAATATCCTGCAGCCTCTGGGTGTCATCGAAACGACGCTGTATCGACTCTGCGATAGGAATAGACTTGGCATTGGCCAAGGCACAGAAGTCTCCACCGGGGCAGCAGATGATATCGGTCAGCAGACCCAAGTTCGCAGCGCTGAGTTGATTCGACTTAAGCGCCTGCCATATCTCATAAAGGGCATCTTGTTCGATATCGGCAAGAATAACGTTTTGCTCGTGGCTAATGCGAAGCTCACCGAAGCTATAGCGGTCAGCGACATCTGCAATGAAATTCATCTGCTCTGTCGTTACGTCACCCGGTGCTACGCCTGTAGTTTTTAGGCATATCGTGACAATCGAATAGCCTGGCTTCTTGTGCGCATCGACGTTCTGCTGATACCAGCTCGCGAACAAGACATCGCGTGAGAGCTCTTCGCTCAGTTTCGCGCTCTGTGCGGGAAGCTCTTTATAATCAGGCTCATGGAAATAGCCTTTGCAGCGTTGGATCTCAGTATCAGTCAAGCGTAGTGGTCCGCCTTTGAGGCTCTGCCACTCTTTCTCGACCTTTTCACGGAAGGCATCGACCCCGGTCTCTTTCACTAGAATCTTGATACGGGCTTTGTACTTGTTGTCCCGACGACCTTCGCGGTTATACACACGCAGAATCGCGTCGAGATAAGTGAGCAACTCATGCTCAGGTAAGAACTCACGAATGGCTTTCCCGATAACCGGAGTACGGCCCAAGCCGCCACCTACTAAGACGCGAAAGCCAAGCTCGCCGACGTCATTGCGGACGATGAATAGCCCGATGTCATGCACCTGAGTAGCCGCTTGGTCGTCACTCGTACCACATACCGCGATCTTGAACTTACGCGGCAGATAGGCGAACTCTGGATGAAAAGTCGACCACTGACGAATGATCTCGCAGTAGGGGCGACTGTCGGCGATCTCGTTAACCGCGCTGCCAGCGAACTGGTCGGTACTGGTATTGCGAATGCAGTTACCGCTGGTTTGAATAGCGTGCATCTCGACTTCGGCTAAGTGCTCGAGGATATCCGGCACATCTTCCAGCGCAGGCCAGTTAAACTGGATATTCTGGCGTGTGGTGAAGTGCCCATAGCCCTTGTCGTAGTACTCGGAAATATAGGCCAATTTACGCAGTTGGGTGCTAGAGAGCATGCCGTATGGGATAGCAATGCGCAGCATCGGCGCGAGACGCTGAATATAAAGACCGTTTTGTAGGCGCAGCGGCAAAAACTCTGTATCCGCGAGATCGCCTTTTAGGAAGCGCGCGGTCTGATCGCGAAACTGCGCGATGCGATCCTCTAACATTTGATGGTCGTAATTGTCGTATCGATACATGGTAATAATCTATGTCTAGTTTGGCTGAGTTCAAGTACGGTTTAGCGTGCTAAGGCAGCGGATTTTCGGCCTCAATGGGGGGCGCATTGTAAAGCAAAGGCAGGACTGAGTGCTAGGGACCCCCTGCATAACTCTGTGATGTCTCTGCGACAGTCGCGCCCTTCGGGGCCTTCCGGCAGAGGCGCGGCTGGCGTTGCACTTTCTCGACAGGCCGACGCATGCCTTCAAAACTGCGCATTATCCACGTGTCTGCCTTATGACCAGAAACTCCACAGAGTTATTCGGATGCTCCCTAGTTTCCCGCTTTACGACACCTCCTTGTCATTTTCGAACCACAATGCGCAAGTTTCACTTGATTCTAAAGAGTGAGGCTTTAAAATGCCGCTTTGATTTTTCTAACCCAATGGAAAACACTATGAGTCATCACGACGTCTCCACAAGCCCAGAAATCAACGAAGAAGAGAGCGAAGCGAACAGCCGAGCTGACGTGATTGCGATACTGTCTCTGGTTGCCATCATTGTCACTATGGCTGTGTATTTCGTTAGCCGATAACACACAAGCCATACTTAGGCTGTGCCAAGGTAGCGACCTTGGCCGCGGCCTAGGGCAGAACCGAACGCACCACGATCACTAATGTCGCAATGAAAAGTGCTGTGAAAATCAATGCAGCCACTACAAAACCTTTGACCGATCCATTGGCGAAATCTCGTTCCTTGTTCGCGCGACTCTGCACGCCAAAACTCGCCTGCATTACACTAAGCAAGGTCTTCCAAAAGGGCAGTTTGGTTTTCTCTTCAGTGCCGCTGTCTTTATCTTCCGCCATCTCGATACTCCTCTATTCGACGATATTTGGACTCAACAAACCCTGTATTGTTGCAAGGCTTAACCCTTTTCTTTCTGCGATCGATTCGACTTGATCGGTATCGATCTTGCCAACTGAGAAGTAACGCGACTCTGGGTGCGCGAAGTAAAAACCACTCACGCTAGCCGCAGGATGCATCGCATAGCTATCGGTCAATTCCATGCTGATGTGGCCATCGATCCCCAGCAGTTTGAACAGGGTGACCTTGTCTGAATGCTCCGGGCAAGCTGGGTAACCGGGGGCAGGGCGGATGCCCTGATAGCGCTCATCCAGCAGATCATCATTGCTAAGCGATTCGTCCTGAGCATAGGGCCAGAATTCCGTGCGCACTCTCAGGTGCATCAGTTCGGCAAACGCCTCGGCCAAACGATCGGCAAGCGCTTTCACCATTAAGGCGTTATAGTCATTATTCTGCTCCTGGTATTGTTTAGCCAGCTCATCGGCACCAATGCCAGTAGTCACAGCGAAGCCGCCGATATAATCGGGCGTGCCGGCATCCTGCGGCGCCACATAGTCTGCTAGGGAAAGATTGGGCACACCGTTGGCCTTAGCACTTTGCTGACGCAGGAAGCAGAAGCGGGCGATCTGCTGCTCTCTGCTCTCATCTTCGAACAACGCCACATCGTTGCGGTTCTGCTGTGCTGCTGGCCAAAATCCTACGACACCCTGTGCCTTGAGGCGCTTGTTGTCGATCAGGTCCTTAAGCATCGCCTGTGCGTCTTTAAACAGATCGCGCGCCGCCTCGCCAACCACTTCGTCCTGTAAGATTGCGGGATACTTGCCAGACAGGCTCCAAGTGATAAAGAAGGGTGTCCAGTCGATATAGGGAACGAGCTCTTCTAGCGGATAGTCTTCGAAGACCTTGGTGCCCAAGAACTGTGGAGCGACAGGGCGGTGCTGTTGCCAATCGGCCTTAAATGCATTGGCGTTGGCCTTCTCGAAGCTAATGATGTTCTTGCGATGATCTCGATTGGCGTTACGCAGACGCACGGCATCGTACTCTTCCTTTATCTTGTTCTTGAATTCAACACCACCGTCGTTGCTAAGCAGATTACTCACCACAGTCACACTGCGCGAAGCATCGGGCACATAGACGGTCGAGTTATTGTGGTAGTGCTGATCGATCTTGACTGCGGTATGCGCCTTAGACGTAGTGGCACCGCCGATAAGTAACGGGATCTTAAAGCCCTGACGTTGCATTTCCTTGGCTACATGTACCATCTCGTCGAGTGAGGGCGTAATTAGGCCGCTGAGACCTATAATGTCCACTTTCTCCGCGATAGCCGTCTGCAATATCTTCTCGCAAGGCACCATTACGCCTAGGTCGATGATGTCGTAGTTGTTACAACCCAACACCACACCGACAATGTTCTTGCCGATGTCGTGCACATCGCCCTTAACTGTCGCGAGCAGGATCTTCCCCTTAGCTTTGACGACTTGGCCTTTCTTAGCCTCCTCGATGAAGGGCAGCAGGTAAGCAACTGCCTGTTTCATCACGCGAGCGCTCTTTACGACCTGAGGCAAGAACATTTTGCCACTGCCGAATAGATCGCCCACAACATTCATGCCGTCCATGAGCGGTCCTTCGATTACCTCGATCGGTTCATCGAATAATTGGCGCGCCTCTTCTGTGTCTTGTTCGATATAACGGGTAATGCCTTTTACTAACGCGTGGGTGATGCGTTTGCCCACCTCATTCTCGCGCCAGCTTAAATCTTCATGACTCTCTGTCGCGCTCTCGCCGCTGTATTGGCCGGCGATCTCCATCAGGCGATCGGTGCCATCGGGGCGGCGATTGAGGACGATGTCTTCAACGCGCTCTTTTAACTGCGCGGGGATCTCGTCATAGACAGCCAGTTGGCCGGCGTTGACGATGCCCATGCTCAGACCTGCCTGAATGGCGTGGTAGAGGAAGACCGAGTGAATCGCCTCGCGTACCGTGTCGTTGCCACGGAAGGAGAAGGACACATTGCTGACTCCTCCGGAGATTAGCGCGTGAGGCAGCTCTCGTTTGATGTATTCACAGCTACCGATGAAATCGACAGCATAGTTATTATGCTCCTCGATGCCAGTGGCCACTGCGAAGATATTAGGGTCGAAAATGATGTCCTGAGCAGGGAAGCCGACTTCGTTCACCAAGATGTCATAGCTGCGCTTACAGATAGCGCACTTCTTTTCGAGGGTATCTGCCTGGCCCTCTTCATCGAAGGCCATGACGACGACGGCGGCACCATACTGCATGCACAGTCGCGCCTTCTCGACGAAGTCTTCCTTGCCTTCTTTCATGCTGATGGAGTTGACGATGCCTTTGCCTTGAATGCAGCGCAGCCCGGTCTCGAGGATCTCCCATTTTGAGGAATCGATCATGATCGGCACGCGGCTTATGTCTGGCTCAGAGGCGATAAGGCGCAGGAAGTGCGACATGGCGGCATTGGAGTCGAGCATGCCTTCGTCCATGTTGATATCGATAATCTGCGCACCGGCCTCTACTTGTTGTAGGGCAACATCGAGCGCGGTGTCGAAGTCTCCCTCGCGTATGAGGCGAGCAAAACGCTTTGAGCCTGTGATATTGGTTCGCTCACCCACGTTCACGAAGAGCGATTCCGCCGTGATATTGAACGCTTCTAAACCGCTGAGGCGGCAGGCTGGCTCGATGTCGGGTATAACCCTAGGAGCGCAATGTGCCACAGCGTCCGCAATGGCACGAATGTGCTTAGGAGTAGTACCACAGCAACCACCGACGATGTTAAGGAAGCCACTACGTGCAAATTCCTCAATGATTTCAGCCATTTCCTTAGCACTCTGGTCGTACTCGCCGAATTCATTCGGTAGTCCCGCATTCGGGTGAGCTGAAACGAATGTATTGGCAAGGCCAGAGATCTCTTCTATGTGCGGGCGCAGCTGAGTAGCGCCTAGAGCGCAGTTGAAGCCTATAGAAATGGGCTTGGCATGGGCTACGGAGTTCCAAAATGCCTCGACTGTCTGGCCCGAAAGGGTGCGACCGCTAGCATCGGTGATGGTGCCCGAAATCATGACAGGGATCTCTCTACCAATGCGCTTGCTGTACTCCTGAACCGCAAAAATAGCCGCTTTTGCGTTCAGTGTATCGAAGACAGTTTCGATCAATAGGATATCCGCACCACCATCGATCAAGCCCTCTGCACAGACTAGATAATCGGCGACTAATGCATCGAAACTGGTATTACGGAAGGCAGGGTCATTCACATCTGGGGAGATAGAAGCCGTGCGGCTAGTCGGGCCAACGATGCCCGCAACGAAGCGCGGCTTCTCGGCACTACTAAACTCATCACAAACACTACGGGCAAGCTTAGCGGCCTCGAAATTGAGTTCATAGGCCAAGGCCTCTAGCTTGTAGTCTGACTGTGAAGCTGCGGTAGAGTTGAAGGTGTTGGTTTCGATGATATCGGCGCCGGCCTCGAGGTACTCGCGGTGAATCTGAGCAATCACATCGGGACGTGTCAGGGTCAGCAGATCATTATTCCCGGCTAGATCCTGCGCATTGTCTTTAAAGCGCGCCCCTCTAAAGTCCGCTTCTTGCAACTTATAGGCTTGAATCATGGTGCCCATTGCGCCGTCGAGAACGAGAATGCGCTCGCGCAATGCTTTATTGAGAGTGTCTAGGGAGTTCGCTGTAGCCATGTTTGATAACCGCCGGGCAGGGGAGCTGTCTAAAAAGCGCGCATTCTAGCAGAACTGCACTGCCGCGGCATGTGCAAATCCTTCCTGCGCAACATGAGGAAACTGCATAGTAATAACCAAGTAAAACAGTACAGTATTTAACTTGCGTGCAACATAGCGTAAACTGCGCCCACTCATGCACGCTCTTGTAGGAAACAATATGATTACGATTACTGAGTCAGCGCAGGAATACCTCGCCGAACTCCTTAAAAAGCAGGATTGCGAAGGCATCGCCGTCCGCATTTTCATCCTCGACGCTGGCACCCCAAAGGCAGAGACTTGTATCTCCTTCTGCCGTCCTGGAGAGTCTCAGGAGGACGATGAACTGCGTCCATATGACGCCTTTAACACGTATATTGAGCAGCGCAGCATTCCCTTTTTGAAGGACGCGGTGGTGAACTACTCTAAAGACGCGATGGGCGGGCAGTTGACTATCAAGGCGCCGAACTCGCGGCTACCGCAGATTCAGGAAGACAGCCCCATAGAAGACCGCGTGAACTACGTGCTCTATAACGAGATCAATCCATCGCTGGCTGCCCATGGCGGCGTGGTGTCACTGGAGGAGATCTACGAGGGCAATGTAGCGGTACTGAAGTTTGGCGGGGGCTGCCAAGGCTGTGGCATGGTGGACCTTACCTTGAAAGAAGGCGTTGAGAAGACTTTGCTCGAACAGATTCCTCAGTTAACCGAAGTGCGTGACATCACTGACCACACTCAGCGTGAAAACGCCTATTTCAAATAAGACCTATTCCCGGCTAAGGCAGGCCTTAGCTGGGATAGCGTTGCTTCAATCCGCTGTAGAGCAATTCCGGGTAGTTCAGATCTGCTGTGTCTAAGCTGTCCATCAATTCCACTAGATGCTCATTATCTTCACGTCCCTGCCATAGTTTATGGTAGGTGCCTTCCTTGTAGCCGTGATCCTGGCGAAAGAAATTCAGTACGTTCTTGCTTACATATTGCTTGAACAATGACTCCCAATTCAGGCCACAATCTTCCATTATCGATTTAAATAGTGGGATATCCACTCGGCGCGCGGTGGAAAGACCAATTAAGAGCTCTAGCTTCGCAACTAGGCTCAAATCTTGGAAATGATAAGTTTGTGAGTCGAACTCAAGGCTGCTGCTGTGCTTCGTCGCGCCAGTCTCTTGCAGCAGAGCCTGACTGGCCAGTGCCTGATCATCCTCATGCTGCAGTAGGATCTCCGACAATAGGAAGTGCCAGATGTCGATGATCTCCATTTGCAATTGCGGCAGGTCGCAGTCTTGTTTCTTCCACCATTTCCAGCCGTGGTGCTCGATAGCTTCCGCTGCCTCGATTACCACCGCACGCAAATAGGGAAAGCGCTTCTGGACCCAAAGCGGATCGACTTTCGCGTTCATGCGGGATTGCAGGGAGAGCATTAGATGGGCTTGGCTTTCGAGTAGAATGGTCATGGAGTCCTTGTATCGCTACTAACGATCTTTAGTTCTTGGCCTGCTTACGCAGTATTTCTAGCATGTCTTGTCGGCTACTCAACATGTCTTGATAGGTGCTAATTAAATTACTATTGAATGCGCTTTGGTCGGAAGAGGCGCGAAGCGCTTGTAACCACTGCTTGAGAAGACCTATTTCGCTACACAATTGCTGTTCACCCCGCCTAATCAACTCGGGGTCTATAGAGACTTCACCGCTATTTTTGCGAAAGTCTTTCATGAGCCACGTCCTACAAAGTATTCCACTGCGCTAAGTGCAATTCACGCATGTAGCCGTGACTCTCGGGCTCGCCCCATTCCTGCACTAGCCACTTAGCATCCGTCTTAGTAAGCAAACTTACATGCTTGTAGCCTAACACGGCATAGGGGCTACTAAGGGCCTTCCAAGCTGCGTAATCAATCTGCTTCACGGCGCTGGGTGGCAAGGCTTTCGTGTTGGGGGTTTTGCCGTGGAAGAAATCTGCCTGAGAGGCGAGTTGATACAATTGCTCCAGAGCGTCGGTATAGGGTTGCTGCTTCTTTTTAAGTTCGCGAATCTGGGCTCGCAATGCCACGCAAGATTGCCGAAATGCTCCCATCTGTGGAAGTGCGCTTTCACATAACTGCAAGGCGTCTTCGAAATCGCCTTGTGCCACGCATTCGCGACTTCTGACTAGCCACTGATCGGGGGATACTACAGCATGTGTTGGCTCTACTTTCATTGTACTAGGGGCAGGGCGGGAGACAGGAGACGCCGGCTCTATGCCCAGCATATCCTCGACATCAGAAAGCGCATTTGCGTCGCTCTGTTTAAGCTCAATTGGCGGAAGCGGGAGATTGCGATCGACGCTCTCCTGATTCTCTATGCGTTGATTGCGATGCAGTGCCCAAACGATCAGTACCAATAGACCGATTGCAGCAAGGATGCTCAGTCCCATTAAGATCAATTCACTACTCCATTAACTTCCGTGATTATCCAGTAAGAATGCTATTTGCTGCCGAGGATGCCGGGCAACGCATGTGGTATTAGGCGATTCTACCAATCTTATCGCTATCGGGTCGATCTCTGATTACACTGTCGTAATGCGTTATAATGGCGCTGCGGTGCGGGTCTTCAACAGACTCAATTGTGGCTTTGTAAGCCTTCTCAAAAACAGTAATATTGAAAATCATCAATTAACTCTTGACGAGAGCACTAAGGCTTCCTAAAATGCGCCGCTTTCCGCAATAAGGCATATCGATTGCGGAGAGATTGTACGACTCTAGTCCCCTTCGTCTAGAGGCCTAGGACACCTGGTTTTCATCCAGGCAACAGGGGTTCGAAACCCCTAGGGGACGCCAAATTTAAAGGCCCGACTTTTGTCGGGCCTTTTTTTTGCCTCCTATAATCCAACAACCTCGGTTGTAAACCTCCCCCAAGCCTGTCCCGTAGTTAAATAGCGCAGCCAAAATTGATTTGCTATGATGGCGACCCGCTGACGATGCTAATGCTCTACCTCCGTCAGACCTCTCATCCGCATTCAAAGCTTAGAAGTAACGAGTATGACTAGCGCCATATCGATAAAAGATTTGTACAAGACCTATGGGAATGGACACCAGGCCCTTAAGGGAGTCGACCTTGAGGTGAAAGAGGGAGACTTCTTCGCTTTATTAGGTCCAAACGGTGCAGGTAAGTCTACTACCATCGGCGTGATCTCCACTCTCGTAAAACAGACCTCGGGCACCGTTAGTGTTTTTGGTAAAGATGTGGCAACCCACGTCTACGAGACCAAACTCGACCTCGGTATAGTCCCCCAAGAAGTAAATTTCAGCCTCTTCGAAAAGGTTATGGATATCGTCATGACCCAAGCGGGTTATTACGGGCTGCCCCGCGCCTTGGCAAGAGAGCGCACTGAGAAATACCTGAAGAAGCTCGGGCTTTGGGATAAGCGTAATGATCGCGCGCGCATGCTCTCCGGAGGCATGAAGCGCAGGCTGATGATCGCACGCGCACTCGTCCATGAGCCGCGCTTGTTGATCCTAGACGAGCCTACAGCTGGTGTTGATATCGAATTGCGACGCTCGATGTGGGAGTTCCTGCAAGAGATAAACAACAATGGCACTACCATTATTCTGACAACCCACTATTTGGAAGAGGCCGAGAGCCTTTGTCGCAATATAGCGATCATCGACGAAGGCCGCATTATTGAGAACACGAGCATGAAACTACTGCTCAATAAACTGGACTCGCAAACCCTTGTGTTCGATCTGCGCGAAGAGATAGAGCCTAGCGCGTTCACCGCGCTCTCAATCGAGCGTAGCCGTTTAGTTGATCCCCACAGTTTCGAAGTCGATATTGGTAAAGACGAGGACATCAATGGGGTGTTTGAACATTTACAGGCGCACAACATTGGCGTGAAGGGACTACGCAATAAAACCAACCGACTTGAGCAGCTATTCCTCGCGAGATTAAAAAACGCATAGCTATTCACATTCAATCAGAAGGTGTTCACCCGGTATGCTGGCCAATTATAAATACATCGCTTTCGAAACGATCTTAGTAAAAGAGATCAGGCGCTTTGCTCGGATTTGGGTGCAAACCTTAGTGCCTCCAGCAATCACAATAGGATTGTACTTCTTGATCTTCGGTAACCTCATCGGTCGCAGGATAGGCGACATGGGCGGTTTCGATTATATGGACTTTATTGTGCCAGGGCTGATCATGATGGCAGTCATCCAAAACTCTTACGCGAATGTAGTGTCCTCTTTCTTCAGCCAAAAATTTCAGCGTAGCATCGAAGAATTGCTAGTCTCGCCCGTACCCAATTACGTCATCCTTTGCGGTTTTATCGCCGGCGGTGTGGCTCGTGGTCTAGCAGTTGGGTTTATTGTTACGTTAATGTCTTTCGCGTTTACGGATCTCTCAATCTACAATCTTCCTATTACCATTCTTGTTGTCTTGATGACGGCCGTAGTGTTCTCGCTTGCAGGTTTCTTGAATGCTCTCTTTGCAAATAGTTTCGATGACATCTCGATAATCCCTACCTTTGTACTAACACCTCTTATCTATCTTGGGGGGGTATTCTATTCGGTAGAGTTACTGCCAAGCGCCGGTCGAATAGTGTCCTCGTTTAATCCCATTTTCTACATGGTAAATACTTTCCGTTATGGCTTTCTTGGTAGCTCCGACGTGAACATAGTCTGGTCGCTGGGTATGCTATGCCTTTTCGTGCTCGTGCTGTATGTAATCTGTATAGCCTTGCTTCGCCGAGGCACAGGCCTACGTCATTAATTTGTGAGAGTGCATTAAGCAATGAATGAGATTCCACTAGGACGAGCTACTCAATATCCTACCGCCTATAGCCCC